>JBOHFG010000137.1:0-3119 GCA_050699575.1 Pseudonocardiaceae bacterium
TCGAGGTGACCCGTGGCCGCCGCGCCACCGTCGCGGCCAACCCCTCCGCAGCGACCGTCGCCGAGTACGCCCCCGCCGAGGCGTAGACGATTGGTACCTCCCAGCATCGGACTTTTAACCCCCTGCACCGTCTCGTCAGGCGTGCCAGGGATCCGGGCTTCGGTGGTGTCTACCTGCTGGTTCTCGGCGGCGGACCCAGCGTTGTCGGTCGTGGTGTGCGACACCGGGCTCAATCCGGGCTCCCGTGTCGCACGGCGTGTACGAGGGCCGACCTGGGCGGCTGCTTCGGCGGTTTCGCGGGCTAGTTCGGGCAAGACGTGGGGCCAAAATATGGCTCTACTGCTGTTTCCGTGGGTCGGGTGCGGGGGCTCCGCGCAGGGTGCGGGGCCGCCCCTCCCAGTTCAAGGGCGCCTTCGGCGTCGCTGTGCGATGGCGCTGTGCGCCACCCTTGAGCTGGGAGACCTCTGCGGCCCCTTCGGGCAGGGTGTTGCGGGCAGGCCGGGGCCTGCCCGGTTGGCGCGCGGCGCCCCCGCACCCTGGGTTGAGCGGGTCGTGGCGGTGTCATCGGCAAGGGCGCACGCCGTGCTGCTGCGTAGGTTCCTGGTTGCGAAGTCAGGGACGATCACGCGGAGGACTGGGCGTGAAGCGTGAGGGTAGGCACGCGCGCTTCCACGGGCCGGTGAGCAGTTCGTAGGCCGTGGTGTCGGTGTCCTGAGTGGGGGCGGCGGCGATGGCCAGGCTGGCGGCGAACACCGCCAGCACCCCCGTCGAGTAGGTCGCCGGCAGGTCGTCGGTGTCGATGAGTGTGTAGGGGTGGCGCAGGGCCTCCGCGGCTGGGCGGTCCAGGTCGGAGGGTTGGGGTGGTCCGAAGGTGGCGGCCCAGCGCACCCACCGCGATCCCAGCCGTCCGGCCGGCTCCCCCTCACCGATACTCTCGATCAGCTGGGCGCGGGCCGCCACATGCCGATCATCCGAGCCCGTCAGCTCGCCCATCCGGATCAGCTGGTCGATGGTCAGGTTCGTGACCGTGACATCCAGCTGGCGCCGTTCCTCGCCCCGTGGGTGCGCGGCGAATAGCCGGGCGCCCAGATCATCGCGACCACCCCCGACCCTGCCCCGGAAGGACTGTTCGTATGACGCTTATACTTAGCGATTGACGATCCGCGATCGAGTGGTTTCACTATCGAGTGGTTTCACTATCGAGTGACTTCGCTGTTGAACCCTAGCGGGGAGTTGCGAGTCGATGTATACTTGGCCATTAGGGCGCTAATCGAGTAAAAGATTACCTGATCGCCGAAATTCGGGGGTGGGCCGTTGAGTATGCCTGATCAGCCTGCCGGGCCCATGGGGAGCCGTCTGCGGCGGTGCTAGCGGCTGGCGTGTTGGTCGCTGTTGTCTAGGTGCTTAAGTGGGGGACCTGGTTCTGCGGCGGTCTCCCGGTCTCCATGGTGTTGTTGTCTTCCGCTCACGCGAAGCGGTCCTTTCGCCTCTGGCGTGCGGAACGTTTTAGACGGGCGTTGAGCGTGTAAGGTGACTTGGAGCCAATGTTGTCTAGCGTCGAGAATGTTATTCTGCCGTTGTCTGCGGCTCAGCGTGAGATCTGGTTTGCCGAACAGAAACTGGACCCAAGGAACCGAGTCTACAAAATTGGTGAGTATGTAGAGATCTGCGGACCGGTTGATCCGGTGTCGTTCGAGACGGCGCTGCGGCGGGTTGTTTGTGAGGCCGACTCGCTGCGTGTCCGAATCGTGGAGCGCCCTGAGGGGCCGGGGCAGGTTGTCGATGCCTTCTTGGATTGGTTGTTGCCGGTTGTAGACGTCAGCGGCGAAGCTGATCCTCGTAAGGCCGCGTTGGACTGGATGACAGCCGACGTGTCACGGCCGATGGACCTGACTCGGGGCCCGTTGTTCAGCTACGCGTTGATCAAGTCGGGCGCTGACCGATTCTGGTGGTATCAGGGCTACCACCACATTGTGATGGATGGGTTTGGGTTGTCCCTTGTGGCCCGGCGAGTGGCTGACGTTTACACCGCGCTCGCCCATGGCCGGCCGTGTGAGGAGAAGACGTTCGGTTCGCTGCGGCAGCTGTTGGACTGTGATGTCATCTATCGCGCGTCGGAGCGGTTCACGCAGGACCGAGCATATTGGCTCGATCGTTTCTCCGATCGTCCAGAACCAACCGGAATCGCGGGCCGGTCATCGGGAGCGCCTGAGAGTTTCGTTCATCAGACGGCCTGGTTATCCCAGCCCGACGCCGACAGGTTGCGGGTTACAGCGCGTCGGGCGAAGGTGCCATGGTCTCTTATCATGATTGCAGCGACGGCAGTGTATGTACATCGATTAACGGGCGCCCAGGATGTGGTCGTCGACTTGCCGGTCACAGCCCGTCAGGACCCTATCTCGGAGAGTGTACCGGCCACGGTATCCAACGTCTTGCCGCTGCGGTTATCGGTACGCCCCGACATGAGCCTGTCGCGGCTTCTGCGCCAGACGATGCAGGAAGTCCGCGAGGTATTGGCACACCAACGCTACCGAGGTGAGGACCTCTATCGAGACCTAGGTCTACGCAGCCGTATCGGGACGTATTTCGCACCGACGATCAATGTCATGTCTTTCGATTACAACCTGCGCTTCGCCGGCCATCGCAGCACGACGCACAACGTTGCGGGCGGTTTGGTCGACAATCTATCTATCGCAATCTGGGACAGAAAGGAGGAATCAGGACTTCGGCTCGACTGGCATGCGCACCCAGAAGTCTGCAGCCAACATGAGCTGGCAGCTCACCAGCGGCGTTTCCTGGTTCTGTTGGAAGCCATCGCGGCCACCGACCCCGACCAGCCGGTGGGCCGGATCGACATCCTCTCGACCGCAGAGCGGTGCCAGTTGCTGATCGACTGGAACAACACCGCTGTGGCAGTGCCGCCGATTACTTTACCGGAACTATTCGAACAGCAAGTCACCCACACCCCGGACGACACCGCCGTCATCGACGGGGACACCACCCTGACCTACACCCAACTCAACACTAGGGCCAACCGACTCGCCCACGCGCTCATCGAACGCGGGATAGGCCCGGAACACATCGTCGCCCTGGCCCTACCCCGCGCGACAAACATGATC
>JBOHFG010000138.1:0-19676 GCA_050699575.1 Pseudonocardiaceae bacterium
ACCGAGGAGATTTTGCAGATCCATCAGGAACCCACCGAGGTCGAGCAAGCTCCGGCCAACTTCCATGTCCACCAGGAAGTCGACGTCGCTCCCCATCCTTGCGTCCCCGCGAGCGACCGACCCGAACACCCGTACCCCGTGGGCTTCGTGGCGACGTGCCAGCAGCATTATCGCTTCGCGGTGCATGCGCAGCTCGCTCAGCGACGCGGCACCTCCCGAACCGTATCGTCCACCTGGACCTCCTCACGGGCATGATCGTAACCTCGCCAGGTCGCTGCGGCGTGAAGCCGCTCATCGGCGAGGCATCAACGACCAGCGACTGGCTCAATCGGATCACTCCCGGTCCGCACGGACCATGTCTTCAGCAAGAGGGGAATCTGCCCGCAGACCGCGCCCACGAGACACTCGGCGGTGTAGCTTATCGGGACACATGGAGCTACAATCATGACGTGAAGATCATCACCCAGCGCGAGTTCAGGAACAACTCTGCAGCCGTGATGGACGCAGTCGAATCAGGTGAGACCTACCACATCACCCGCAACGGCACCGAAGTCGCCGAGCTACGCCCGCTCACTCGGCGACGGCGCCTGAGCGCCGAGGAACTGGTAGCACGGCACCGCAGACTGCCGCGAGTGGACCACGTGCGCATGCGCACTGAGGCTGACGAGTTCTTCGGCACCCCAGACCACGCTGGCGACGGCGACCCATGGGAGCGGCGCCGTGGCTGATCGCCCCGCTTGTGGAGTGCTCGACACCTGCGCCTATATCGACCTCGATCTCCTCGATCCGGCAGCTTTGCCGGTCATCCCGGAGATCACCGCTGTCACCCTCGCCGAACTGCATCAGGGTGTCGCCATGTCCAAGGACGCCACCACCCGGGCTGCGCGCACGGAGAAGCTTGGCGCGGCCGTCGCCGACTTTGACGCCTTGCCCTTCGACGGTGACGCTGCCGCCCGGTACGGAACCCTGGTAGCGCTGGCCATCGCCGCTGGCCGCGATCCCCGGCCCCGCAGAATGGATCTGATGATCGCCGCAATCGCTTCGACCAGGGGTGTTCCGCTCTATACCCGTAACGCGGAGGACTTCAAGGGCTTGGACGGCGTCATAACCATAGTCGCTGTGTGAGCACCGCTCACACAGCTTGAGCCTGAGTCCGTGCGATGCCTTCGAGGACGAGGTCCGACGGATGGCTCTGGCGCTCGGCGAGTCATTCGTGCTTGGCGGCGGACAGCTCGGGTGTGACCCAGTGCGTGCGGTACGCGCGCTCAATCTCGGGTGCTCCGCTCACGCTGAAGCGCAGCGGCGTGCGGTGACCACGAGTTCGGTGGACGTAGCCGGTCTCACTGGGCACCAGGCCACGGCCCTGCGCCCAGCGGCGAAACGCTCGCATGGACTTGGACAGCTTGGGCAGGCTGGCCTGTACCACCCGTTCCAGGCACTGCACCCGGCCTTGCCGCCAGTCGTCGAGATGCGGCGGCGTCAGCCAGCCGAGGCCCAGGAACACGTCGATCGCGGTGACGTACCGCCGCTGTGTGAGGGCCGCCTCAGCCGCCCGCACAACGCGCTGCTCGAGCGCCGCGCCGCTCATGTTTCCCCTCCTGCGTGTCGCGCCAGGTCGGCGACATGCAGCCGACGATAGAAAGCAAAGCCTAGAGCGGGGTCCAGCCCAGGACCGAGTCGACGGCGATGGCCACGAACACCAGCGACAGGTAGGTGTTGGACAGGTGGAACAGCCGCATCGGGTTGACCACCTCGCCGCGCCGCACAGCGGCGTGCAACCGGTGGGCCATCGCGATGAACCACCCGCCAGCCAGCACCGCCACCGCGGCATAGACCCAGCTCGTGGCACCCACCAGCAGCAGGCTCCAGACCACCATCAGCCAGCTGAACACCACAATCTGGCGCGTGACGTACACTGGGGAGGCGACCGCGGGCAGCATCGGCACGCCAACCCGCTGGTAGTCCTCGCGAAACTTCATCGCCAGCGCCCAGGTGTGCGGCGGTGTCCAGAAGAAGATCACTCCGAACATCACCAGCGCCGGCCACCCCACCGTGCCGGTGACCGCTGACCACCCGATCACCACCGGCATGCACCCGGCGGCTCCCCCCCAGATGATGTTCTGCGCAGTGCGGCGCTTGAGCAGCAGCGTGTAGACGAAGACGTAAAAAAGGATCGTCGCCACCGCCAGCAACCCGGACAGTAAGTTGGTGGTGGCCCACAGCCAACCGAACGCGGCCACCCCCAGCACAATCCCGAAGATCAGCGCATGACGAATGGGCACCTGGCGGGTCACCAGTGGCCGGGCCCGGGTCCGGTGCATCCCGGCATCGATATCGGCGTCAGCAACGCAGTTCAGCGCGTTCGCGCTGCCCGCGGCCAGACTGCCACCCAGCAGGGTTGCCAGGATCAGCCACAGCGACGGCACTCCCCGGCCCGCAAGCAACATCGCCGGGATGGTGGTGACCAGCAGTAATTCGATCACTCGCGGCTTGGTCAAGGCGAGGTAGCCGCGCAGCAGGCGTCCCGTCCGCGGCGGTGCGGGGGCTTGGACGGCGCTGCTCACCGCGCTCCCGGGGATCGGACGGGTAATGCCTTCAAACAGGATAGTAATCACGTGGCATGCGTCACCCCGGTGGGGGCAGCTGGTAAATGAATCCACGCCAGCGGCGTCACCTCCCCTAGGGTGGATCGCAGAGATCGGCCCTAGGGCCATCCGCGCCCAGGGCCGACGGACCGAACACAGTCAGGAGCACGAGTGTGTCCGTCACTGACGATCTGACCCAGCTCACCACCCCCCGGGTGCCCGACGACTGGACCGATCTGGATGCCCGTGCGGTGGACACCATCCGGGTACTCGCCGCTGAGGCGGTGCAGCGCGTCGGCAACGGCCACCCGGGCACCGCGATGAGTCTCGCCCCGCTGGCCTACACGCTGTTCCAACGGGTGTTGCGGCACGACCCCACCGACCCGGCCTGGACCGGCCGGGATCGGTTCGTGTTGTCCTGCGGTCACTCCAGCCTGACGCTGTACCTGCAGCTGTTCCTGTCCGGCTACGGGCTAGAGCTCACGGACATCGAACAACTGCGCACCTGGGGCTCCAAGACCCCGGGCCATCCCGAGTACGGGCACACCGTCGGTGTGGAGATCACCACCGGGCCGCTGGGTCAGGGCCTGGCCTCCGCGGTCGGGATGGCCATGGCGGCCCGCCGGGAGCGCGGCCTGTTCGATCCCGGCGCCGCGCCGGGCGAGAGCACCTTCGACCACCACATCTACGTCATCGCCTCCGACGGCGACATTCAGGAGGGCGTCACCTCGGAGGCCTGCTCACTGGCCGGCACCCAGGAGCTTGGCAACCTCGTGGTGATCTACGACGACAACGAGATCTCTATCGAGGACGACACCAAGATCGCGCTGTCAGAGGACACCGCCGAGCGCTATGCCGCCTACGGGTGGCACGTGCAGACCGTCCATGGCGGCGAGGACGTCGTCGGCATCCTAGCCGCGCTGGCGGCGGCCAAGGCCGAAACCGCCCGCCCCTCGCTGATCCTGCTGCGCACCGTGATCGGTTACCCGGCGCCGAACAAGATGAACACCGGAGCCGCGCATGGTGCCGCGCTGGGTGCCGGCGAGGTGGCCGCGGTGAAGGAGGCGCTGGGCTTCGACCCGCAGCGCTCCTTCGTGGTGGAGCCGGAGGTGCTCAACCATGCCCGGCAGGTGGCGGCCCGCGGTCAGGCCGCGCACGCCCGGTGGCAACGCTCCTTCGAGAAATGGCGATCGAACAACCCTGCCGGGGCCGCGCTGTTCGATCGCCTCATCCGCCGGGAGCTGCCCGCCGGCTGGGCGGAGAAACTCCCCACCTGGGAGCCTGACAAGAAGGGCGTGGCGACTCGCAAGGCCTCCGGGGAGGTGCTCTCGGCGATCGGCGAGGTCCTGCCGGAGCTATGGGGCGGCTCCGCGGATCTCGGGGAGAGCAACAACACCACAATCAAGGGTGCCACCTCGTTCGGCCCCGAGAAGATCTCCACGAAGACGTGGACCGCGCAGCCTTACGGGCGCACCCTGCACTTCGGGGTCCGCGAGCACGCCATGGGCGCGATCCTCAACGGGATCGTGCTGCACGGGCCAACCCGGCCCTACGGGGGCACCTTCCTGATCTTCAGCGACTACATGCGCCCGGCGGTACGGCTGGCCGCGCTGATGCGGGCGCCAACCATCTACGTCTGGACGCACGACTCCATCGGGCTCGGCGAGGACGGCCCCACTCACCAGCCGGTCGAGCAGCTGGCCGCGCTGCGGGCCATCCCCGGGCTGGACGTGGTCCGTCCGGCGGACGCCAACGAGACCGCGGCGGCGTGGAAGGCACTGCTGGAGAAGGGCACCCGGCCGACCGGACTGGCCCTGACCCGGCAGAACGTGCCGGTGCTGGAGGGCACCGATGCCGCCGGCGTCGCCCGCGGCGGTTACGTGCTGTCCGACACCGCCGCCGAGGGCATCAGCGGGGGGTTACCCGACGTGTTGCTGATCGCCACCGGTTCCGAGGTGCAGCTGGCGGTGGCCGCCCAGCAGATACTGGCGGGCGAGGGAATCGGGGCCAGGGTCGTGTCCATGCCGTGCGTGGAATGGTTCGACGATCAGGAGCAGGCCTACCGCGACCAGGTGCTGCCACCACCGGTCACGGCTCGAGTAGCCGTCGAGGCCGGCATCGCGATGCCGTGGCACCGTTTCGTTGGCAATCATGGCGAGGTGGTATCACTGGAGCATTTCGGCGCCTCTGCTGACTGGCAGACCCTGTACCGGGAATTCGGTTTCACCGGCGAGGCAGTAGCCGACGCCGCCCGTCGTACCCTGGGCCGTAGAACGAACTGAACATCCTTTGGCAAGTGGAGAACCCATGATAGGCGGCACCGATACCCTGCAAGCCCTGTCCGAGGCGGGGGTGTCGATCTGGCTGGACGACCTGTCCCGGCAACGGGTCAGCTCGGGTAACCTGGCTGAGCTGATCACCGCCAAGCACGTCGTCGGAGTGACCAGCAACCCGACAATCTTTGCCCAGGCGGTGGTCCACGCGGAGGACTACGCCGAGCAGGTGCGCACCCTGGCCGCCTGCGGCGTCTCGGTCGATGCGGCCGTGCGCGAAATCACCGTCGCCGACGTGCAACTGGCTTGCGACGTGTTCAGCGGGACCTGGGAGGCCACCGGCGGGGTGGATGGCCGGGTGTCGCTGGAGGTCGATCCCCGGCTGGCGCACGACACCGAAGCCACCCTCGTGCAGGCCGCGGAGCTGTGGAAAGTAGTCGACCGGCCCAACCTGATGATCAAAATTCCGGCGACGGCGGAGGGGCTACCGGCCATCACCGGCACGCTGGCCGACGGGATCAGCGTCAATGTCACCCTGGTGTTCTCGGTGGCCCGTTACCGAGAAGTGATGGCGGCCTTCTTCGCCGGCTTGGAGCATGCCAGCGCCAACGGGCACGATCTGGCCTCCATCGCCTCAGTCGCGTCATTTTTCGTCTCTCGGGTGGACACCGAGGTGGACAAGCGGCTGGACGCGATCGGCACGGAGCAGGCTCTGGCGCTGCGTGGCCAGGCCGCGGTGGCCAATGCCCGGCTGGCCTACGCGGCCTACCAGCAGGAGTTCGCGACGCCACGGTGGGCTCACCTGCACGAGGCCGGTGGACGCCCACAGCGGCCGCGGTGGGCGTCCACCGGAGTAAAGAATCCGGCCTACCCGGACACCAAGTACGTTACCGAGCTGATTGCCCCGGGGGTAGTGAACACGATGCCGGAGAGCACCCTGCTGGCCTTCGCTGACCACGGCGAGATACCCGGCGACCAGGTGTCGGGCACCGCCGAACCGGCTCAGCGCACCTTCGATGAGCTGGCTGAGGCTGGAATCGATCTCGATGACGTATTCGTCGTGCTCGAGCGCGAAGGGGTGGAGAAGTTCGACGCATCCTGGGCCGAGCTGGGCGAGACAGTGGCCGGACAGCTGGCCAAGGCCGCACCACAGCAGGGGAACTGACCACCGATGTCGCAGCTCACCGTCGACGTCCAGGCTCCTCGAGTAGCCGGCGTGACCCAGGTGTTGGTGAACAACCTCGTCACGGAGCGGGTGGCCTCCGCGCTGGCCAGCCAGGATCCGACGCTGTGGGGTCCGCAGGCGCAGCCGGAGGCCGCCCGGCGGCTGGCCTGGGTGGCGCTGCCCGAGACCTCCCGACCGCTGCTGGCGACCATCGAGGCGCTGCGGGCCGACCTGCGCTCTGAGGGCATCGACCGCGTCGTACTGGCCGGGATGGGTGGCTCGTCACTGGCCCCGGAAGTGATCTGCGCCACTGACAAGGTGGCGCTGACCGTGCTGGACACCACCGATCCCGGCCAAGTGGCCGACGCGCTGGCCGGGGACCTGGCGCGCACCGTGCTCGTGGTGTCGTCCAAGTCGGGCTCCACAGTGGAGACCGACAGCCACCGGCGGGTGTTCGCCGCCGCATTCGCCGCAGCCGGGCTGAACCCAGCGGCGCACCTGGTGGTGGTCACCGACCCGGGATCGCCGTTACAGCAGATCGCGGACGCGGAACACTACCGGGCGGTGATCACCGCCGATCCGGATGTGGGCGGGCGCTATTCGGCGCTGACCGCCTTCGGCCTGGTCCCGGCCGGTCTGGCCGGGGCGGACATCGCGGGCCTGCTCGACGACGCGGCCGAGCTGGCCCCGCTGCTGGCCCTCGACGACCCCACGAACCCCGCGCTGACGTTGGCGGCAGTGTTGGCGGCCAGGCATGCCGCCGGTGCCGAGAAGGTTGTGCTCGCCGACACCGGCTCGGGGATCATCGGTCTCGCCGACTGGGCCGAGCAGCTCATCGCCGAGTCCACAGGTAAGGAGGGCACCGGGCTGCTGCCGGTCGTGGTGGAGAACCCGGCCGCGCCTGGCTTCGTCGACGCCGGACCGGACGCCACGCCGGTGGCGATCGGGCCAGGGGTAGCGGCAGCAGCTGTCGCGGTGGACGGCACACTGGGTGGGCAGCTGCTACTCTGGGAGCACGCCATCGCCGTGGTCGGTCGTCTCCTGGCAATCAACCCGTTCGACCAGCCGGACGTGGAAGCCGCGAAGATCGCCGCCCGCGCGCGGCTCAACGGCGTCGTCAGCACCTCGGCCACCGAGCCCGCGTTCCTCGACGGTGACATCGCGGTGTACGCCACCGGCGACTGGCTACCAGCCGGTGTAGCCACCCTGAGCGGCGCGCTGCAGGCACTGATCACTGCCACCCCGCAGCAGGGCTACCTCGCGGTGCAGGCCTACCTGGACCGCCTCGCCGATGCCTCCGCTGCGGTGCTGCGCACCGAGCTGGCCCGCCGCACCCAGCTGCAGACCACCTTCGGCTGGGGCCCCCGCTTTCTGCACTCCACCGGCCAATACCATAAGGGCGGCCACCAGAACGGGGCGTTCCTGCAGCTGACCGGTGCGGTCGACACCGACATCCCGGTACCTGGTACCACGTTCAGTCTCGGTGAGCTGCAGCAGGCCCAAGCGTTAGGGGACGCTGAAGTGCTCGCCGCCCACGGCCGCCCCGTGCTACGGCTGCACCTCCTCGACCGGGCGGCCGGGCTGGTGCAGGTGGTACACGCCCTCCAGGAGATCAAGTGATCACCGGCAGCATGACCCCGGATGGGTGGACGAATCCCCTGCTGGACAACCGGGACAAGCGGCTACCCCGGATCGCCGGACCGTGCGGCGTCGTGATCTTCGGCGTGACCGGGGACCTGTCCCGGAAGAAACTGATGCCGGCGATCTACGACCTGGCCAACCGCGGCCTGCTGCCGCCCGGCTTCGCGCTGGTCGGGTTCGCCCGCCGAAATTGGGCCGACGAGAACTTCGCCGAGCTGGTCCACGACGCGGTCCGGGACCATGCCCGGACCCCGTTCCGGGAGGAGGTCTGGGCCCGGCTGTCCGAGGGCATCCGATTCATCCCCGGCGACTTCGACAACGACGCGGCTTTCGACGACCTCGCGTCCACCGTCGCGGAGCTCGACAAGGAACGGGGCACGGGCGGCAACCACGCCTTCTATCTGTCCATTCCACCCGCAATGTTTCCGGTGGTCCTCAAACAGTTGGCCCGCACGGGGCTGGCGGCGCAGAACGGTCACCAGTGGCGTCGGGTGGTCATCGAGAAACCATTCGGGCACGATCTGCGTAGCGCCCGGGAGCTCAACGACATCGTCAGCGACGTCTTTCCCGAGGAGTCGGTGTTCCGCATCGACCATTACCTCGGCAAGGAGACGGTGCAGAACATTCTCGCGTTGCGCTACGCCAACCAGCTCTACGAGCCGATCTGGAACAGCCACTATGTGGACCACGTGCAGATCACCATGGCCGAGGACATCGGCCTGGCTGGCCGAGCCGGCTACTACGACGGTATCGGGGCGGCCCGGGATGTGATCCAGAACCATTTGCTCCAACTGCTCGCGCTGACCGCGATGGAGGAGCCGCTGTCCTTCTCGCCCGATGCGCTGCGTGGCGAGAAGATCAAAATACTGTCCGCGACCAAGCTGGTGGAGCCACTGGAAGAGACCACCGCGCGCGGCCAGTACACCACCGGCTGGCAGGGTGGCACCAAGGTCGTTGGGGTGCTCGAAGAACAGGGCTTCCACCAGGACTCCGCCACCGAGACCTTCGCCGCGATCACCCTGCAGGTGGACAACCGGCGGTGGGCTGGGGTGCCGTTCTTCCTGCGCACCGGTAAGCGGCTGGGCCGGCGGGTCACCGAGATCGCGGTGATCTTCAAGCGGGCGCCCCATCTGCCCTTCGAGAAGACCACCACCGCGGAGTTGGGACAGAACGCCCTGGTCATCAGGGTTCAGCCGGATGAGGGCATCACGATCCGGTTCGGTTCCAAGGTGCCCGGTACCGCAATGGAGGTCCGTGACGTCACGATGGACTTCCGGTACGGCACGGCCTTCACCGAGTCCTCTCCCGAGGCCTACGAGCGGCTGCTGCTGGACGTGCTGCTCGGCGAGCCGTCACTGTTCCCGGTCAACGCGGAGGTGGAGCTGTCCTGGGCGATCCTGGACCCGGTGCTCGAGCACTGGGCGAAGCAGGACCAGCCCGAGCTCTACCCCGCGGGCACCTGGGGGCCGCCGTCCGCGGACCGGATGATCGCCAGGACCGGGCGGACCTGGCGGCGACCCTGATCAGGGCCAGAATTGATTTCTCGCGTCGTGGAGGTAAACAATGATCGTTGATCTGCCGTCCACCACCACATCGGCGGTGAACCACGCGCTGATCGACGCCAGGGAGCGCGGTGGCGCGGTGGCGGTGGGCCGGGTGCTCACCCTAGTGATCGTCACCGACGACTCCGAGCAGGTGGAGCAGTCGATCGAGGCCGCCAACGAGGCCAGCAAGGAGCATCCCTGCCGGGTGCTCGTGGTAGCCCGGGGTCTCAAACGGGCCGGGGCCCGGCTGGACGCGCAGATCCGGGTGGGTGGTGACGCCGGTGCGTCCGAGGTGCTGGTGCTGCGCCTGTACGGCCCGTTGGCCGACCACGGGGACAGCGTGGTGATCCCGCTGCTGCTACCGGACTGCCCGGTGGTCGCGTGGTGGCCAGGGGTGGCCCCCGCGGTCCCGGCGCAGGACCCCATCGGGAGGCTAGCGCAGCGCCGGATCACCGACGCCGCAGCCGCCCGGCAGCCGATCAAGACGCTAGAGCTCCGCCGAAGCTCGTACGCGGGCGGGGACACCGACCTGGCGTGGACCCGGATCACCCCGTGGCGCGCGCTGCTCGCCGCGGCACTCGATCTCCCGCCGTATGAGGAGGTGGAGATGGTCACCGTGACCGGCGCCGTGGACAACCCCTCGGCCGACCTGCTCGCCGGCTGGCTGCGGTCCCGCCTGACCGCCCCGGTGCAGCGCCGCACCAGCCTTCCCGGCGGCGGGATCAGCTCGGCGGTGCTGGAGCGTCGTTCCGGCCCGGTGGAGCTGGTCCGGCCAGACGGGAAGGTGGGCACCCTGCGTCAGCCGGGTCAACCGGACCGCCAGATGCCGTTGCGGCGGCGCCCGGTGCGGGAGTGCCTCGCCGAGGAGCTGCGCAGGCTCGACCCTGACGAGATCTACCAGGCCGCACTGCACGCAATGACCGAGGTGGACGGTCACCGAACCGGACCGCCGAAGAACACCCGATCAGACGACACGCCGGGCAAGATCTGGGGCAGCACATGAGCCATCCCGATGTCGTGGTGCACGCCACTGCAGAGGTACTCGCCGCGGCTACGGCAGCCCGGCTGGTCACCCGGATCGTGGATATCCAGACCGCCGCGGGGTCCGCCTCGCTGGTGCTGACCGGGGGACGCATCGCTGGCGCAGTGCTCCGTGAGCTGGCAGACACCCAGACAGCCGCGGCGGTGGACTGGCACAAGTTGGATGTCTACTGGGGCGATGAGCGCTTCCTGCCCAGCGGCCACCCGGAGCGCAACGAGACCCAGGCCCGCCAAGCGCTACTCGACCACGTCAGCCTGGACCCCGGCCGGATCCACCCGATGGGGGCATCGGATGGCCGTTGGGGAGACGACCCGGACGCCGCCGCCCAGGCCTACGAGGACCTGCTGCTGAGCCGGCGGCAACCGGAGGACCGCGGCCTGGCACCCTCGTTCGACATCTGCTGTCTCGGCATCGGCGAGGAGGGCCACGTCGGCTCGGTGTTCCCGGGCACTCCCGCCGTCTACGAGACCGAGCGCGCGGTGATCGGAGTGCGGGGCAGCCCCAAACCACCGCCCACCCGGATCACCATGACCCTGCCCGCCATCCGGTGCGCCACCGAGGTGTGGTTGATCGCCTCCGGGTCGGCGAAAGCCGCAGCGGTCACGATGGCCCTGCGGGGTGGCGCGGGAGAGGTGCAGTTGCCTGCCGCAGGCGCCACAGGCCAACGCCGCACACTGTGGCTGCTGGACCGGAGGGCCGCCGCAAAGCTCCCCACAGAACTGCTCGGCCGCTGACCAGGAGCTAGGGCCAGTCGCTGGTCAGGGCTCGCGGGATTCCTTCAGCCTGGCCAACGCCTCGGCGAGGATGGCCTCGCCGTCGGCATCGGAACGACGCTCCTTCACGTAGGCCAAGTGCGTCTTGTACGGCTCGTTGCGGGGTGCTTCGGGTGGCACCTGCTCGTCGCGCCCAGCCGGAAAACCGCACCGCACGCAGTCCCACATGTCGGGCTCCTCGGCCTCAGCCGCAAATGACGGCTTGGACTCATGCCCGTTCGCGCACCAGTAGGACACCCGCCGGCGAGGAGCGGTCTCTCCCCGCTCAGACTCCCCCATCGGACCTGCTCCGACCCGCGTACCGCGGATCGCGTTGCCACTAGCCATTGATCGCCCTCACCTCGCGGCATCGCCCGGGCATTTCCGGGCTGCTCAGCCGATCTTGATCAGAAGTCCGGTCCCCACGATGCAGATCACCCATACCGCGCTGACGAACAACGTCAGCCGGTCCAGGTTCTTCTCCACGACGCTGGACCCGGACAAGCTCGATTGCACACCGCCGCCGAACAAACTGGACAATCCCCCGCCGCGGCTTCGATGCAGCAGGATCAGCAGGATCAACGCGATGCTGGTAACCAGGAGCAGGATCTGCAAGAAGAGCTTCATCACACCCTCGTCAGACGACGACTGATTCGCAAGGGTACCCCGTTACGGTAGAGGGCCACCGGCGGCCAGGGCACAGAGCTTCGCGAACTCGTCGGCGTCCAAGCTCGCACCACCCACCAGCGCGCCGTCAATGTCGGGCTCGGCGACCAGATCGGCAACATTGCCCGATTTAACTGATCCTCCGTAGAGCACCCGGACATCAGCGGCGACCTCGGCACCGTACTTGTCCCCCAGCGCCGCCCGCAGCGCGCTACAAACCTCCTGGGCGTCGGCCGGAGTAGCAACCCGCCCGGTACCAATCGCCCAGATCGGCTCGTAGGCCACCACGACGGTCCGGACCTGCTCGGCGGACAGGCCCTTGAGCGCCGCACGCAGCTGCCCGGTGCTGTGCGCCAGATGCCCGCCGGCCTCGCGGATCTCCAGCCCCTCACCCACGCACAGGATCGGGACCAACCCATTGCGCAACGCGGCCCGCACCTTGCCGGCCACGACCCCGTCATCCTCGCCGTGGTGCTCGCGCCGCTCGGAGTGCCCGACGATGACGTAGCTGCAGTCCAGTTTGGCCAGCATCGGCCCGGACACATCGCCGGTGTAGGGCCCGGAGTCCTTCGGGGACAGATCCTGCGCGCCGTAGCGCATCAGCAGCTTGTCCCCCTCAATGAGGCTCTGCACGCTGCGTAACGCGGTGAACGGCACCAGCACCGCCACCTCGACCTTGGCAAAGTACTTTTCTGGCAGGGCGAAAGCGAGCTTCTGCACCAGGGCGATGGCCTCCAAGTGGTGGAGGTTCATCTTCCAGTTGCCGGCGATCAACGGTTGACGGGCCACTGGCTAAGTCTCCAACACCGCGACACCGGGCAGCACTTTGCCCTCGAGAAACTCCAGAGAAGCACCCCCACCAGTGGAGATGTGCGAGAACCCGTCCTCGGGCAGGCCCAGCAGCCGCACCGCGGCCGCCGAATCGCCACCACCGACGACGCTGAACGCGCTGGAGCCCGCGATGGTCTGCGCGACGCCACGGGTGCCCGCCGCGAACGGAGCGAGCTCGAACACCCCCATCGGACCGTTCCAGAACACGGTGGCGGCACCCGCCAGCGCCGCGGCGAAGTCACGCACCGTGTCCGGGCCGATGTCCAGACCCCTCCACCCATCCGGGATGTCCTCGGCGGACACCACGCGGGTGGTCGCGTCCGCCGCGAACTTGTCGGCGATGACCACGTCACACGGCAGCCGGATGGTGCCGCCGGAGACCTTCAGCAGCCGGGCGCACACCTCGACCATGTCCGGCTCCAGCAGCGAGGCACCAACGGGGTGACCCAGCGCTGCCAGGAAGGTGAAGCACATCCCGCCGCCCACGAGCAGCGTGTCCACCTTCGGCAGCAACGCCTCGATGACGGCGAGCTTGTCGGACACCTTCGAACCACCCAGCACCACGGCGTAGGGCCGACCCGGCGCCTCGGTGAGCCGCCGCAAGGTGGCCAGCTCGGCGAGTACCAAGGTGCCAGCATAGCTGGGCAACCGCTGCGCGACGTCGACGACCGAGGCCTGCACGCGGTGCACCACACCGAACCCGTCGGAGACAAACGCGCCGTCCGGGCCAGCCAGGGCAGCGAGCTGATCTGCCAGCGCGCCCCGCTCGGTGGCGTCCTTAGACGTCTCCCGCGGGTCGAAGCGGACGTTCTCCAGCAACGCGAGGTCACCGCCGGCCAGACCGGCCACCGCGGCGCGAGCCGACTCCCCGACGACGTCGGTCGCCGCTGCCACCGGGGCACCCATCAGCTCACCGAGCCGGGCGGCGACCAGGGCCAGCGAGTATGCCGGATCGGGTGCTCCTGTGGGCCGCCCCAGGTGGGCTGCCACCACCACCCGGGCCCCCGCACCGGTCAGCGCCCGCAGGGTGGGCAGTGCGGCCCGAATCCGGCCGTCATCAGTGATGCACGTGCCGTCCAGGGGGACGTTGAGGTCGGGCCGAACCAGCACGGTCCGGCCCGACACTCCCCCGGCGAGCAGGTCGTCGAGCGTCCTCACAGCTGCGAGCCCACCATGACGATCAGGTCCGCCAACCGGTTGGAGTAACCCCACTCGTTGTCGTACCAGCCGACAATCTTGACCTGCTTGCCGATCACTTTGGTCAACGGCGAGTCGAAGATGCACGATGCGGGGTCGGTGATGATGTCCGAGGACACGATCGGCTCCACGCTGTAGCGCAGGATGCCCTTGAGCGGGCCGTCGGCGGCAACCCGGAACGCCTCGTTGACCTCCTCGACACTTGTCTGCCGGGACACCGAGGCAGAGAGATCGGTGATCGACCCGGTAGGGACCGGCACCCGCAGCGCGTAGCCGTCGAGTTTGCCGTTGAGCTCGGGCAGCACCAGCCCGATGGCCTTAGCGGCCCCGGTGGAGGTCGGCACGACGTTGATCGCGGCGGCCCGGGCCCGGCGCAGGTCCTTGTGCGGGGCGTCCTGCAGGTTCTGGTCCTGGGTATAGGCGTGGATGGTGGTCATCAAGCCCTGCTCAACGCCCAGCGCGTCGTGCAGCACCTTGGCCATCGGACCCAGGCAATTGGTGGTGCAGGAGGCGTTGGAGATCACCGTCTGAGAACCGTCCAACCGGGAGTCGTTGACCCCGAGCACCACGGTGTGATCCTCACCCGTGGCCGGCGCGGAGATGACCACCTTCTTGGCGCCGCCCTCATCGACGTGCCTGCGGGCATCTTTGGCCTTGGTGAAGAAGCCGGTCGACTCCAGCACCACATCCACGCCCAGGGCACCCCAGGGCAACGCGCCCGGGTCCCGCTCGGCGAGCGCCTTGATGGTCTTGCCGGCCACCGCGATGCCGTCGTCGGTGACGTGCACGTCCTCTTTTAGCCGGCCCAGCACACTGTCGTACTTGAGCAGGTGCGCCATGGTCGCGACGTCGCCGAGGTCGTTGAACGCCACCACCTCGATGTCGTGGCCACCGGATTGCACGGCGCGCCAGAAGTTCCGCCCGATGCGGCCGAACCCGTTAATCCCTACCCGAACAGTCACGATGCCCTCTTCCTCTCTCGGTGTTCGCTTCTCGATGCTCGCGTCAGGCGTCGAGCATGTCGGAGGTAACTGCGGACTCGGTGTCCGGCAGCCCCAGCTCCTCGGCCCGCCGGTCGGCCATCGCGAGCAGCCGGCGGATCCGTCCTGCCACGGCGTCCTTGGTCAGTGGGGGGTCGGCGAGCTGGCCCAGCTCCTCCAGCGAAGCCTGCCGGTGCTCCAGCCGCAACCGGCCCGCGGTGCGCAGATGCCCCGGGATGTCCGCGCCGAGCAACTCCATGGCCCGGGCGACCCGGGCCGCGGAGGCCACCGCCGCGCGCGCGGATCGGCGCAGGTTGGCGTCATCGAAGTTGGCCAGCCGGTTGGCGGTGGCGCGCACCTCGCGGCGCACCCGCCGTTCCTCCCAGGCCAGCACCGACTCGTGCGCGCCGAGCCGGGTGAGCAGCGCCCCGATGGCGTCGCCGTCGCGGATCACCACCCGATCGGCACCCCGGACCTCACGGGCCTTGGCAACGATGCCCAGCCGGCGTGCCGCACCGACCAGGGCCAGCGCCGCTTCCGGCCCGGGACAGGTCACCTCCAGCGCGGCCGAGCGGCCAGGTTCGGTGAGCGAGCCGTGCGCCAGGAACGCACCACGCCAGGATGCCTCGGCGTCGCACAGACCACCGGAGACGACCTGAGGGGGCAACCCCCGAACCGGGCGGCCGCGCAGGTCCAGCAGCCCGGTCTGGCGGGCCAACCCTTCCCCGTCACGCACGACCCGGACCACGTAGCAGGTGCCTTTGCGCAGCCCACCGGACGTGATCAGGTGCACGTCGGAGTTGTGCCCGTAGAGCTCGTGCACCTCCCGGCGCAGTCGGCGGGCGGTGGAGCCAGTGTCCAGCTCGGCCTCCACCACGACGCGTCCGGCGATGATGTGCAGGCCCCCGGCGAAGCGCAGCAACGAGGACACCTCAGCCCGCCGGCAACACATCTTGGTCACCCGTAGCCGACTCAGCTCGTCCTTGACGGCGGAGGTCATGGCCACCGGCGCTTCTCCTCCCCTTGCAGATGCGATGCGTCCATTAGTATCCGACGCAGCGCCGCGGCCAGTGCCACCGGATCGTGACGATCGGTGGATCCGCCCTCAGCGACCCGGTCAAGGTACGCGTGCCCACCCAGCGCCGCTGCGCAGCGGTGCAACCGAGCGGGCACCGCGACCGCGTCGAGATCGGCGAGGACTGCGTGCACGGTGAACCCGGGCGGTGCGTGATCGCGCAGCGCGGTCAGGTGCTGCTCCGGGGAGAAGCCGGCGGTCTCGCCCGGCTGGGGGGCCAGGTTGAGCACCAACACCCGGCGCGCCACGGTAGTGGTCAGCGCGCCGGCCAGACCGGGGACCAGCAGATGCGGCAGCACACTGGTGAACCACGAACCCGGCCCGAGCACCACGAGATCAGCCTCGCCGACGGCGCAGACCGCCTCGACGCAGGCCTGCGGCCGATCGGGACGCAACCGAACCCGGTGCACCCGACCCGGTGTGGTGGCCACCGCCACTTGGCCCCGGATCTGCCGCAGGGTGTTCGGGTCACCGTCCAGACCAGCCACGTCGGCCTCGATATCGAGCGGTTCAGTGGTCATCGGCAGCACCCGGCCGGTCACCCCGAGCAGCCGGCACGCCTCGGTAAGCATCGCCACCGGATCGCCGAGAACCTCCAGCAGCCCGGCCATCACCAGGTTGCCCACAGCGTGCCCGGCCAACGCGCCGGTGCCCCCGAAGCGATGCTGGAACACCTGCCGCCAGCGAGCCCCGCCACCGTCGTCGGCCGCCAGCGCGGTCAGCGCCATCCGCAGGTCGCCCGGCGGCAGCACACCCAGCTCCCGGCGAAGCCGCCCGGAGGAGCCGCCGTCGTCGGCCACCGTGACCACCGCGGT
Source organism: Pseudonocardiaceae bacterium (assembly GCA_050699575.1). Lineage (GTDB taxonomy): Bacteria > Actinomycetota > Actinomycetes > Mycobacteriales > Pseudonocardiaceae. Next base: position 16,567 of record JBOHFG010000138.1, read on the forward strand.
AACATCCTCGGTGATAGCCCGTAGGGCCAGCAGCGTGGCATACAGTCCGTGGCCGCCACCCAGCGCGACAGCCTTGAGCGGGGGGGTCACTCTCGACCCATATCCCGGTGCACAACCTGGACCGTGCCGTCCTGCTGGGTGAGCCGGGCGGCCAGCGCCTCGGACACGACCACACTGCGGTGTTTACCACCGGTGCATCCCACCGCGATGGTGAGGTAACGCTTACCTTCACGCCGGTAACCCCCGCTGACCAACCGCAGCAGCCCGAGGTAGCGCTCCAGGAACTCCTCGGCGCCCTCCTGGGACAGCACGTAGTTGCGGACCTCGGCGTCCAGGCCGGTGCCCTCGCGCAGTTCCGGGATCCAGAACGGGTTGGGCAGAAACCGTACGTCGATCACGAGGTCGGAGTCCATCGGCAGCCCGTACTTGTAGCCGAAGGACACGACGGTGATCCGGGTGCGGGTGCTGGCTTCTCCCCCGAATGCGTGCTCGATCTTGGCGCGCAATGTGTGCACGGACAGCCCAGTGGTGTCCAGCACCAGGTCGGCCTCGTCGCGCAACGGGGCCAGCAACGCCCGCTCCGCGGCGATCCCGTCGGCCAGCCGGCCATCACCCTGCAGCGGGTGGCTGCGCCGGACCTGCTCGAAGCGCCGGATCAGCACCGCGTCGGTGGCTTCCAGATACAGCACCTTGGGCCGGTAGCCGCTCGCGTCCAGATCTTTGATCACCGCGGCCAGATCATCGGTGAACGCCCGGCTGCGCACGTCCATGACCACCGCGACCCGGGTCACCATGCCTTGGGACCGCGCACCGAGCTCGACCATGGTGGCGATCAGCTCGGGCGGCAGGTTGTCCACCACGAACCAGCCCAAGTCCTCCAGCACCTTGGCGGCCGTGCTGCGACCGGCGCCGGACAACCCGGAGACCACGACGACCTCGATACCGCTGTGCGCCGCGGTCACGGCGCCACCCCGTTACTGTGTTTCTCGTCGGCGTTATCCGGGTTCTGCTCGGAACCCAGGGCAGCGAGCACCGCCCGCGCAGTGCTCGGGCCGACCCCGGGGACCTCGGTGAGCTCCTGCACGCTGGCTTGCCGGATCCGCCGTAGCGAGCCGAAGTGTTTGAGCAGCGCGGTGCGCCGGGTCTGCCCGAGACCGGTCACCTCATCCAGCGCGGAGCTGATCATCCGTGCCGAGCGCTTCTGCCGGTGGTAGCTGATCGCGAACCGGTGCGCCTCGTCCCGTACCCGCTGCAGCAGGTACAGGCCCTCGCTGGTGCGCGGCAGGATCACCGGGTCGGCCTCGCCGGGCAACCAGACCTCCTCCAGCCGCTTGGCCAGCCCGGCAGTCGCCACCTCGGTGATACCGAGCTCGGAGAGCACCTCGGCCGCGGCGGCCACCTGCGCCGGACCGCCGTCGACCACCAGCAGGTTCGGCGGGTAGGCGAACTTGCGGGGACGCCCTGTCTCCGGATCCAGGCCCGGCTCGTTGTCTCGCAGGTAGCGGGCGAAGCGCCGACGGACCACCTCGGCGATGCTCGCCACGTCGTCGGAGCGCCCTTCCCCGGCCGCGTCACGAATCGCGAAACGCCGGTAGTCCGACTTGCGCGCCAACCCGTCCTCGAACACCACCAGCGAGGCCACCACGTCGCTGCCCTGCACGTGGCTGACGTCGACACACTCAATGCGCAGCGGAGCAGCGTCGAGCCCCAGGTATTCATGGATCTCCTGCAGCGCCGCGGCGCGGGCGGTCAGGTCACCGGCGCGACGCAGCTTGTGCTGGGCGAAGGCCTCCGCAGCGTTGCGCGCCACGGTGTCGGCCAGCGCCCGCTTGTCCCCCCGCTGCGCCACCCGCAGCTGCACTCGCGCGCCGCGCAGCCCCGAAAGCCACTCAGTGAGCGGGCCGACGTCCTCGGGCAGCTCGGGCACCAGCACCTCCCGCGGCACCGGCTGGACGGCGTCATCGGCGGACCCGGCCAGCGCAGCCTGCTCACCATAGAACTGGGTCAGGAACTGACCGACCAGATCGACCTGCGCGACCCGCTCGATCACCCAGCCGCGCTGGCCGCGGACCCGCCCACCGCGGACGTGGAACACTTGCACCGCCACCTCCAGCTCGTCGCAGGCGAACGCGACCACGTCCGCGTCGGTGCCGTCACCGAGCACTACCGCCTGCTTCTCCATCGCCCGGCGTAACGCCCCTAGGTGGTCACGCAGCCGCGCGGCGCGCTCAAATTCCAGCTCGCCAGCGGCCGTCTCCATCTCGCGCTCCAGCCGGCGGATCATCTTGTCGGTCCGGCCGGACAGGAAATCACAGAAATCGTCGACAATGGCGCGGTGCTCCTCGGCGGTGACGTTTCCCACGCACGGTGCCGAGCACTTGTCGATATAGCCCAACAAGCACGGCCGGCCGATCTGGCCGTGTCGCGTGAAGACCCCACCCGAGCACACCCGGGCCGGGAACACCTTGGTGAGCAGATCGAGTGTCTCCCGGATCGCCCAGGCGTGCGCATAAGGACCGAAATACCGGACTCCCTTCCGGCGGGGCCCCCGGTAAACGTGCAACCGGGGGTACTCCTCGTTCAGCGTCACGGCCAGCACCGGATACGACTTGTCGTCGCGGTAGCGGACGTTGAACCGCGGGTCGAACTCTTTGATCCAGTTGTATTCCAGCTGCAGCGCTTCGACCTCGGTGCTGACCACCGTCCACTCCACCGACGCCGCCGTGGTGACCATTTGCCGGGTGCGCGGGTGCAGCCCGGTTAGGTCGGCGAAGTAGGAGCTCAGCCGGCTGCGCAGGCTCTTCGCCTTGCCAACGTAGATCACCCGGTCGTGCTCGTCCCGGAAGCGGTACACCCCTGGCGCCTCGGGGATCGTCCCCGGTGCCGGGCGGTAGGTGGAGGGATCGGCCATCGGAGAGCAGCCTATCGGCTGCCTGGTGAGTGGCATTGAGACTGCTTGCCACTCACCAGCTCGATCCTGCGCAGGATCGAGCGAACCCGCCAGCCGTGCAGTGGGGACAGCACGTAGCCGGGATAGGACGCCAGCCAGCTCGCGCTGCCTAGGCTAACCGCGTCCGCACCAGCCCAGAAGTACTCCCGGCAGTCGTCGA
>JBOHFG010000139.1:0-10678 GCA_050699575.1 Pseudonocardiaceae bacterium
TCCGGGCACGGTCCAGACCGTGCCCGGAAGGCCACCACGATCATTCCCTCGCTCGTCGATCAGCGTGGAGCGACGGCACTGTAGTTGCCATTCCCGTCCCTGATCCGCAGCTCGTCGTGGAAGACGATGCGGCGATCGGTATTCGAGCGAGTCGGATTGGACGTCCAGTCCCACTTGTAGATGCCGAACTTGAAATAGGTGCCGGCACCGTCGGCGTACTTGTTCTTACCAGCCTGCCGGAAGACTTGCACACCGTCCTTCCAGACTTCAACGAGGCCGTTGGCTCCCTCGGACCAACGGATGTGGAACACCCAATCTGTCCAGCGAGCGATCTGCTGGTCAGCGACGACCGTGTTCCTGCCGTTCGGACCGAGCTCCTCCCACTGCTGGCTGATCTCCCACCGACCGTTGCGGCTGGTGAGTGACAAGGGCGGTGAACCGGTGTTTGCGGCGTGGTGCCACTGTGCCAGGATCTCCGCTGACGGGTCGGGTCGCTGCCACGTCGCGCTAGGTAGAAACACGCTGAAGCCATACCAGCGCTCCGCGTCAGCCGGCTCGGGGGTCGTATCCACCAGCTCGGCACGTGAACTGTCTGCCACGATGGGATCGCCGCGGTCGAGCTGGAATCTCACCGCATGCCCGCCGGATCGGGTCGGCGTGGTGACTACTTGCGCCGAACGAGTCGGACAGCAGGTCTGGGTACGCCAACCTGGTGGTGCCGTCGGCAGTGTTCGCTCCGCGGGGTCCTCCCAGGTCAGATCCTCGGGCACCGGGGCCGCAGCGGCGACAGAGGCGGACTGCAGACACAGCGTGGCGACCGCGAAGAGGATGGCGGTAACCCACCGCCACCTCATGTTTTTTCTGGTCATGGTGATGTTTCCTCACTCGGTCTCGTTGGGACGCCCCCGGTGGAAGGGTCACCAAACGGACCTGACAACACGATGTCATCAAATTTCACCCTTATGGCGGTCCACTGAAAGTGTGATTAAATCAGCAGGACGTCGATTAGGTAGGACAGACAGTGGCGGTGTTAGCCACGTAGCCGTCAAGAAAGGACGTCGAGCCATGGAGGTCGAGGTCCTGGGCCCGCTGACCGTGCGCTGCGACGGTGAGCGGTTGGAGTTCGGCGGACCGAGGGAGCAGGCCGTGCTCGCGTGCCTGGTGATCCACGCCGGTGAGGTGGTGAGCACGGAGACTCTGGTCCGCGGTGTCTGGTCCGCGAAAGACCAGCCGGAGAGCCCGGTCGACGCACTCCGCACCTTGGTGAGCCGGTTACGCGCGGTGCTTGAACCGGACCGGCCGCGCGGCGCGCCCTCACAGCAGCTGCAAACCGCGCAGGGCGGTTACTTCCTCGACCTCGCGCGCGAGCGGGTGGACAGTCACCAGTTCGGTGACATGCTCGGGCGGGCGCGGACGGCCCTGGCGCAGGACCGGGCTGATCTGGCGGCCGAGCTAGCTCGGGAGAGCCTGTCGCTGTGGCGCGGGCCGGCCTACGCGGGGTTGACCGCCTCCCCAGCCGTGGACGCCGAAGCCGCGCGGCTGGAGGGACAGCGGTTGCTAGCCCTCCAGACCCGGTGGGAGGCGGATCTCGCGCTCGGGCGCCACGCCGAGAGCGTGCCGGAGCTCGACTCGCTGGCTCGCCAGAACCCGACGCACGAGTGCTTCGCGGTACTGCTGATGATCGCGCTGTACCGCAGCGACCGCCAGGCCGAGGCCCTCGACGCCTACCGCGCGGCGTACGAGCGACTGAACGCGGTAGGCGTCGAACCCGGACCGGAGCTGAGGTCGACCCACGAGAGTGTGCTCAACCGTGACGCGGCGCTCAACCCGCCGCCGCGGACCGGAGGAAGGTCCTCGCCGGCGGTAGCGGGTTTGCGGGCCGGCCACGCGTGGACGCGGTGGCCTCGCCTTATGGTGAGTTTGTTGGCACTGGCATTGGTGGTCATCGCTGCTGGAATCTGGCGGTCCGGAATTTGGTGGCACAGCGGCGCTTCGGCACGTTCCGATAGCGGCGATGTCGTTTACCACGAGTTCGACCTCGAGGTGCACCCCGGCGTCCAATACGACCTCGACGTCCCATCCGGCCAGGCCGTGGTGGGCAAGACCCAGGTGTCGTTCGACTCGCCCGAATACCAAAGGTTCGACTTGTACCGGACGGTGGGGGGACCAGACCAGTTCGCCGGAGTGGACAAGGACGGCACCGATCGGGATGACTACAACCCCGTCCGAGTCGTGCGGGACAGCGATACGGTGGCGGTCTGCAGGCAGTACGCCGGGGACAGGGGTGGTAATGCGAAGCTGTACACGCTCAAGCCGGGCTCGAAAATCTGCCTGGTGACCAGTGAAGGCAGGCCAGCGCTGCTCACCGTGCTGAAGCTGCCGGACAGTCGCGCCGGGCCGTTACGCCTGAACCTGATGGTGACCGCGCCCTGAGTTACCCGGCCCCCGCTTCCGATCACGAGGTGGCGGGGGCTGGGACCGTTGGTGGTCAGCGGGGGTCGAATCGGCCGCGCTTGATCTCGCGGAGGAATGCCGGCATGTCGGGTACCGGGAGTACCGGGCCTGCGGGGTTCTTGCTGTCCCGGACGGCACCCGGCGTGAGCGCCAGCTCGACGCAGTTGCCGTCTTCTCCGCTGTAGCTGGATTTCCACCAGCGCATCTCGGTCATGTCGTAGCCTCCAATTCATGTCTGGTCTGGGTGATGAGGGTGAGAGAGTCGGCAGGGCTCATCGCCAGCTGGTCGAACTTGTTTGCAACGGCCTTGTACGCGGCCACGTCGTCCGGCTCGATGACGAACGCGCCGGTCCGGTGGTGGTCGAGCAGAACGATCGATAGAGCATCATCGAAATCGTAGAGCACGAACGGACCGTTCAGGCCCGGATGCCAGCCTTGGGAGGACCGGACGATCCGAACGGTGATCGTGTCTGACTCGGCGACCTTGCTCAGATAATGGAGCTGGTCGGCCATCACCGAAGGCCCACCGATCATCTCGTGCAGGGCGGCCTCGCCCAGGAACGCGGTCAGCTGGACCGGATTGCTGCGCAGGACGACGTCACGGCGTCCCATCCGCACCAGCACTCGCGCCTCGACTTCGCCAGCGGGAAGGCTGCCGCCGCTGATGATCGACCGCGCGTAGTCGGAGGTCTGGAGCAGACCGGTGACGATGTGCGGTGACCAGTCGGTGATCGCGCTGGCTGACCGCTCGCACTCCATGACGCCGGCGAGTTGCTGGGATATGCCGGGGATGCCAACGGTCAGCCAGTCCTGGTCGGCCGCGTGCCGGCCGAAATCGAGGATGGCTTCTCGTTCGTCACCGGTCACGCCGATCGCGGTGAGGTAGCTGGCGACGTCCTCCAGGCGCGGCACGCGCTTGTTGGTTTCCCAGTACGAGACCACGGAGTGGGAGATGTCGAGCCTGCGGGCGACCTCGCGCACGCTGACCTTGGCCGCCTCGCGCGCTTGGCGAAGTGCTCCGGCCAGCGCTCGGGCGCGGGGAGCGCCACCGAGTTCGATCACGGCACAACCCTAGTCGTCGGCCGGTGGCCCACCGTCCCCCGACTCGTCCTATTGCCTTATGGTCGCGACCGATACATAATGGTCTCGACCACACGTGTGGACGGGGCTGCGGCGGGAGGAATACACAATGATGGATGACACGTACACGGTTGGTTCGTGGGGTTCGATCGGACAGTCCTGCCCGATCGAATTCAGGGTCGAAGGCGACGCTGCGGACTTGCTGTTCGGCGGGTTGTCGGGTTACCTCAACCTGACCTTCGACGTTGGGTCGTTGCGAAAACTTGTCAAGCTCGGTAGCGAAGCCCTCGCGCAGATGGATGCGGAGCTTCCCGAGGATTGCGCTCCGCCGACCTGAGAGGATCTCACCGGCCACTGGTCGGAACGTGGGTCACGGTGAGGCTGAACTGTGTTGTTGCGATACGTGCCAGGCGCCCGTCTGTCGTGACTAGCGGGCATCGCAGGCTCACGGCGAGGGCGGACGTAGAGCGCGTCGTAGCCGGACATCGCCGGGCCGAACCGGCGGGCCGTGGTGAGCAGCTCTCGGCAGGGCACCCGCTCGATCGGTGCGTCAGTGAGCAGCGCCTCCATGGCCAACCCGGGTGTCGAGCGCAGGAGCACCTCGAGAAATGCGCTGGCGTTGATCACGATCACGGTTGGCGTTGTTGCAGGAAGGGCTCGAGGTCGCGCGCGGTCCGGTCGGTCTGGACGAGATTGGCAGCGGGGACACCGAGATCGAGTGGCTCGAGCCGGCGAAGGCGGGCCCGCCACTCCGTCGCGGGTGGGCGTTGCTGGTCGTGTCGGATCAGGCGCAGCAGATAATCCCGGATGCTCAGCCCGTCCAGATCGGCACGACGCCGTAGCTCGCGGTGCAGGCCGAACCCCGTGAACTCGACGAGACCGACATGGGGAAGGAGGCGGATTCAAGGAGCGCCTGCCGGATCTGACACCCGTCGCATCCGGATGAGCATCGCGGCCGTGCCTGCCAGATAAGTGCAGTCCTTGCTGTTCGGCCGTGTTTGTCGGTGCTCAACAACTGTTCACAGCGGGTCGGGCAGCAACGCGAACGACCCCACATGTTTGGGTCGGACCACCGTGAAGTGGCGTCGATCAACGGTAGCGACGCGCGTGATGCCCAACCGCTCCGCCGTCGCGATCACAGCCGCGTCCGTGCCGCCGAGCTTGAGATCGGCGTACTGCCGGACGAGGGCAGCCATCCGCATCACGTCGTCCTCCAGGAAGTCACCAAGTGACAGTGTCTGGCCCGGCCCGAACGCGTCGAGAAAAGTCGCCTCGGCGGTGGTTCCGAGATGCTTGCCAATCAGATAGCATGCCTCCGCTATGAAGAGCGGCGGCACGATCAAGGGGCGGGGAGCGGCGGTCAGCCAGCGCACGCAGGCATTGTGGTGGGTGTCGCGGTCCCTCCGAGTATGCGCGTCGGTGCCGAGGTAGCGCGGCCGGTAGACAGCGCCGAGTGTTACGGCAAGTCGAGTGCGGCGCGGAGCCGGTCTGGGTTCATCGCCCCGGGGTTGTTCTGGTGGGTGGGGAAGGAGTCGAGGAGCCGGATCAGGTCGCCGCGCCGGGTGGGATCCGCGGCGGCCTGGCGAGGGGTGTGCCCAGCCAGCGCGGGGATGGACTCATCGAGCCACTTCTGCTCGTAGCCGCGGATGAATTGGTCGAGCGCGGCTGCCACCTCGGGATTGGCGGGGTCGAGCGCGGAGGCCTCGCCGGTGGCGGTGAGCGTGGCCGCTTCCCGGGTGTCGCGGGCCGGCTGGCGCGACCGGTCGATGATGGTGAGCGTCGGGTCGAGCGCCTGGAGAGTGCCCACAACGCGATCGATACGGGCCTCGCTGTTGGTATGGACGGTCAGCTCGGAGCCGTCGAGGCACAGCGTGGCGCGGAGGTACTCCCCGATGTGCTCGGTCCATTGCGAGGGGTGGGTGTCGTCGCGCTGGTAGGTCTGGTCCAGCTTCGCGGTCAACGCCGCTGGGTCGCCAGTTTTCAGGGTGGTCTCGCACAGCACCAGCGGGTCGCCTTCGGTGTTGCTCAGAGCGGGTGGGGCGAGTCGTCGGGTGAGGAAGGCAACCAGTTCCACGGTGTCCGGCTCGGCGTCCAGCAGCGCGATGAGCTCGTCACGCTGGTGCAGGGCGACGGGTTCCATGCCGCCGAAGATCTGGGTTGTGTCCCCGGCGGGCACGACGCGGGCGCACACCAACGCGCCTGACGGGACCGTCTGGCTGGCCGTCCGCTCCCGGACCTGGTGGACGTCGCCGGTGCGCACGTCGCGCATCGTGAAGCCCACACCACGGTGGACCTGCTCGATCTCGTAGACCGACCGGTCGATGAGTAGCCACTGCTCGGCCAGCAGCCGCTCGTCCTCGGGCAGCAACCCGCCTCGGGTGGCCACGAACTCGGCGAACGCGCCACCCTCGAACAGGACCGTGTCGGTGACCAGCGGTGAGCCCAGTGCCCTGAGTACGGCATCGGGGACCTCGGAGAACTGGGCCCGCACTCGCGCGGCCTCGATCATCGCAAGGCGCCAGGGCTGGTCGAGCAGAAACATGGTCGCCTTGTAATAAAGCCAGGCCGCGCGCTCGTCCAGCGGGAGCTGCTCGTGGTGGAGGTGGCATTTCTTGTACTTGCGGCCGGATCCGCACCAGCACGGCTGGTTGCGGCCGAGATCGGGCCGGGGCCCGGCCTGAAATCGTTCGAGCAGCTCGAGCAATACGTGGTCGGATGGAACTCCCGCACGGCGCAGCAGCGCCAGCCCTCGGGTTGCATCGCCGCGGTCGCTGGCGTATCTAGCAAGGTCAACCAGCACCGGCGACCATTGCGGGTCGGCCGACTCCGCGGCGTGGTAAGCCGACTCGGCCCGGGTGAGGTCGCCGAGCCGCTCGTGTGCCTTGCCGCGCAGCCACCGCAAGGCCGGGTGGGCGCCTCGCGCCACCAGCGGCTCCAGCGTCTCGGCGAACATGCCGAGCGCTGCCGCGCCTTCGCTGGTGAACCCGATGGTCTCGGCCAGCACCGCCTCGGCCACGGCGGGCTCAGCCAGGCACGCCGTGACTATCCGGACCGTGGCTGCGCTGAGCGTGGTGTCCTCATCGTGAGTAGTCGGGGAGCTCGTGAACTTGGCGACGAGGGCGGCCCGCGCGGCCGCGTCCCCATCCTCCTGGGTGTGCATCTCGGCGACCTGGTTGTACAGCGTGACAATTGACAGCACCGCGAGGGCTTCGGTGTCGTCGAGGTCATGCAACTGGGCGATCATCGCGCACCGCTGCTCCACCTGCCACCGCGGGAAGTCGAATCCCGGCGGGGCGAGCCATTCTCCGTCATGAGCCAACCCGCAGGCATCCAGTGCTGCCCCTAACGGCGGCAGCGGTGCGGTGAACAGCGTCGGATCGTCCGCGCACACCGTCCAGACCGCGACGTCCAGCTGGATGGGCTCGCCCACCAGGAGTGCACTTAGCCGCTGTCCCAGCTCGGCCACTGTCTCGGCCGCCACCACCGGCGCCGGGACGGATTCCAGCAGCCACCCGTCCTCGGCGAGACCGAGCGTGATGACATCACCCTCGCTGAGCCCCTTTCCCTGCAGGTAACCGGGCGGAAGCAGCAGAGCACCCTGATTGCCCACCGCATCCAGCGGGATGCCCCGCTCGGCCAGGGTGTCGGCATCGAAGGGCATGAGTACCCCGACTACCGGTGAGCCGTCGGTCAGTCGCTGGTATTCCTCGCGTTCGGTCAGCATGTCGACCGGTGTGAGATCCGAACTCATCACGAGGATGTCGTGCTCGAGCTCCGGCCCGTTCACCTGGTGCGTGAACACCCGCCCGGCCAGCAAGGCCGGCAACAACGCCCACCGTTCATCGGCCAGCATCGCCACCAGACCGTCGCCGTCGTCCAACCCCTCGTCCAGCGCCTCATCGGGGGCGTCGCCGAGATCCACACCGCGACCCGCCAGCGCGGCAGCAAGCTGGTCCGCGGTCATCGGCCCGGCCTCGGCCAGCACCTCGGTAATCGCGTCAATGAGCCACGGACTCGTTGCGGGCAGTGAGTCGACCACGACGCGAGACAGTAGCCGACGCCCCACCGCCCCCCTCGGCGGCGGTGCGGTTGCGGACAGTTAGGTAGCTAAAATGGTCTCGCCGGGGAATCCGACCGAGGGAAAGGACGTCACGTGCCATGACCACCGACTCGGACAGGTGGATTCGGCGTTATCACCCGGCGCGGGAGGGCAGTGCACGGCTGGTCTGTTTTCCGCATGCCGGCGGCTCCGCGAGCTTCTTCTTCCCGGTCTCGGCGGCGCTCGCCCCAGGCGTCGAGACCGTTGCCGTGCAGTATCCAGGCCGTCAGGACCGCCGCGCCGAGCCCAACATTGACACTATTCCGCACCTCGCGGAGGCGATTCTGCCTGTGGTACGCCCGCTGGCCGACCGCCCGCTGGCCTTCTTCGGGCACAGCATGGGGGCCGTCCTCGCCTACGAGGTGGCGTTCCGGCTGGAGCAGGACGGTGCTGCCCCGCTGGCGCGGCTGTACGTCTCGGGCCGGCGGGCACCGTCGCGCCACCGGTCGGAGAGCGTGCACCTGCGCGACGACGCGGGTGTCATTGCGGAGGTGCGGGAGCTCAGCGGCACCGGCTCAGACCTGCTTGGCGATCCGGAGATGCTGGAGATGATCTTGCCGGCAATCAAGAGTGACTACCGGGCCATTGAGACCTACCGCGACACCACCGATCGGACCGTGCGGGCTCCGATCGTCGCCGTCATCGGTGCCGACGACCCGAAGGTGACGATCGACGAGGCCAAGGCGTGGGCGGCGCACAGCACCGGCGCGTTTGATTTGCAAGTCTTCCCCGGCGGCCATTTCTATCTCGTCGAGCAGAGCCGCCAGGTCATCAGGCTCATCGCCGACGATCTGGCGGCCCTTGCCGCACCGAACGGGTCGATTCCGCGGCACCGGTAGCCGGAGCTCGATGCAGTTCGGAATATGATGCGCTGCATACGTTGGAGCTGCCTGACGGCAACCGCACGACCGGTGACGCGCTGGTCGTACGCCGGCGTCGTGGTGATGAACCGCCAGGGTGACCGAAATGACGCGCGTGTTGGCTGCGTAGGCGAGTGCACACAGATAGTTGTCGTCTGGGTCGGCGCAAACCGCCGGAATCGTCGGCGAATCCGGGTGCATCTCGGCGATCAGTACTCGGCGGGCACGCTGGCAGCCCTCAGTTCCCGGGAGATCGTCTCCCGCTCCTGGGTGCACCGAACCAGCCACGCTCATTGACCATCCCTCCAGTTGACCCCTGGAAAGGGGCACCGTAGCAGAATTACGATCTGCTAGAATAATTGTCTGTCGCTACGACCGTTATGAGTCCAAGGAGGTCTAGGCATGTCTACCCCAGTGGAAGAGCACGTTGTGGTAGGCTCGCCTACAGCTGAGGCCTTTGCTGCGGTGGCGGACGTACGGCGGATGGTCCGATGGAGCCCCGAATGTTTCGCCGTATGGGTCTGGCGTAGGAAGGATGGCATGCCAACTCGGTTCATCGGATGGAACAAGCATGGGCCGTTCGTCTGGTTCACCACATGCCAGGTGCGAGTGGCGAACCCCAGCGTGGAGTTTGCGTTTGACGTGACCGCATTCGGTTTTCCGGTGGCTCGCTGGGGCTACCGGTTCTCGCCTGCTGAGGGTGGTACCGAGGTCACCGAGTACTGGATGGACAAACGTGGTCGCGGGGCCACGGTGTTAGGTCGAATCTTCACCGGCAAGTCTGCGACCATGCGCTCGGAGATCAACCGGGATGGCATGCGGAAAACATTGCACCGCCTCAAGTCCGAGCTGGAATCAGGGTCTCAGAGCTGACGGGCATGCGAGACTGACCCCACCGCGTACACGGTCGGGGGCGGCAGAGCTGGCCGCAGATTGCTCACACCAACGGACTTACCGACGCGGACGTAAATCATTTCCATTAAGCCCCACGATTCGGAGAATCTTCATCATGGTTGAGAAGTGGTGAGGACGTTCCTCCTGGCGTGGAAAATCTGTGAGAACCGTCCTCAACTCAGGCAAGTTGGCGATGCCCATCCACTGTGTGCGTGGTCAATCCAGTCAGCCGTGAGGCTCATGGAGTGCCGGTAGCCGACCCAGCTGAGCGCCGGCAAGCGCTCGGGGCTTGGGCGTTCCCAGGTCATCACCTCATAGCCCGAGAGCCAGGTATAGGGTACGATTTTCCCGTCCATAGCCCGGATCCACCGCGGAAAGTGAGCTGCGGCTGCGAGTACTTCGGCGTGCGCAGAGCGCGGGCTGCGCACTTTACTGGGTGAGAGGTACTGCCCGGGTTCAAAGTGGGCGCCCAGATCAACCGTTACCCTCCGGATGCCGGGCTGATGGACGATGCCGTCGGCCAGGCGTACCGGCTTGGGGCTACCCTTCCATTTGTCCCAATACCAGTCCCAGCACCACGAATGGGGCTGCTGTTCGGCCGCCACTGTCCACAGTTCATGGCATGTGCGCCGGACACCGTTGAGCTCAGTGTCACCACTCAGGTAGACCGCGAGGAGATCAACAACAAGGGGCTTGTTCTCAGACGGTGGAGTGAGGTCAAGGAAGTCGAGGTCGTCAGGCCTGAGCCCCCACTTACGCTCCTCGTTCCACTCTCGGATATTGTCGAGCTGCATGCGGAGGGAAACGAATATTTCGTCCGGCGATGTCGCCGCGCGCTTCGCCTCGCGAGTTGTCACCTGGCCGTTATGCATGAGGCGGGGGTACCCACTTGCAGTCCGCCGTAACCATCGGGGAACACACGGCTCCCAGCATGCAAGATCGTCACTGGTTGCCCGGCCTCGAAACTGGTGGGCGGGTCGCGCTGGTCCAGAAGGTGTCCATCCACAGGGAGATCGGCTGTCCGCTCACAGGTGAAGTCATCTGTGTCCCTTACACCCGCCTCCATCGCGCGGCGAAGGGCGTGCGCGACCTCGGCATCCCCCCGGCGCCGCGCGCCGCGACGATCCATGCCGTCACCGACGCGATCGGGGCAGACCTCCGCCACGTACATCCCCCGCGAGGCATCGCTCAGCGACTCGGCCATGACGTGCTCTTCGCCGCTATTGGCAGTGATCAGGATGGGTTGCGGTGTTCGCGGCCCGCGTGGGGTGGGGATACAGCGGTGCACCTT
>JBOHFG010000140.1:0-6850 GCA_050699575.1 Pseudonocardiaceae bacterium
GGGCTGAAGACCGCGCTGCTGCTCGGCGGGCTGTCGGCGCTGGTGGTGTTGGTTGGGGCGTTTTTCGGCCGCACCGGAATGCTCATCGCGCTGATATTCGCGATCGGGATGAATGCGTACGCGTACTTCAACTCGGACAAGCTGGCGTTGCGCGCCATGCGCGCCCGCCCGGTGGCCGAGCCCGAGCAGCCTATGATGTACCGGATAGTGCGGGAGTTGGCCACCGACGCGCGCCAGCCGATGCCGCGGCTGTACGTCAGCCCGACGCAGGCCCCCAACGCGTTCGCCACCGGTCGCAACCCGCGGCACGCCGCGGTGTGCTGCACCGTCGGGATCCTCGAACTGCTCACCGAGCGTGAGCTGCGTGGTGTGCTCGGTCATGAGCTCTCCCACGTCTACAACCGGGACATCCTCATTTCCTCGGTCGCCGGGGCGCTGGCCGGCATGGTGACCGCCATGGCGAACCTGGCGATGTTCGCCGGGCTGTTCGGCGGCAGCAGCGACGACCGCCCCAACCCCCTCACCATGATCTTGATTGCACTGCTCGGCCCGATCGCGGCCGGCATCGTGCAGCTGGCAGTGAGCCGGTCGCGGGAGTATCAGGCCGACGCCTCCGGCTCGGAGCTCACCGGGGACCCGCTGGCGCTGGCCAGCGCGCTGCGCAAGCTGGAGCACGGCACGCAGATGGCGCCACTGAGCCCGGAGCCAGCGTTGGCCGCGCAGTCCCATCTCATGATCGCAAACCCGTTCCGGCCGGGTGAGGGTGCGGCGCGGTTGTTCTCCACCCACCCACCGATCACTGAGCGGGTGCACCGCCTGGAGGAGATGGCTCGGCGCCAGCTGTCTTGACGGGTCCGTCAGTGGGTTGACCGGGCGATCTCCATGACGTACTGGCCGTAGCCGGACTTCCCCATCGCCTGGCCCAGCGCGTAGCACGCGTCGGCGTCGATGAAGCCCATCCGCAGCGCGATCTCCTCCAGGCAGGCGATCCGCACACCCTGCCGGTGCTCGAGGACCTGGACGAACTGGCCGGCCTCCAGCAGCGACTCGTGGGTTCCGGTGTCCAGCCAGGCGAACCCGCGGCCCAGATCGATCAGCGTCGCCCGACCCCGCCGCAGGTAGTGCACATTCACATCGGTGATCTCCAGCTCGCCGCGCGCGGACGGGGTGAGCGAGCGAGCGACCTTCACGACGTCGTTGTTGTAGAAGTACAGGCCGGTGATCGCTTTGTTCGAGCGGGGAGCTGCTGGCTTCTCCTCGATGGAGATCAGCTTGCCGGCGGCGTCGACCTCGCCGACCCCGTAGCGCTGCGGGTCCTTGACCGGGTACCCAAACAGCACGCAGCCGTCAAAGCTGGTGACACACTGCTGGAGCTGGCGGGAGAAGCCGGGGCCGTAGAAGATGTTGTCGCCCAGTACGAGGGCGACCGGATCGTCCCCGATGAAGTCCGCGCCGATCACGAAGGCCTCGGCCAGGCCGTTAGGCTGGGCCTGCTCGGCGTAGCTCAGCCGCAACCCCAGTGCGCTGCCGTCCCCGAGCAGGCGGCGGAACAGTGGCAGGTCCGACGGGGTAGAGATGATCAAGATCTGCCGGATCCCGGCCAACATCAGCACGGAGAGCGGGTAGTACACCATCGGCTTGTCATACACCGGCAGCAACTGTTTGCAGACCGCCTGGGTGATCGGATGCAACCGGGTGCCAGCGCCGCCGGCCAACACGATCCCCTTCACCGGTGGTTGGTGGACTGCAGTACGGCCATGTCCTACCCCTTCTGAACTGCCGTTGCTGACCAGTGTCTCAGCTCAGGACCGGGCGGTAAGCACGTTTTTTCACATGGTTGGGGATCAGTCTTCAGACGCTCGACCCCGCGTCCCATATCGGCTTCCCCGCAGATCTCATTACCGTAAACCGCCAAGTGGAACCTAATGCGGGCTCCGATGGCTCCGCTGGCCGCCAAGTGGACCTAGCCTCCCGTATTCACGGCGGTGATCATCTGGTTAGAAACCTCGCCCGATCCTTGTGTTGATCTTGTTTTTGGGTGGTGGGTGTGGTCTAGTGCCCGGCTGTCGTGTCGGGTGGGCGCTGGTTCCACGGGCCGGGCGGGGTTCCTTGGGTCGTGGGGTCGGGTCGTGGCTGGTCAGGGTGGTGGCAGGGCGAAGATCGTGGTGAAAGCGCGGCAGAGCTGGTGGGCTCAGGGCCAGGCTTCGGGGATTTTCAGGTGTCTGAGTCGTGGGCCGTGGGTGAGGCGCGCGGCGATGTGGAGGAGCCGGTAGCGGAGGGTTGTGGGTTCGGCTGTGGCGAGGTCGCCGGTGAGGGCGAGCAGCTGGAGCCAGGCGAGGAGGTCGCAGGCCAGGGACACCGCGGCGCACCAGGCTTGGTTGATCGCGTAGTCGCGGGAAGGCATGTGCGTCAGGCCGGTGTTCTTGCCACAGCGGATGTGGTCTTCGACTCGGGCTTGGGTGCGGTGAGCGGCTTCGAGGAACTGGATGTCGGTGCCGGGGGTGTTGGTGGCGATCACTTGGTAACGCTTGCCCGCGTGTTGTTCGAACAAGCTCCGTTGCGCGCCGGGGTGGGGGTTTTCCCGGCGGGTGATGATCCGCATGTCGGGCGGCGAGGCGGTCACCGCCGGCGCTGTGGCGCAGCAGCCCGGTGAGCTCGGCGACCTGCGCGTCCTCACGGGGGTCACCAGCGGCGTCGAGCGCGGGGGCCCAGGCGGTGGCGGGCAGCGTGCCGAGCACGGTGCGGATCCGGTGGTCGAAGTCGAACCGACCGAGTAGCGCACCTGGTGACCGGGTCGATTGTTGAGTTCGCTGATGTGGCTGACCGGGGCGTGGGTGGACCCGGCCCCGTCACAGGTGACTAACAGTCGGCGGCGGTGCGCCGCGGGGATCTGCTCGATCGCCTCGGTCAACACCTCGATATGGTCGCTCGCGGTGTTAGACCCAGCCCGCCCCGGGCGCAATTTGATCACCAAAGACTCGTGGGTGTTGTCACACCACGCCGTCAGGGGATGAAACCCGAACGTCTAACCGTTGACTGAACTACGGAGGTATCCCCGCAGGTCGTGGGTGTGCTGGGCGGATGGTTGTGGTTAGGGTCCCCGGCCATGGCTGATTCTGGTGCGGTGGAGGGGCGTGACTTGGTCACCCTCGTGGTGAATGGTGTTGGTGCGGTTGTGGAGACCGATGTTCTTTGGGAGCCCTACCGGTTGGTCGATCCGGGTGGTGGGGTGGTCGCCTCGGTGACGGAGTTTCTTCACGAGCTGCAGGCCTCGGGGCGTAGTGCGGCGACTCAGCGTTCGTATGCGCTGGATCTGTTGCGCTGGTTCCGGTTCCTGTGGGCGGTCGATGTGCCGTGGGTGCAGGCGACCCGGTGCGAGGCTCGTGATTTCTGCCGGTGGCTTGGGCTTGTCGACAAGCCCCGCCGTGGTGCGGGATCGCGGCAGGCTGCTGGGGCGGCGAATGCGGTGACGGGCAAGCGGTCGCCGGGCAGCAAGTACGCGTCCTCGACACTCGCTCACAGTGAGACGGTGTTGCGCAGCTTTTATGACTTCCACCTGGAGGCCGGGTCCGGCCCGATCGTTAACCCGTTTCCGCTGGTCAGAGGGCGGGTCGGGGCGCGTGCTCATGCTCATCACAATCCGATGGAGCCGTTTGCTGAGGAACGCTCGGGCCGGTATCGCCCGCGGCTGGCTCGGCGGGTGCCTCGTCGGATCCCTGATGAGCGGTTCAACCAGGTCTTCGCCCAGTTGCGTTCGGACCGAGACCGGGCGCTGGTCGCGTTCTGGGTCTCGACCGGGGCTCGGGCCGCGGAGCTGCTGGGGGCGCGTGGCGGGGACGTCGATCCGGGCCAGCAGTTGATCACAGTGATTAGGAAGGGTTCGCGGGCGGTGCAGCAGCTACCGGCCAGCGCGGACGCCTTCATCTGGTTACGGCTTTACCAGGTCTCCCTCGGCGCCGCGGTCCCTGCCGGGGTGGATGACCCGTTGTGGTGGACGAACCGGAAACCGTTGCGGCCGCTGAACTATCATGCTGCGCGGGCGATGTTCACCCGCGCGAACCAGGAGTTGGGGGCGAACTGGTCGCTGCACGACCTGCGTCACACCGCGGCCTACCGGATGGCGCGGGACCCGCAGATGCCGTTGTGTGACATTCAATGGGTCCTGGGACATGTCCACCTCTCGACCACACAGCTGTATCTGACTCCCGCCCCGGCCGAGGTCATCGCCGAGGTGCTGGCTCACCACCAACGCCGTCTGGCCGAGGCATCAGCGACACTCACTGCGGCGGTGGGCAACAGCGAGGTTGGTGGCGGGTATCGGGCCGAGTCCCTGGCAACGTTGTTCAGCAAGCGGTCCCGATGAGTGTCCACCACGAGGCCCAGCTTGAGGCGGTGACCGCAACCGGTCCCGCGACGGTGTCCGGGCCGGATATGCAGCAGCTACATCGCCGGTATCCGCCTCGGGCGCTCCCCTCGACGTGGCGCGCCACCCGCCAGGACCGTGACCTGCTCCTGACTCGGATGTCGCAGCAGCCGTTCACCGACACGACGGCACGGCTGCGGCGGCGGCGCGGGCTGGTCTCGGTGCTTGACTGGCTCGCCGATCAGCCTGGCCGGACATGGCAGGAACGCTGGCAGGTCAGCGGTGCTGACGCGTTGGGCAACGCCGACTGGTGGCGGCCATCCCTGGACCGCCTGCAGTCCGGCAGCCAGCGATACGGGTCATCGGTGTCGGTGACGAGCAACCTGCGGGTCAGCCTGAACCTGCTGGTCTGCGCCGACGTGATCCGCCCCAGCCTCGACTGGCTCCTGACGCCCTTCGCCCCACACCATCTGGCCACAGACATGGCCCGCGTCCGTGACCCGGACGGCTTCGTCGAGCTGGCCTCGCGCTGCGCGGTGTCCGGCGCGGGCTCGACGATGACCAACTCGGTCCTGCGCCGGGCGGCGACCATCATGGCGGCCAAAGGCGGCCTGATCGCCGACATCACCGTCGGGGACTGCCTGGAGCTCGAGGAGCTACAGGGTGTGGGGATGCGGCGCACGAACAAGGGCGGAGGCCTCTACGCAGCCCTTCACACAATGGGGGTCTTCGGTCCCGAAGCGCCCTGCACCCTGCGGGCTTTCGCCACCCAGGGCCAGCTCAGTCCCGAGCAGATGCTGGACCGTTACGGCATCGCATGCCAGCCCGTCCGGCAGATGCTGACCGAGTACCTCCTCGAACGCGCACCCTCGGTCGACCACACCACGCTGCGCAACCTGGCTGCCACCCTCGGTCGGCTGTTCTGGCGAGACCTGGAGATCCACCATCCCGGGATCTCATCGCTGAACCTCGCTCCCGACGTCGCGGCCGCCTGGAAACAGCGCGTCCTGGTCAAGATCAGCCGTGCCACGGATTCGAGCGGGCAGAGCATCCAGACTCATCACCCGCGCTCCGACGGACGCGCCCAGCTTGGTCAGGTCCGCGCCTTCTATCTGGACATCGCCCAATGGGCGATGGAGGAACCCGCACGCTGGGGCCCCTGGGCGGCGCCGTGCCCCGTTCGTCGCGAGGACCTGACCAGGGTCAAGGAGATCCGCCGACGCAAATCCCGGATGGACCAGCGCACCCGAGAACGTCTCCCCGCGCTCCCGGCGCTGATGGCACGGGTCCACGCCCGGGCCCAAGTCAGCGCCGAACGACTCGCCGCCGCGCAGGCGGTCGCCGCCGGGGAGGAGTTCACCTGCCGCGGCGAGGTGTTACACCGCGCACCGGTGCGCTCAGGGCCCACCGCCAAGACGTGGAGCGAGGACCCGGTCACCGGCGCCCGCCGTGACCTGTCCGGAGAAGAAGACCGGGCGTTCTGGACCTGGGCAGCGATCGAAACGCTGCGACACACCGGGATCCGCATCGAGGAACTCACCGAACTCAGCCACCACAGCCTGGTCCAATACACCCCGCCTACCAGCACCGACCTGATCCCGCTACTGCAGATCGCCCCGTCCAAGACCGACACCGAACGGCTCCTGGTCATCAGCCCCGAACTCGCCGACGTCCTGGCCGCCGTCCTCCACCGCATCCGCGAACCCTCCGGCGCCGTGACAGCCGTCGCGTCCTACGACTCTCACGAACGGATCTGGAACCCTCCCATGCCGCTGCTGTTCCAACGCCGATTCGGCGGCGGCAACCGCGCGATCCCCTCCGGAACGATCCGCGACTGGATCTGCCAGGCCATCCCCGACACCACCCCAACCTCAGGAACCCAGAACAACTCCGCAGTTCAACCGCCGCGGTTCACCCCGCACGACTTCCGGCGGATCTTCATCACCGACGCCGTCCTGCACGGCATGCCACCACACATCGCCCAACTCGTCGCCGGGCACCGCGACATCAACACCACGATGGGCTACAAGGCCGTCTACCCCGAGGAAGCCATCAACGGCCACCGCGCCTTCATCGCCCGCCGGCGCGCCCTGCGACCCGCCGAGGAATACCGCACCCCCACCGAAGAAGAATGGCAAGAATTCCTCGGCCACTTCGAGCACCGCAAGGTATCGCTGGGCACCTGCGGACGCTCCTACGCCACCGCCTGCATCCACGAGCATTCCTGCCTTCGCTGCCCCCTCCTGCGACCCGACCCAGCCCAACGCCAACGGTTCATCGACGTGCGCGACAACCTCCTAGCCCGGATCGAGGAAGCCCGCGCACAAGGATGGCTCGGCGAAGTCGAAGGCCTGCAGATCAGCCTCACCGGAGCACGCACCAAACTCGCCCAACTCGATCAGATGCCCCAGCCAACCCTGAACAAGCCCGTGGACCTCGGCATCCCCACCCACCCCCACTCCTGAAGATCAACAAAAGTTCAGAGAA
>JBOHFG010000141.1:0-3818 GCA_050699575.1 Pseudonocardiaceae bacterium
CCTCGTGGGAGTCGAGTTCCGGTGGCGGTTCGGGTTCAGGTGGCTGTTCCCAGATCTGCGAGTGTTCCCAGTCGGTATCAACCGGCACCAGTAGTGGGATCAAGGACTGGTCGGTGACGAGGGGGTCAGGTAATGGTTCGAGGATGGGAAGTAGTGGCCGGTGGTAGATATGGCCTAGACGGCTGGTCCAGGCGAGCTGTGGCGCGTGACACACATTCGGTTGATGGCCGTGGTGATCACCCGCGCCCGGCAGGCTGCACCGACGCAGCGCTAGCCTGGAGTCACCTCTTCGCCGAGGTTCACGCCCCGGGGCGACGGTCCCGGGGGCTCGGCGGAGGAGATCACCTCGGCGATGGAAGTGGTGCGTGATGGACATGGTGCGACCGCGGTCTATAGGCGGTCGAATCCGGGAGATCCGGGTCTGGCGAGAGATGACACTCAAGGCCACCGCAGAACTCGCCGGCATCACGGAGAGCTACCTGTCCCGGATCGAGCGCAACGAGCGCGCCGTCAACAGTCGTTCCCTTCTTGAGGCGATCGCCGCAGCGCTGCGGGTAGCCCCGTCCCAGCTTGCCGAACAAGCTTTCCCGCCGCCGATGGTCGACCCGGTGGCATCGGAGACGCAGGCCGCCGTTGTCGCCCTTGATGCGGCGCTATCCGATTACCACCTTGGCGAGTCCAGCGGCGAGCCCGCCCGTCCTTGGCCTGTCGTGGCTGCCGACCTCGACCGGCTCAACTCGGTGCTGCGGCCAGCGACCGACTACGCCGCGCAAGGCGTCCTGCTGCCTGGGCTGCTGACTGAGCTGCACACCCTCTACGTCACCGACCCGGCACGGCGGGTCGACGTCTGCACGGCGCTGATGGACTGTTACCACGCGACGGGAGTCCTATTGAAGAATCTCGGCATTCGTGGCCTTCCCTCGCTGGCGGCGTTCCGGGCCCGGCAGGTTGCCGAGGAGCTGGACGATCCGGCTTGGCTCGGGCTGGCTGCGTGGCTGCGGGCGTCCACTCTGGGTGGCAAGGGTCGGCCGCGCATGCTGGCGGTGTCGGTGCAGGGTGCTCACGAACTGGAGCGCCACCTCGACGACCCTCGCGCAGCGCAGATGTACGGCGCTCTACACCTCAACGCCGCGTTGGCCTCGGCGGCGATGCGCCGCAGTGGCGACTCTGCTGATCACCTCGACGAGGCCACGGCGATGGCCGAGCGGGTCAGCGGGGACGGGCGCGGGTTTGGCAACCTGTACTTCGGACCGGACAACGTGGGGATCTGGCGGCTGTCGATCGCCGTCGAGCTGGGCGAGACTGGCCGCGCCCGGGAGATCGCTCGGGTTGTCCACCCGTCACGAGTGCCCTCGGCGGCCCGCCAGGCAATGTTCTGGGCCGACCTGGGACGTGGGGTGCGCCGGGATAAACCGGCATGGAGAAGGAGATGGGAGAGCTCTACATCGAAGGAGTAGCGATCCACGGTGGCCCCGAGTCATGCGCTGGTATCCGTGAGGGTGGCGGTGAAGCGTTGACAGGGGTACGTGCAGGCTGGGCTATTGAGCCGCGAAATCACTGTTTCGGGGTGCCGACGTCGTCCCACGAGGCGGAAGGCCACATCGTCAGCAGCGTGAGCGCGAGCTGCTGGGGGACCCCGCGCGGTCTGGGAACCTGCGCATGCACGGAATCTCTATGCACGAGAACCGGGAGGTCCCATGCTCGCCCGTCCGGTTGATCACTGGGCGGGCCGCTCAGGGAACGCTGAGGTGGTAAGCCTGAGATGAACGAGCGTGGGAAGTCAGATGGGCGCGTAGTACCTGTGAAACCGGCGAACAAGGCCGTGAGAGCGGAGGCGGAGCTGGTGGAGGAAAGGCGCCCAGCCGAGGGGAACACGGCCAGTAAAACGTGCCCCGGACACAGAGCCGGACCAGGCGCGCCCAGTGCGCTGGATCGTGTGCGTGACGTAGCACGACAAGACAAGGAAGCGCGGTTCACGGCGCTGCTGCACCACGTCGACATCGACCGGCTCCGGAAGGCGTACCGGGCGATCCGCCCGCAGGCCGCGCCGGGGATGGACGGGGTGACGTGGGAGGCCTACGGGCAGGAGCTGGAGGCGAATCTTGCCGACCTGTTCGCGAGGGTGCATGCGGGGCGTTACCGGGCGAGGCCGTCTCGGCGGTCCTACATCCCGAAGGCGGACGGGCGGCAGCGGCCGCTCGGCATTGCCACGCTGGAAGACAAGATTGTCCAGCGGGCCGTCGTCGAGGTGCTCAACGCCGTGTATGAGGTGGACTTCCTGGGCTTCTCCTATGGGTTCCGGCCGGGGCGCAACCCGCATCAGGCGTTGGATGCGCTGGCGGTCGGGATCTCGCGGAAGAAGGTGAACTGGGTGCTCGATGCGGATATCCGCGATTTCTTCACCAGTCTCGATCACAGCTGGCTGGGGAAGTTTCTTGGGCACCGGATCGCGGACCAGCGGGTCCTGCGGCTGATCCGCAAGTGGCTGGCCGCAGGAGTCATCGAGGACGGGGAGTGGTCGGAGACCGTGGAGGGGGCGCCGCAGGGTGGCTTATGCGCAGCTGCGCATAATCCGCCTTATGAGCAGCGCTGGGTTATGCGCAGCGCCTGGCGGTTGGCGCTGGTGGGGGCGGTGGTGGTGGTCGGGCGCTGCGCATAAGTTGGGGCGGATTCTGATCATGTGGCTCGGCTGCGATGGTGGCTGTGTCCGAACTAGTGTCTGGCTTGGATGCTGAGTTGGTGCGTCTGGGCTATAAGGCCTCGACGATGGTGTGGTATCGGGGCTGCTGGCGCCGCCTGGAGAGGTTCTTTGCATCCCGTGGGGTGCAGGAATTCTCGCTGGGTCTGGCGATGGCATGGGTCGACCAGGCCTACGGCGGGTTTTTCGACAAGGAGCAGGCCGGCACGCTCAAACCGACCGCGCCCGGATTATGCGCAGCGCCCGACCACCACCACCGCCCCCACCAGCGGCAACCCCCGAGCGCTGCGCATAACCCAGCGCTGCTCATAAGGTGGATTATGCGCAGCTGCGCATAATCCCCCCTGCGGGGTCCCACGGTCCCGCTCGACCACCGTTCCATCAGGCATCCGCATCGGTGCTTTCAACCAGCGCTTCACATACAACACCACCCATTTCTGGTCGGTGTTGGCCTCTACCGCCTTGACCATAAGATCGTGATCAACCGAGTCGAAGAACTTCTGGACATCAAGGTCCAGAACCCAGTCCTTCTTCCAGCATCGCTCCCGGCACTTCTTTACGGCCGTCAGTGGTGACCGCCCAGGCCGGTACCCGTAGGAATCGTTGTGAAAGATCGACTCCATACGTGGCAGCAGCTGCAGCGCCACCACTGTTTGAGCAATTCTGTCGGCGACAGTGGGCACCCCGAGCATCCTGGTCCCACCGCCGTGCGGCTTCGGAATCTCAACCGTTCGCACCGGAGGCGGAAAGTAGGTCCCCGAAGACATCCTGTTCCAGATCTTGTACAGATTGTTCCGCAGATCGGCTTCGAACTCCTCAACAGACTGCCCGTCCACCCCAGCGGCGCCCTTGTTCGCCTTGACGCTCTTGTACGCCTCCCAGACGAGTCGCTTCGATATGTCAAACGACTTGTCCTTCGGATTTGACTTGCCCACTCGTGTCCTCCCAGACTACGCCCGGTTGTTCGTGCGAACAAAATCTCGGATGAGCCAGCCCCTTCGCCGGGTAGGCGGCGGCATCTCAGCCGCCGCCCCCCACAGATCCGGACGTGAAGATCTCTCTTCATCCGGCTCGTGCCGCTCAGTTGTCAGGTCGTGGCGCAATACTTCCAGTGCGCGAA
>JBOHFG010000142.1:0-1776 GCA_050699575.1 Pseudonocardiaceae bacterium
GATCATGTTTGTCGCGCGGGGTAGGGCCAGGGCGACGATGTGTTCCGGGCCTATCCCGCGTTCGATGAGCGCGTGGGCGAGTCGGTTGGCCCTAGTGTTGAGTTGGGTGTAGGTCAGGGTGGTGTCCTCGAAGAGGACTGCGACCGCGTCGGGTGTGGTCGCCACCTGGGTTTGGAACAGCGCGGGCAGGCATGCTGGGGGGATCGGCACGGTGGTGTCGTTGACCTCGACCAGGAACCGGTGGCGTTCGTCGGGGGTGAGGAGGTCGGTGCGGTTGATCGGGGCGTCGGGATCGGCGATTGCTGTTTCGAGCAGGCGTGTCCAGCGGGTGAACAGGGTGTGGATGGTGGGCTGGTCGAACAGGTCGGTGGCGTACTCGATGACCCCGTGCAGACCCTGGGGGGTTCCGTCGGGGTCGTGGTGTTCCCAGAGGTAGATAGACAGGTCGACTTTGGCGGTCCCGGTCGAGGCGGGCTGGAGGCGGGTGTCCAGTCCGGGCAGGGTGAACTCGGGGCGGGGGGTGTTCTGGACCGCGAGCATGATCTGGAACAGGGGGTGATGCGCGAGGGAGCGGGTGGGGTTGAGGACCTCGACGAGGTATTCGAAGGGCACGTCCTGGTGGGTGTAGGCGGCCAGCGCGGTCTCCCGGACCCGGCGGATCAGGTCCCGGAAGCTGGGGTTGCCGGTGGTGTCGGTGCGCAGCACCAGGGTGTTGACGAAGAACCCCACCAGGTCGTCCAGGGCCTGGTCGGTGCGCCCGGCGATGGGGGACCCGATCGGGATGTCACCGCCGGCACCCAGTTTGGACAGCAGAGCGGCCAACCCGGCCTGCAAGACCATGAACAGGCTCGCCCCGCCGCGGCGGGCCAACTCCCGCAATCGCTGGTGCAGAGCGGGTTCGATCCCCACGCTGAGGTACTCACCGCGGTAGGACGCCACCGGGGGGCGGGACCGGTCGGTGGGCAACGCCACCTGGTCGGGCAGGCCGGCCAGCGCCTGAGTCCAGTACGTCACCTGGGTGGCGAACAGGCTGTCCGGATCGGCTCGGTCACCCAACAACTGGTGTTGCCACAGCGTGTAATCGACATACTGCACCGGCAACGGCGCCCAGCCCGGTGCCTGGCCCCGGCACCGGGCCGCGTACGCGAGAGCCACATCCCGCGAGAGCGGCCCCAGTGACCACCCGTCCCCCGCGATGTGATGCACCACCAGCACCAGCACCTGCTCGTCGGGCCCCAGCACCATCAATTCCGCCCGCAGTGGTATCTCACCGCCCAGATCGAACTCGTAGCGGGCCGCCGCCGTCACCGTCCGGGACAGATCGGTGCTGGTGGTCTCGGTGAGGTGCAGTGCCGGGCGGGCTGATCCAGGATCGAGGACCCGCTGATAAGCCACACCCTCGTGTTGGGGGAAAATGGTGCGCAGGCTCTCATGCCGCCCCATGACGTCGGCCAGCGCGGCCCGCAACGCCTCCCGGTCCAGCTCACCAGACAGGCGCAGCGCCAGCGGGATGTTGTAGGTGGCACTCGGACCCTCCATCTGGTGCAGAAACCACAACCGGCGCTGCGCGAACGACAACGGCACCCGCTCCGGGCGCTGCTCCCCTCGGGTCAGCGCTAACCGCGCCCGCCCCGACTGGTCCAACACCCCGGCCAAACCCGCCACGGTCGGGGCCTCGAACAGTGCCCGGATAGACAGCTCCGCCCCCAGGGCGGCGCGGATCCGGGCGATCAACCGGGTGGCCAGCAGTGAGTGCCCACCCAGATCGAAGAAGTC
>JBOHFG010000143.1:0-6948 GCA_050699575.1 Pseudonocardiaceae bacterium
CGGCGGGCGAGGCGGCTTCGATCATCCGCCGCCTGGACTCACCTCGTGAGCAGCGCCTGCTGGCCGACTTCCGCCGCACCGCCGCCCCCTACGCCAGCTCAGCAGCAGTACGCGAATTCGACACCAAGCATCGTGATCTGGTCAGCACCTCGCTGGCCTGAGCCCGGAGGAATCCCAGGCCGTGCCAGTGCGACGCGATCCGTTGGGGCCAACTCGGAGGTGAGCAGCGCGGCAGCGGCCTGGGCGCCCAGGCTGAATCCCGACCAGGGACTCAAACTGCTCCAGTTCGCGTACTTCAGGGCATGCGGACATCACTTCAGACGAGGCAGACCCTGCCGGACAGGGGGGCGAACCCGTTCGCGCCTAGCCCGTCCACCGGCAGTTGTGGTGTGATCGGCGCATGATCGCTGCTTCCGGTCCGCCAGCAGGCAGTGACCCGCTGTTCCCATCGGCGCCAGCGCGGACAGCGCACAACTCGCCCACACTCTCACCGCCATCCAAGGGACCACCACTGGGAACGGAAGAGCAGGGAACTGATCCACTCATGCCGTCGGCTCGGCGGTTTCCCCGTGACGCGTGGCCGCCCGAGGGTAGCAACGAGTTACCCAGCGGCATCCGGCCGTTTCTCCTCCGTGGCGCTCAGCAGCTTGACTCGGTGGTCACGGCCAAGCACCGTACGACCCCGCACAGGACGGCGCACACCAGCAAAACCACCAATGACGGCACATCGGAGACAGATACCTGGTATGAACAAGACGACTGAGAGGGTCGGCTTCCAGTGCCACGGGTGCTGATTGTCAGCGGCCGTGATGACTGGTCAGCCAAGCAGGTCGCCACGCAACTAGAAACGCGGATGTTCCCGTACTCATGGCTTGACCCAGCAGACTTCCCCACCCGGGTAGGGATCACGGCGAGACTGGGCCGTGGCTGGGCCGGCGAGGTCGAGACACCGGACGGGGTCTTCTGCTGGGAAGAAATTACCGCTGTGTTCTACCGGCGTCCGCGAGATTTTGACATGCCCAGCTCAATGTCTGGCCCGGAACGGCGTTTCGCGCGCGCCCAAGCCCGTGTTGGATTAGGCGGTGTCCTGGCCAGCCTGCCAGTGACGTGGATTAATCACCCGTCGGCCCTGGCCGACTGCGAGTACAAACCGCGCCAACTCAGCCTCGCACGAACAGTCGGGCTGCGCGTACCGGCCACAATAGTCACCAATGTGCCCGATGCGGTGCGCCGGTTCGCGGCAGAACACGGCGACATCATCGTCAAGTCATTAGCGGAGCCGATCATCGCCGAGGCTGGCACACAGAAGGCGATCTGGACCCGGCGGGTCACAGCGGCAGAGCTGTCCGATCTCCCCGGACTGGAGCTCACTGCACATTTGTTCCAAGAATGGATTCCGAAAGCTTACGAGATCCGCCTGACCATGGTCGGCAAACATCACTTCGCCGTCGCTATACACGCCCACTCCACCGCCACGCGGATCGACTGGCGCACGGACTACGAGGCGTTGACTTACGAGGTGGTCGAGTGCCCCAATGAGATCACCAACCTCGCCCGCGATTTCCTGTCCGCCGCCGGTTTAACGTACGGGGCATTCGACTTCATTGTCACCGCCGACACCAAGAACCACATTTTCCTGGAATGCAACGCGGCTGGGCAGTGGGGCTGGCTTGCCGAGGAATGCGGACTCCCGATCGCCGAGGCCATCACCGACGAGCTGACCGGAGACACCCAGTGATTGACTGGCAGCCACTGGCGATAGCGATGACCGAGAACCTTGTCGCCACAGGAGAACTGATCGACCCGGCGTGGCAGCGAGCGTTCACCGAGACCCCTCGGCATGCCTTCGTCCCCGATCACAGCATAGCCGACGCCTACTCCCTGACCGCACTGGTCACCCAATGGCGGACCGCAGACGAGCTGGGCAACAAACGCCCTACGTCCTCAGCAAGCGCGCCGGGCGCAGTCGCGGTCATGCTCGAACGGTTAGCCGTGCAGGATCATCACCGGGTCCTGGAGATCGGCACCGGAACCGGCTACAATGCAGCATTGCTGTGTCACCGGCTTGGCGCGGTGAACGTCTACTCCAATGACCTCGACCCCGCCTTGGTCGACCAGGCGAGGCTTGCGCTGAAGACGCTCGGCTACCACCCGACGATAGTCGCCGCCGATGGCTACACTGGCCTGGCCGAGGGCGCACCCTACGATCGCATCCTGGCCACCTGCGCGATCACTCACATCCCACCTGAGTGGATACGGCAACTCGCCGATGGTGGCCGCATCGTCGCCCCCATCGCCGGCAACTCAGCCAAACCACTCCTCATTCTCGACAAAACCGCACCAGACGAAGTGACCGGGCACTTCGGCAACAACAGTGTGGGCTTCATGCCACTTCGCCACGACGTCTGCAGTCCGTTAGGCCCGGGCGAAACAGCCAGCTCCAGCGCTTCCGGAATGGCCCACTATGGCACCTCCACCACAGATCCCCGCCGAGTTCATGAGGCCAGCCCAGACCTGGCCCTGTTCTGCCAACTCCATCTACCCGGCCTCCGGCTGAGTTACGACACAGACTCCCCATCCACCGACCCCGACCACGCAACAAGGATCATCGCCCACACCGCCGAGGCCCTCGCCACCGTCTCCTTCCACCCCGAACACGGGAGATGGCCTGTCATTCAACGCGGACCCCACCGTATCTGGGACACCATCGAAACAGCTATAATATTGTGGGACCACCTCCACCAACCCGGCATCTCCCGGCTGGGCGTCTCCGCACTCGACGACCTCAACCGGCAATACGTGTGGCTCGATGACCCCGACGGGCCGTACTCCTGGCCCATGCCACTGTGACACCCCCATCGCGTCAGGCCCCGCTCGGGATCACCCGAGATAGCCATACACACTTGGCACACTCCGGCCCGCCGGGAGTGGGTGAGGCGTTACCGTCGGTGCGTCAAGTGCAGGATCGTGAGGGGGGCCGATGACGGACAGCAACACCGGACACCTGAGGCACAATGCCGTGCTGGCGCGGGCGGGCTGGACACCGGAGAACCTGGGTGACCGGCTCAACGAGCTGGCACCATCACTGAGACTGCGCGCCCGGGTGCACCGCCGCACTCCCCGCCGGTGGGTCTACCCCGACCCGGGACGGGCGGCTCCCCGGATACCGCGCGATCCATGGCCCTCGCTGGTGTGCCATCTGCTGCACGAGCGGCTGGGCGAGTCCGTCACACTGGACTCCCTGGGCTGGACCGCGACCGGACCACTGCGGTATGTGGGCGCCGATCACGGGCTAGACCAGCTGTGGACCCCCCGCGGGGCAGTAGCCGCACTCGCCGCAGTGGTGAATGCTGATGCCATGGAACGCAGGCACTTCGTAGCCCTCACCGGGCTGCCGCTGACGGCGGTCGCGCACCAGTGGCTGTTCGACCCGGCGCGGGTGGCGGCCTCCGTGCTGGGCAAGCGGGTCGACCACGCCCTGGTGGACGACCTGGAACGAGTGACCGAGGCGCGGCGCCGGATGGACGACGCCCTGGGCGGTGGCACCCTGCTCCCGGCAGTCCGGGAGGACCTGCGGCTGGTAGTGGCGCTACTGGACAACGCTGCCTACACCGAGGACGTCGGCAAAAGGCTGCACGCGGCGGCCGCCGAACTCGGACGCCTTGCCGGATGGCTGGCGTTCGACTCCGGGCAGCCAGCGGTGGCCCAGCGCTATTTCCTCGCCGCACTGCGGGCCGCGCACGCCAGCGGCGACCGCGCTATCGGCGCCAGTGTTCTGAGCTGCATGAGTGTGCAGGCGAGAGAATCGGCAAGCCCCGGTGACGCGGTGACGCTCGCCGAATCGGCGCTGCGGGCCGAGCGGGAGCTGACGCCTGCGGTGGCCGGCTCGCTCTACGGCCGGCTGGCGGCCAGTGCTGCCTACGCCGGAGACGCCACAACGTCACAGCACGCCCAGAACCACGCCTTCGAGCTGCTCGGGCGGTCAGTAGCCGAGAACGAGCCGCCGTGGATTTACTGGTTCACCGAGGCATCCGCGCAGGGCCACGCTGGCACGTCGCTGCTGGTGCTGGGCCGACCGGGCGAGGCTGAGCCCTACCTGCGCCGGGCGGTCGGCCTGCTCGACCCAAGCTTACGCCGCGACCGGGCACTGTGGCTCTGCGGGCTGGCCACCGCCCGCCTCGGCATGGGTTCGGTGGAACACGCCTGTGCCACCGCAACCCAGGCAGCGGTCATCATCCACCGCTTGGACTCCCCCCGCGCCCAGCGCACGCTGGCCGATTTCCGGGTAGCCGCCACTCCCTATGCGCGCTCAGCAGCGGTGCGCGAATTCGATGCCAAATACCGTGATCTGGTCAGCACTCCGCTGGCCTGAGCCGGGAGGAATCCCAGGTCCGTGCCAGTGCGACGCGATCCGTTGTTTAATCCTGAGCCAGATGGTGTCGGCGCAGGCCGGGCCAATCCTAGCGATCTCGTGTCGCTGCGGCGCATCAAGGTGGATGCGCTGGGTTGATCAGACTCCGGCTGGCCGCCGGGCGAGAATGTAGTAGAAATCGATCGTCTCCTCGAGTTGCCCGCTCGGGCTGTAGGCAAGCAGACGTTCGCGCAGTTCCGTCTCGAACTCCTCGCCGACACCCGCCCGACTGGCCTTCGGGAACACCGCGGTGGAGTTCAGGTAGCCGACGAATTCGTCCAGGGTCCAACGGTACGGGGTCGGGAACTGGTACTGGGTCACGTCCTGGAATCCGGCTTCGGCCAGTTCAGCACCCGGCCAGCGACCAGCGGCCGGTCCAGCCGGTGCAAGGCGTTGCCGACGGTGATGAGTTCGAACGACGCTGGTCCGGCGTCGACGTTCGGCCAAGCCGGCCCGCCACCTGCAGTCAGGTCACTCATGACCACTGATCCTATGGGGCTCGCCGGGTGCCCACATGCTGCCGGCATGGATCGAGCAGCTCGGTAAAATCGATGACAACACAGTAGAGGGCCGCTGCCAGAACTATGACGCGGTCTTCATGCCAATGCGCCGAGAGCTGAGCTGCGTGTCAACGGGTATGGCTCGGGGCGGCCCATTCCTGGCCATTCACGATCTGATTGTCAGTGCACGTCGTCGTGGTTGCCGGATCGGCCAGGTCGCGGGCGAAGCCGGCGATGCACCGGGAGCACAGCGGACTCCACAGCCGCTGAGCGGGCCGCAGACCATCCCGGACGCACGGTGCCCCGCATCGGGTGACACCGCCGCCGGTCCTGGCCATGCGGCCGGCCTCGCCAGGCTCGACGGCATGACACCGCAGATCACCCGCCGACCGGGCCCAGCGTCCCGTCCGCTCGCCAGTGCGGCGCGCCACCACAGCCTGGCTGCATTCGGCGCACAGCCCACCGGCTGGCTCGTCGTGCAGGCCGCAGCTGAGCAGCCGGTGCCCGCACACGGCAACGAACACGCCGAGCGGGTGATCGCCGAACAGGTCCACAGCGTGCGCCCGGAAGTCCAGTAAAGACAGCGCCCACCGGAGCACGAGCGGGTCCCTCGGGACTGGTGCCCCGCCGGTCACCTGGTGTTCCAGCCGACCGGGCAGCCGAGTCATAACTGCCCGGCCAGGCACGGACTCGGCGGGTCGGTTCATGGCGCTGAGCGTGGCGTTGAGGCCAGGCCCGATCCCCGAGATAGCCATACACACTTGGCACACTCCGGCCCACCGGGAGTAGCTCAGGCGTTATCGTCACCGCCAGACGGCACGATCATGGGGGCGGGCGATGACCAACGACGCCGGGCAGGCGCGCGGCAATGTGGTGCTGGAACGGCTGCTGGCCCGGGCCGGCTGGACACCGGAGAACCTCGGTAACCGGCTCAACGAGCTGGCCACCTCGCTGGGCCTGCGCGCCCGGGTGCACCGCCGCACCCCCCGCCGGTGGGTCTACCCCGAGGCGGGACGGGCCGCTCCCCGCCTGCCCCGTGACCCATGGCCGACCCTGGTCTGCCACCTGCTGCACGAACGGCTGGGCGAGCCCGTCACGCTGGACGCGCTGGGCTGGACCGCCACCGGAGCACTAGCCTACGTGCCCGCCGACGACGGGCTGGACCAGCCCTGGACCCCCCGCGGGGCAGTAGCCGCACTCGCCGCAGTGGTGAATGCTGATGCCATGGAACGCAGGCACTTCATGGCCCTGACCGGGCTGCCGCTGACGGCAGTGGCCCACCAATGGCTGTTCGACCCCGCCCGGGTGGCGGCCTCCGTGCTGGGCAAACGAGTCAACCACGCCCTGGTCGACGACCTGGAACGGGTGGCCGAGGCGCGGCGCCGGATGGACGACACCCTGGGCGGTGGCACCTTGCTGCCGGGGGTCCGGGAGGATTTGCGGCTGGTGGTGGCGATTCTGGACAACGCCGCCTACACCGAGGACGTCGGCAAACGGTTGCATGGGGTAGCCGCGGAACTGGGCCGGCTCGCGGGGTGGCTCGCCTATGACTCTGAGCAGCCGGCGCTGGCGCAGCGCTACTTCCTCGCCGCGCTGCGCGCCGCACACGTCAGCGGCGACCGGGCGATCGGCGCCAACATCCTCGGCCTCATGAGCCTGCAAGCGGCACAGTCGAGCAGCCCCCGCGACGCGGTGACACTCGGCGAGTCAGCATTACGGGCCGAGCGGGAGCTCACCCCCGCCGTGGCCGGCTCGCTCTATGGCCTGCTGGCGGTCGGAGCCGGCTACGCCGGGGACGCCACCGTGTCGCGGCGGGCCCAGGACCGCGCCTTCGAGCTGCTCGGGCAGTCCGTTCCCGACAACGAGCCGCCCTGGATCTACTGGTACACCGAGGCCTACGCGCAGAGCCACGCTGGCTGGTCGCTGCTGGCGCTGGGCCGGCCCGGTGAGGCTGAGCCCTACCTGCGCCGGGCGGTCGCCCTGCTCGATCCGGCCTTCACCCGGGACCGCGCGGGCATGCTCTGCGACCTCGCTACC
>JBOHFG010000144.1:0-4740 GCA_050699575.1 Pseudonocardiaceae bacterium
GCGGGCAGCAGTGCTGCCCGCAACAACATGCCGCCGGCTTACCCTGAGCAGGAAGTGCGACTTGACTATCCCTTGCTCTCCTCGAGCTCTCTCAAGGCTTCGATCTCGGCGCGTACCGCCCGCTCCCGCTCACTGATCCGCCAGGCCTCGCGACCCAGCTCCACGAGCTTTGCCAGCAACGTAGGCAGCGACGGGACCGGCGCGGGGGCGGTCACCGCTGAGTCCAGTCGCACACGGTTGGCTGGTTCTGGCTGCGACACCGTCATCCTGGACGGGTTCAGAAATTCAGAACTGGCACCAAGGGCTGTTTCTCTGGAATATGTTTTGGTCGGCATGCCCATCCTCCTTGCCGAATAATGTTTAGAGCTGACCAGGGGTAGTAGATGACACGACGGGTCATAGGTGGTCGTCCATGGGTACCAGTGTGGCGGGACGCCGAGTCGGTGTCGTCGGGATTCCCCTGAAATTAGTGACTGCCGGGGAGGCGCTGGCGCCAGCATCGTCAGGGTGTCCCTGATAACAAGAATTTCCGTATACCGCCCGGTCTGGGTAGACTACCAGAAAAGAAGCGTGCCGATTTAGAATGCGACGAAGGCCGTCGGCGCAACTCCACTCGTGCGTCACGTTCTACGGTGTGTGGCGTGGATAACGATCTTTGGTCGGCGGAGGCGGCAGGGCTTGCCGAAGAGGTGGCGAGCCTTCGGGCACTGAGCGCACGGCTGCAGGCAGAGAACGCGCGGTTGTTGCGCCTGCTGGAGTTGACACCGAAGCAGGCGGCCCCGCCCGGTCCGGCGCAGACGGGTTTCTTCGAAGCCCCGCCCGGTCCGGTCGATCGGCAGTCATCACCAGAGGTGAAGGTTGACTTCTTCGGACAGTTGTTCGCCGCCCGCACGGACATCTACGCCGTTCGATGGGAGAACGCACGGACCGGCAAGGCCGGTTGGCTGCCGGCGGTGCGTGGCGGATGGCGCACCGGCGCGCGGCACGAAGACCGGGATTGGCGGCCGACTTCGACGGGCAGGCGGCCATGCTGGACGCACTGGCGTACCTGAAGGCCGCCCGGACGTGGTCGGTCCCGGCAGCGTTAGAAGTGTCGAGGTCGGAGGTCGGCGCGCACGCGTGGGTGTTCTTCGCCGCGCCCGTGCCAGCGGAGACCGCCCGCCGGCTCAGCACCGCATTGCTGCGGGAGGCGATGGCGGTGCGCGGGCACATGGACCTGACCAGCTACGACCGACTGTTTCCGGCGCAGGATGTGCTGCCGACCGGTGGGGTAGGGAATCTGATCGCCGCGCCGCTGCACGGTAAGGCCCGCAGGGACGGGGTGACGGTGTTTCTCGACCTGGCCACGATGGAGCCATACGACGATCAGTGGGCGTATTTGTCCTCGCTGGGCCGGATGAGCCCTGGCAAGGTTAGCCGGATCGCCCGCCGGGCCGGGCAGGTAGTCGTGGATGCCGGTGTGAACTGACTCAGCGCTCCGGTCTCGACCCGGATCCGCGCCACGCCGCCACCCATCCTGCACGCCCGTTTCACGGCCGGGATCCGAGTGGAGTTGAGTGAGCTGACCCCGGCGTTGCACGCGACGCTGAAACACGCGGCGTCCATGCCGAACCCGGTCTTTTACGAGCGCCAGCGACTGCGTATGTCCATGTGGGACACGCCGCGCTTTCTGCGTAGCTACGATGAAACCGTCGATGGCGGTCTTGTTTTGCCGCGCGGACTGGCCGACACGGTCGCCTCGCTGGTCGACCAAGCCGGCAGCCGCCTTGAGCTGACCGATGAACGGGCGTCTGGCACTCTCCAAAAGTTCACGTTCACGGCCACCCTGACTGGGCAACAACGCGACGCTGTGAACGGCTTGCGCGATCACGACTTAGGCGTGTTAGTCGCTCCGCCGGGCGCAGGCAAGACGGTAATCGCGTGCGCGTTGATCGCACATCACGCGACATCGACGCTCGTGCTCGTCGACCGTAAGGCCCTCGCCGACCAGTGGCGGACGCGAATCAGCGAGCTACTAGAGGTCAAGGCTGGGCAACTCGGCGGCGGCCGCACGAAAACCCGCGGCGTGGTCGATGTCGCGATGCTCCAAAGCCTGGCCCGCAAAGACGATGACGTGCCGGCCGCGCTGCAACGCGGCCGGCATTGCCTTGTGCTCACCCAGTGGACAGCGCACGTCGAGCGATTCGCCGAAGAACTCCAGCAACGTGGGCTCGATCCGATCGTACTGCGCGGTGGGATGAGCACCAAGGCCCGGCGCATCGCCCTGGCCACTCTGCAACCACCCACGGGCGAGTCACCGTTGCTGGTCGTGGCTACGGGGCCGTTCGTGGGCGAGGGATTTGACTGCCCGGTCCTGGATACCCTGTTCCTCGCGGCGCCGATCGCTTTCAAAGGGCGTCTCGTGCAGTATGTGGGGCGAGTCCTGCGCCCACATTCGGGAAAGACCACCGCGGAGGTATACGACTACCACGACATCGACACCGGGGTGCTGGCCTCGTCCTTGGCCAAGCGCGCGCCAGGCTACACCAGCCTCGGCTTCCCCGACCCCCGCACATCAGCAACCCGGCGTTGACCACGTCGCTCAGGCATGCGCTGCCCTTGGCGCTATGACACTCCTCCAACGTCGGCTGGGAGTCCCCGCCAGGGTGGAACCTACATAGCTCTCCGACCAGGCTTCCGCAAACCAAACGCCAGCCAGTCGCATCTCGTCAGGACGAGGCTCGCAAATCGAACAAGCTGGGTTAGATCGACGATGTGTCCCGTCTCGCGTTCTGCCCAGGCGCGCTGCCGCTGCAGACGCGCTCACCGACACCCGAGTAGTACTGATCAACGGTGCCCGCCAGGTCGGCAAGAGCACCCTGGTACGAGCGGTCGCCGGCGAACGAGCCGCCGAATGGCGCGACCTCAGATCTCCCCCAAGATCGACAATCAGCCCTAGCCGACCCAGTCGGTTTCGTCTCGTTCGACAGCATCATGATCATCGACGAGATCCAGCGAGCCCCTGAACTACTGCTGGCCATCAAAGCCACAGTTGATGCTGACCCCCGGCCCGGACGTTTTCTACTGACGGGATCATCGCGACTACTCGCACTACGCGACATTTCGGTTCGGCCCTACGATCCGCCATGAATCAACCATTACCCGAACCGAGTACACCGACCGCATTGTGGACTCCGGCGGATCGCCAAGAAACTCGGTGATGAATTCCTCGTAGGCATTGTGCTCTACACCGGCAACACGACACTACCGTTCGGTCCCAAACTACGGGTGATGCCAGTGAGCGCCCTATGGCAGCTCTGATCGACGACATCGTCAGTGTGCATCCCGGGCCACTGTCGGCGATGTGCGCCGGCTCGATGCAGCCCCACGGTACAACAGCATGGCGTCGTCAAGTCGTCGCGAGTTCGTTCTAGGCGAAGAGTCCACGAATGTCGTCGGCGTCCAGGCTTGCCCCGAAGACATTGCCGTCGTCCATGACACTGGAGAACAGCTCGGACTTCCTCGCCTTCAGCGCCATCACCTTCTCCTCGATCGTGTCTTTGGCGATAAGGCGGTACACCATGACATTCCGAGTCTGCCCGATGCGGTGAGTCCGGTCTACCGCCTGCGCCTCCGTCGCAGGATTCCACCACGGATCGAGCAAGAAGCAGTAGTCCGCCTCGGTCAGGTTCAGTCCGAATCCGCCGGCCTTGAGACTGATCAGAAAAACCGGAACCGACGAGTCCTTGAAGCGCTGCAACACCGTGGCCCTGTTCCGAGTCTTGCCGTCAAGATAGCAGTACTCCACACCCGCGGCGTCCAGCCGCCCACGAACCTTATCGAGAAATCCGGAGAACTGGCTGAATACCAGCGCTCGGTGTCCACCATCGATCACTTCGCTAAGCTGCTCGAACAGTGCATCGATCTTGGCGCAGGGGATGTTCTCATGCGCGTCGTCGACCAGCGCGGCGTGCAGGCTCAGCTGACGCAGCAGCGTCAACGAGCGCAGGATCGTGAACCGGTTCTTGTTCATGTCGTTGACCAGACCGAGAACCTTCTGCCGCTCCCGTTGCAGATTGGTCTGATAGATCTTCCGGTGCTGCGGATGCAGCTCCACCTCGAGAACCTGCTCCTGCTTTACCGGAAGGTCGGCGACCACTTGCGCCTTGGTTCGGCGTGTGACAAGCGGCTTGATCCGCCGCCGTAGCTGAGCGAGGAGCTCGACATCGGTCTGTTTTTCGATCGGGCGAGCGTAGTAGCGACTGAAACGAGTCGGGTTGGGAAACAACCCGGGCGCGGTGATCGACAGCAACGACCACAGCTCCATCAGGTTGTTCTCCATCGGTGTGCCGGTGATGGCAAGCTTGAATGGCGCCGGGAGCCGCCGCGCGCACTGGTAAATCTTCGACTGGTGATTCTTGGTGAACTGGGCCTCGTCCAGAAGCAGTCCCGACCAGGGATTCGCCGAGTAGGCGTCGAAATCG
Organism: Pseudonocardiaceae bacterium; assembly: GCA_050699575.1. Classification (GTDB taxonomy): domain Bacteria; phylum Actinomycetota; class Actinomycetes; order Mycobacteriales; family Pseudonocardiaceae. The sequence goes on from JBOHFG010000144.1 coordinate 4,464, forward strand.
AGTCGGAACAGCGTGTACGAGGTGACGACCACATCGGCGCCCGCGATGACCTCGTCGAGGGCGTGGCCGCCGCGCCGCAACGTGTCAGAGATCGACACAACGTTCAGTTCCGGCGCGAAGCGCGCGGATTCGACCACCCAGTTCGACACGACGCTCGTCGGCGCGACGATGAGAAACGGCGAGATGGTGGGGTCAACCTGCTTGGCATGGCAGATCAGCGCCAATGACTGCAGCGTCTTGCCGAGCCCCATGTCGTCGGCGAGGATACCGCCGAGCT
>JBOHFG010000145.1:0-14947 GCA_050699575.1 Pseudonocardiaceae bacterium
CAGCCCCTCCCCACTGAGATCAACCCACCGATCATCCCAGACACCAGGCAGCCTGAACCAAGTTGACAACACCCGCTGTCAGCCGCCGCTGAGGATGACGGTGTAGTGCCGGTTTGGCGCCGTTGAGTGTGCGGATCGGGTCTGGGCTGGGCGAGTCGTGTTGACCTTGTTGGTCGGCGCCGCCACCGTGCCGGGGTTGGAGTAGGCCACGGCCCTCCCGCTGATTCTTTGGACGGAGTCGCGCGGGAGGGCCGTGTGGTGCGCTCGGAGGCGCGGTGGTCACGGTAGAGGCAGACGTGGATGGGGTCGAGGCGCGGTTGCGCGCGGGGGCGCTGGTGTGCCCAAGGTGTCCGGGTGTGCTGGCTGGGTGGGGCCGGGCCCGGGGCCGGTCGGTCCGCGGCCCGGAGGGTTCGGTGTGGATCACTCCGCGGCGGTCCCGGTGCGTTGGTTGCGGGGTGACTCATGTGCTGTTGCCGGTGCTGGTGCTGGCTCGCCGGGCGGATGCCGTGATGGTGATCGGGACGGCGCTGGCGGCGAAGGCTGCTGGTGGGGGGTATCGGCGGATCGCTGCTGTGCTGGGGCGCCCAGCGGAGACGGTGCGGGGCTGGTTGCGCCGTTGTGGCGGGCGGGTGGAGGCGGTGCGTGCGGTGTTCACCTGGTGGTGCCGGGCGCTGGAGGCGGATCCGGTGCTGCCCGGGCCGGCGGGCACTGGCTGGGCTCGCTGATGCCACTAGCCACAAGCCGACGATTGGCAGCCAATGAGGCGCGCCAAAGGGGAATATTGCGGGGGTCGATCTTGTCTGCTTCGCTGTTAGGTCCGCTGCCCGGGGCATGTGCTGGGCGTCGTTACCCTCGACGGCGCGAATCCGCGTCGGCGTCCTCGATGGCGGCTGGCACAAGATGGCCTGTTCCAGGAAAGTCGCTGTCTCCGCTGTCATCCGCACCGCCTCGACACCTGGGAGCCTACCCGGCTGGAGACGAAGCCCGTTATGCGCTGCGTTCTTCTGTGGAACACCGGTCTGGGACACCCACCCGGGCTATTTCTTCTTTGCAGTTGGGAATGTCTTCATACACGCGCAGAAGGCGTCCCAGCGCATCGGCGGCAGTGCGCGCCGGTTGATAGCGACCTGACGCAATGGCGAGTTCGCAGGCCTGCTTTGCAGCGTCGATATCGTCGTGTAGTTCCAGCCTGTAGGCGAGACCGATGACGGCGTACGCGGCTGCTCGTCCGGATGCCTCGCGTAGGATTCTTTGATACTGCTCCCGATGGGCTTGTAGGAGTGCCGCTAGCCTCGCCGTCGCGGCGAAGAGAGTCTCGTCGTCATCGCGGGTAATGGCGTCGATGGCCCGTACGAATGCATCAGCCGCGGCGTCGGGACGTCCGGACGCCAGCAGCAACGAGCCCAGGGCGAGCTCGACCCGGGCGATGATGTCGCCGTCCCCGGACCAGGCCGCATCCTCGAACACAGACAGCGCCAATTCCGCCTCGCCTCGCCTCCACAACAGCCTCCCCAGTGAGTAGCAGGCCTTTCCGAAGACCTCGGACTCGGGCCACGAACGTGCTCGCTGATATGCGGCGATGGCGCGTTCCACGTTGCCGAGCTGTTCGTGGAGATAACCGAGCCTGAGCGCCGCGAGGGACGCGGTCGGCTCGCGGTTCGACGCTACCGCCTGCTCGCATGCGCGCCGACCGCCGTCAAGATCGCCATCCTCGTGGAGCAGGACAGCGAGGTTGTACGCGCCGACCGGGGCGTGCTCGCCATAGCTTCAGGGCTTCGATGGTGGTCCGCACCGTATCGAGATGGCCGACCGCGATCAGCGCGGCGGCAAGAAAGTAAACGCCGAGGCTGTCGCCCAAGCTCGGCTCCGACTCGTCAACGAAGGCGTGCATGGGTGCGCGGCGTCGCAGACCCTGGCACGTCGCCTCCTTGCTGTGGCTGGTAGTACGCCCGGTGATCCTAGGAGGCTAGCGATGCCTCTGCTGTGAGGTCGTGGAAGCGGTCCACTACCCAGTCCGGGCGCAGTGGTGCTCCGTTGAACCGGGCGAACACCAGATCCTCATCCTCGGAGCACTTCAGCCCACACAGCGCGATCGACGGCCTGCCGCACGGCTTAAGGGGCCTATCAGGCGCCCCACGGACGTCTCAAGGCCCGGCTGCGGCCGATGCGCGGCCTGAACCGACTTCGCTCAGCACGGGTGATCAGCGCCGGACACGTTTTTGTCCAGAACCTCGTCGCGGCCACTGCGAACTCAGCTTGGACAGTGACCGACGGCATCGGCTCACGGCGATCTTCACCGACGTCCGCGCCATCTGATCGAGGCAGCACAGCAGAAAATCTCGTCTGCTTCCCGCCTACGCGCCGACTTCCACCTGATCTACCTGGTGGACTGTGCCCCATGCACCATGGTCGGCGGCTATGCCGAGGTAGTCCCCCGGTTGGGTCGATGACGCGGCTCGTTGTCTCCGGGTATGCGAGGCGCTGGCGCCCCGAAGGCCCGGACCACGGTGGGAGCTTCCGGGGCAGGGGCTGGCTCGTCGGGCACGTCCCGCGTGTCGACGTCGTCATCGACGAGCTCGTCGAGCATCGCGCGCAGCGGCTCGTTGTTGCCACGGTGAGCTGCCTGAGACGCGGCGACGTTCACCGTGGGGTCCATTCCTGCCCAATGGATCGGGTGCCCGGCATCGCGGGCGAGCTGGGCGAGGAAGGCGCGCTGGGTGCGGCCGTTGCCCTCCCGGAATGGGTGCAGGGCGTTGATATCGGCCAACAGCGCGGTGAGGCCGTCGGCGAAGACCGCTCGTTCGAGACCCCGGAGATGACCAGTCTGGGCGAGCTTGCCGAACACGTCCTCGGCGAAGGAGCCAAGGTGTTGCGGGAGGCAGAACAGGTCACCCTTGCCGATCGAAACCGAGCGCAGTTCACCGGCCCAGTCGTAGAGGTCGCCGAAGATGTAGCGGTGGAAGGCCTGCAGATGGGCCAGGTCGTACCGGCCCGGCAGGCTGGTACGCCGAAGTTCGATCAACCGGTAGCTCGTCAATTCCGACTCGGCCTGGGCAAGCTCGGTGGCATCGGTGATACCGAGCCGGTTGCGCAGGATCCCGGTTTCGAGATCGATGTAGGGGTCCCCGCTCACTTGCGGTAACGCGCCAGGGTGCGTTCGCGGGCCTCATCAGTGCTCATCCGGCCTTCGGCGATGGCTCGGAGCATCTCCAGCCCCTCCGGGCTTGGCTCGAGACCCTCGGCTCGCACCGACGCCAGAGCCTCCGCGACCGCCTCCCGGCACTCGGCCGCCGCCAGCAGCGACCGGTAGTGCGACACTGACATGACAACTGCCTCCGGCTTCCGATGCGCACCGACGAACACCGGCCCGCTGGCTGGCTCCTGAACCCGTTTCAACGTCGCCGCCAGTCCCGCCCGGAACTCGCGGAACGAAAGAACCTCAGGCGGCTGCATGCAGGTAAGTGTACTCGTTTGCGTACGCGTTCTTGGCGTCGGGTCTGCCGCTGGCAACTCTCGTCCCCCACGCGCGGCATCCTCCCTGACCGGCGATCATGTTCCCCGGTTGCGGCTGCCTCACCTGGACGGCTGGGACGCTCCGGGACGAGGTCGGCCGATCGTGACCGGCGATCGCGGCGACACCCAGTGGGCCTCCAGCCTGCTGCCCTCGATTCGGCCGCCGCAACCTGTGGCGTGGAATCAAGCGTGGTGCGAAATCAAGTCGAATGGTGGCGCTGGTGCACCCAAAATCGAGAAGGGCACCAAGGCGCATCAGATGCGCCGGATCTCACTCGGCCAGGACGCGATGACCGTGCTTGACGAGCATCGCGACCGGGCGCTGCATTGGGCGGAGCTGCTCGGCGTGGCGTCCGTGGGACGAGTGGTACCTCCTCTCCCGTGATCCTGCCCACGGCCGGGGCGTTGAATCCGGGTTGGGTCACTCACCGGTACCCGGATATGGCGCCGACCAGGGCACCTCCCAGCATCTGCACGAACTGCGGCACTGCAGGGGCTTCTGCCCCACGGGCTTCGCCAACCGCGCGCTAACCCGTTGGCCAGGCTGTGTCGGGCGTTAACGGATCGGTCTGCGCGGTCAGCCGGCCCTCACGGCGAGCCGGCCCGGGCGCCGATCCCAGATGCGAGCGAAGTGCTCCATTCTTTTGCGATACCGCAAGAGTACATCGTCAAGAGATAAGGATGGGTGCGGCCCTGAGGTCCGCAACTGGCTGGAAGGCCTGAGCACAACGCAGTTCGCCACGGCCGCCCTCTATGTTGATCTGTTTGCCGTGCATGGTCCGCTGCTGAGCGAGCCGCGCACGCGGCAACTCGACGGGAAGTTGCGGTTCCACCTGGGTGGTCAGACGGCGCGGGTGACCTACTGGCTCGCTTCCCAGCGGATGCTGCGGCGATGTGTTGCCGCAGCGCACACTGCGGACGATGACGGCGAGGAGTGATGGCGATGCCGGAGCGGACTGACTGGCAGGACCTGCGCAGCCGCCGGATGGCCGAGCCCGGCGCTGCCGAAGCGTATGACGCTGCGCGGCTGGCCTTCGAACTCGGCCGGCGGGTGCGGGAGCTGCGCGTCCAGCAGGGATTGAGCCAGACTGAGCTAGCCCGGCGCGCGGGCATGACCCAGCCTGCCGTGGCGCGGTTTGAGGCCGGCGGCACAGTGCCGACGTTGCCCGTCCTTGAGCGCCTGGCCCGCTCGTTGGGGGCTGAGCTGACCGTGCAGCTGGCTCCGTCCCCGTCGGTAGCCTGATCGAGCGAGCCCGCCCGGAGGGTCCCCGTGGAATCAAACGTGGTGCGAACTGTGGTCTAACAGCGCTACTTGTGCACCTAAAGGTGTGAGATCCGCAACTGTTGCTGCTGGTAGAGGCCATAGGAGGCGTGGTGCGGCCTCCTCGTAATGAGCAGGTCCGGGGTTCGATTCCCCGAGGCGGCTCGCAGGTCAGGCCCCGTCCACTGTGGTACGGGACGGGGCCTGGCTGATCTCCGGGTGGCTAACTGGGTGACTATCCGGCACCTGTGACAGTGACGGTCCGGCGGAGCTAGTGCAGCGGTGCTGTCCGCCTGATCCCGTCTGGACCTCAGCCGGTACGTGAGGCGAGCTCTGCGAGCGAACGGAAGTACCGTGCATGCGTGCGCAGCAAGTCTTCCCTTGACCCAGCGCTCAGGACGACCACTTCGACGTCGTCGGCTCCCCTCCTGTGTTCAGCCTCAGCAACGAAGCGTGCATGTAGCGCGTCCACTCGGCTCTGGTACCGCTCCTCGTGGAGGAGTTTCCCCGCAGAGCGGTCGTACACGAGCAGGAAGTGAGCCATGACAGGAGAGTACCCTGCTCAGCAGCTTGGTGGGAGCGTGAGTGGCCCCAGGTCATCGATACAAGACCTCATGGTGACGAACCCGTCGGCGATGGCTGCATTCAGCTTGGCCAGTTCGCCGGGGGGAATCCTCAAGGCGTACCTCTCGTATCCGTCGATCAAGCCAGCGAGAGCGTGTGCGCACTGGACGGCCGACTCGCGGACCCGATAAGCTGACATGTAGAGTCCTTCGAGGAGTTCTCTTTCCCTGCGGTTCCTTTCTGGAGTGCTCGCCCCGGCGGCTTCAATGCCTGGCGCGAAGGCTTGGTCTCGCCAGTGGTCGGGAGGCTCGCCATATCTGATGTTCCGCCCGACCCGGTCCGCGAGCTTCTCAAAGAGGTCGGCCCACTCGTGCTGGAGCTTTGTGCGGAGCTGGATCTCCACAGGAGCACCGTCTATGTAGACGATGATGTGTACGGCGCGGTACCCGTGGCTTGGGTACTGGCGTCGATCGACTAGCCTCGGGGGAGGATCCCCGTGCTTCTTGAATAGGTGCATTATATCTTCGGCGAGCCGGTCTTGCTCCTGGCGGTCGCAGTCCTGGACGATGCGCATTCCTGCAAGATCCTGCATGCCCTTCAGAATTGATCCGCCGTGACGGCGTAACTTATCGAGAATTGTGCCGGTCGTCTTAATCCGAGAACTTGGCACGTGTTCAAAATGGTCACGCACCAAGTCCACCGCAATGGTTAGGGCCCCATCAAAGGAAAGGAGTAATTCCTGCAATCGTTCGATGTCATCGGAAGCGGGCGGCAAGCATTTCGCTAACCGCTTGCCGAGGGCTTCCATTGCTGATTTTGTCAGTGGTAATGCCATGGTTTATTTTATCATTAGGCCGCCGAGTGCCCGGGATTGACATCTCCGTGGTCGTTTAAAGCGTGCTTTCTGGGCTTTCTTCGATCGTATCCGGGACGGTGGTCGTGATTGGTCTTACCTTATTTTCTCGGATGGGGAACAAGCGATCCATCGCTACGGCCCCGTCTTCGACCACCGGGCGGATCTGCTTGCGGTAGACTAGTTCAGTTACTGATGTTCCGCTGTGCCCCACCAGGTGTGAGATCTGCTCGATGAGCATGCCGTCGTCGGACAGGAGCGAGACGAAGCTGTGCCGCAGCTCGCGGGGGCTCCACTCGGTGGCTACCAGACCGGCCGCTGCTAGGACGCGCCGGAAGTCGCGCCGGACATTGGCGTCATCTTGCGGAGTCCCGCATGTCGTGGGGAACACCAGACCGTGATCTTGCCAGCGCTTCCCCGCAGCCTGGCGCGCCGCGTCCTGGGCACCCTGTGCGCTGTCAATGCGTCTACGGCGCGGTAAGGCAGGGCGAGTGACCGTCGTGACTTCCGGGTCTTGGTGTCGCCTCGGTACGGACGGAGCGCCACACTTTCATGTTGGGCGGCACGGGTGGTGACGTGCAGGGATCACCTTCCAGGTCAACGTGCTCCCAGGTGAGGGCGCGGAGCTCCTCGGTTCGCGCGCCCGTCAGCAGGGCGACGACAACGTAGCCGCGCATGCTCGACTTTTCCGCCGCGGAGAGCACGGCCTCCGCCTGGATCATGGTGAGCGCCTTCGATGGCCTGCCCTTCCCCTTACCAACCGGGCAATCACAGAGTAAAGTTGCATTTCGCTTCACCCGGTCGCGCGCCTGTGCCCTGGTGATCGCCCGCCGGAGTATCGACATGAGATTACGTAACGTTGATGTGACCATGATCTCCGATTTCTCGGCGAGCCACCTGTCGACATCGTCCGCGGACAGGTCGACCAGCTTTCGGGCACCCAGGTCGGGCACGATGTGCTTGTCCACCAGGCAGCGCACTGTCCTGATGGTGTTCGTGTCGTGCCCGCTGAGTTCGTAGTTGGCCAGCCAGTCATGCACCGCGTGCGCGACGGTACAGCCGTTCCCCGCTGCCAGGGTTACGCCGTCTTCGTGGTCGCGCAGGATCTCTTTCAGCTTCTCCTTCGCAGCCGTCTTCGTCTTGCCGCTGCCCTTCCGGACAATCCGCTTTCCGGCTGGCGTGTAGCCAAGTGTTACTTCGGCGATCCAGCGCTCCCGCGTCTTGTCCCAACGGAGTCCGCCGGGTCGGCGTGCCTGGGTCGGCGTCGTCCAAACCTATTGCCGAATCCACCTCTAGGAGATCAAGGCGGCGCGCTCTGCGCGCCGCTGGCCGGGTCCGCCTCCCGCTCCGCTTCCGGCGACCCGGCCACGCACGCTGCTCACGATCGCAGGCGTGCTGGATGCAGCGCTAGCTACTGCGTAGACGCGACTCACAGTGCGAGCGTGGCCCCTTGCGTTTCTTTGCCTTCAGCGAGCTGTAGGTTGTGACCACAGATTCGAGGGAGACCGGTACCAGGGGTGTGACTTCCTCGGGTGGCGCGGTCATGGTGACATTGGTGACGAGGTCGACGTGGAAACGGGCGAATTCCCGTAGTCCGAGGTAGGCGATGACGGATACCCGCAGCGTGGTCCGGTCCTGGGTGATGCGCTGGGCAGGGTCGAGGGTGAAGTGGAAGAAGTCATCGACATCGGTTGCGGCTGCGGCACGCAGCGAATTCTCGGCAGCGGGCAGATCGTCGTCTTGCCGGTAGAGGTCGATGTCGCGGGTGTGCCGGCGTCACCGGCGAGCCGGGCCAGGAAGGCCGTGCCCTCAGGACGACCACTTCGACGTCGTCGGCTCCCCTCCTGTGTTCAGCCTCTGCAGCGAAGCGTGCATGTAGCGCGTCCACTCGGCTCTGGTACTGCTCCTCGTGGAGGAGTTTCCCAGTGGTCGGGAGGTTCGCCATATCTGATGTTTCGCCCGACCCGGTCCGCGACTTCTCAAAGAGGTCGGCCCACTAGCCGGTCGGCGTCCGACTCCGGGAGTGCCTTGTTTCCTTCGTCGACGAGACCCGTAACGACGAACTCGGGCCGGCCGGGCACACGCCGCCGAAGCCGCCGACTTCAAGGGCTGGACAGAGCCGCTGGCCAACGATCTGGTGCCAGGGTCAACTCGTGTGGGCGAGCCGGGTCGAGGACAGCCAGCCCCGCACCAGCAGCTTCGCCGCCAGCGCCGACCCGATCACCACGGCGACATTGGCCCGGCGGGCCAGGTGCTCTGGCGTACCCCGCGATCTGGCTCGCCGAGTCGGGGCGGGCATCGGGCCGGTCGATGACCGTGGCACTGTGGCTGGACAAGCGGGGCTATCGCGCGCAGCGAGTTCCACCGAGCGTGTCAGCGCTGGCGGGACTCCCCAGAGCTGATCGTCGGCACTCTCACTCGACGCTGACGTTCTGTCTATCCCCCCTAGAACCTTGTTCTCTAGGGGGGATAGAGTTAATATCGTGACCACGGCGATGAAGTGACGGGATGTTGCGGCCGCGCTCCGCGAGCAGCGCTGCCACATCGTCTCCGATCGGGGACCGCATACCAAATGGGGCTGCCCATGCGGTGAGCACACAGCCAACATCCCACGCCACATCGTGATCTCACCCGGTATCGTCCGCGACACGATCCGCAGGTTGACCTGCCTGCCGAAGGAATGGCTGCAATGAGTCACTACCGGGTCGCAGCCCGCCGCTGGGAGCACGGATGGGAGCTGCACATTGAAGGTGCCGGTGTCACCCAGTCCCGCACGCTCGCCGGTGCGGCCCGCATGGCGCGGGACTATCTTGCCCTGGAATACGGCGGGGAACCTGGCTCCTACACCGTCGAGGTCGTCCCTGAGCTGGACGGTGACCTGGCCGCCGCAGCTGAGGCGGCCAGGCAGGCCGTGCGTCACGCCGAGCAAGAGCAGCGCCGTGCTGCGGCCTGCTCCCGCAAGGCAGCCCGCGACCTCAAAGCCGCTGGCCTGTCAGGCGCCGACATCGCGAGCGTCATGGGTGTCTCACCGCAGCGGGTATCTCAGTTAGTCAACTCCTGAGGGTGCTACCAGGAGCCGGCTTGGTCGAGAAACACATCCGCCCGGAGACTGGGCGGTAGCCGGCGTCCTCGTCTTCGGGGGTGAATGGGTTGGGCAGGATCGCCAGCCACGTGCGCAGCAGCGCCTCAATGTGTTCGGATCCGCACCTGTCGCGGATCCGTTGCAACCCCTTCACGGGAGTCACGGGTGCAGGCCCAGCACTCGTCGCCAGGCGCTGGGCCGGGCGTGCCGCCCCCCGCGCCGTCGATCGGGCTGTTTGGGCGCGATTGTCTCCGTGCAGCGCCAGCACTGCTGCCCTGGAGGCTTGACGAGGGCGGCCGGGAAGAGGTTCGCGCCACACGCCGCCACCGGCCGCAACCGCCCGGTGGCCCGCGCCGACTCCATCGCCTCCCGGGTGACCGCGTGGTCAAGCCAGTCGGTGACCGACGTGACCCAGATCCAGATCAGCCAGACCCGGCGGTCATCGTGCCCGCTGGCGGGCATCAGCGGGGGTCCGGCGCGTCGAGCACGCGCACCAGGTGGGGCCGGATGCCGACCGCGTCGTTCTCACCGTCACCCATCGTGGGAATGGGCATCGCGTGCGCCTTTCTTCGGTCTCCCGCAGGGCGTTGTTGGCGTGAGATGGGCGACGGCGGCCCCGAGGCGGTTATCGGGGCGCAAGCTCAGGGCCGCCGTCGCGGAGGCCAGCCGCCGCGTCGAGGGCGGCTGGCGACCGCCGAGCCATCGGGGGTGCGCCCTGGGTGGGGCACGCTCGGCGATCATGCGGGAGTCCGGCTGGCCGTCAGGAGGACGCGGTGTGGGGCAGCTGGCTGGCGGCCAGCCGGGGGTCTTGGTGGTGCCGAATTCGGGGTCGGGCACCCGGTGTGGCGCAGCAATCCGGGCTTGGTGTCAAGTTGTGAACGCAGACACCAAGGGGGGAAAGGGGACCGCCACTGGTGATCGCCGGAACAGGCGCTGCATAGGGGTCCTCCAACCAGGACATCGGTGCGTTGAGTACCTGCCGAAGTCTGGTCCGGGCACTGACGCCGGGGAATGTGCTGGTGTGGTCCAGAGGATGTACCCGTGCAGTACTACGCTCAGCTCGACTGGACCCCTGCCGGGCGGATCGGAGCGGTGTTTCCTGTGGCCACTGTTCAGTGCTGGACTGGAGCGCAGACCAAGGCGCTTCGCCAGGCCATGCGCCTGAGTATCCGTGCCTTCGCCGCGCACCTCGGTGTTGACGCCCGGACCGTGGGCAAGTGGGAAGCCCGAGGCGCCACCATCACCCTGCTCCCCGACACCCAAGCGCTCATGGACACCGCCCTGAGCCGGGCCTCTGAAGACGTGCAGGCCCGGTTCACCGGAATTCTTGCCCCGTCGGCGCGAAACGCTGGCGATGCCCCTTCACATACGCTCACCGAGCTAGCGGCGGCTTCCCCGCTGGGGTCCCCAGAGATGTCGCACGTCGCGACCCAGTGGAATCATCATTCTATCACCTTCACAGCACGGAAGATCACCGGCGAGGATTTGTCTATCACGCGTCGAGCCACCCTGGCAATGGGAGTATCTGGGGTGCTTGCGGGGGCCGCGCTGACTGAACCGCTCCAGCAATGGCTGCTTCCGGTCAGCCAGGACGCGGAACTGGCGGCCCGCAGGCCAGGTTTCTCCCCGGTCGAGCTTGCTTCACTCGAAGGATTGGCCGGGCAATTCAGCGATTGGGGCAGCAACGGTAATCCGATGTTTGCCCGCAAGGCGGTCGTTGCCCAGTTAAATGACATCACCGATCGCCTTCGCGAGACGTCCCCAGGTCCGGCGACTTGGGGATTTTTCAGAGTCGCCGCAGAGCTCTCCGAAGTAGTCGCTTCAATGTCATGGGACGCGGGTTTGCCTCGTTCCGCGCAGCGGTATTATATCTTATCTGTGCAGCTGGCGAAATTGGCGAACGACGATGGGCTCGCCGCTACCGTGCTCGCCGCCCTGGCGCGGCAATGCTATGACCTTGGTTGCCCTGGGGACGGTTTGGAGGTTGTGCAACTCGCGCAATACGGCAGCCGTAAGACTTCGGCAGCGTTGTTGCGTGCGATGCTGGCAACGCGCGAAGCGTGGGGGTACGCCCAGCTGGGAGAGTCCCGGGCTTTCAATCGTGCCGTTGGGCTTGCGGAGGAGTATTTTTCCGATGGCCCGTCGGACGGCGACCCTCGTGCTGTTCGGGATTTTGACGCCGCTGAGCTTGCGGGCACAATTGGCGGGCGCTACCGCGACCTGGCTCAACACGAACCGCGATGGGCCCGGAAGGCTCAGGATTACACTCAGCAAGCACTTGGGTTGCGTCACCCGTCAGAACTCCGGCTCCGCATTTTTGATCTTATTGGGCTGGCGCGCACTCAGTTGATCCTCGCTGACCCGGAACACGCATGCGAGCTGGTTCATCAGGCGATTCCGCTCGTGCAGCCGTGGGTGAACGGGCGAGTTGGCGCGAAACTGCGAGAATTCTATCGGGAAGTGTCACGGTATGCGGAAATTGCCGCGGTGCGGGACACCCGGGATTTAATCCGGGAGCTGACCTCCTTCAATGGGTGGATAAAAGGATAGAAATTGACCAGAATTGGGATCGCTGGCCACATGAACCTCTCGCGCGACAGTATCCCTCTCGTCGCGGAGGTGATCCGTGATGCTCTGGAGAACTGCAATGAGGGTGAACTGGTCGGCATTTCCTGCCTGGCGCAAGGCGCAGATCAGATCTTTGCCAGGGTTGTGCTGGAATGTGGGGGCACCGTTGAGGTGATCCTCCCGGCCGCCGATTACCGGGAGCGGAAGGTCAAACCTGAAAATCTAGCAGAGTTCGACGACCTGATCAGCCGTGCTCGCGTGGTTCGGACGTTGCCGTTTGACGAATCCAGCAGCGATGCCTACATGGCGGCAAGCGCGGAAGTTTTTGATTCTGCCGATTCTCTCATCGCGGTATGGGATGGTAACTCTTCTGGGGGCTACTCGGGTACTGCTGACGTCGTGGCAGCCGCCCGCGAGCGCGGGATACCGGTCACGGTGGTCTGGCCCGATGGCGCGCGTCGCGAGTAAAAGCGCCCACCAAGGACCTGAGAGGTCCGACGCGATCTGGTTCTCGATCGCGGTTGAGTGCCATCGACGTAGCAGCGGATCTGTTCAAGCGGCCGGGGCTGCGGCTCAAGCGGCACGTCGACGGGTCGTCAGGTAGGTCACAGCCTGCTCGACCTCGGCGAGCGTGAGCCCGTAGGTGCCGGCGACGAACTGCACCGGTTCACCGGCAGTCACCAGCCCGGTAAGGGTTTCGGTGCGGATACTGTTGACCGTCGGCTGTCCCTGCCGCCGCAGCGGATGCAGCCACACCGCCGGTGTCGCGGGATCAGCGATGATGTGCCCGGCAGGGCCGTCGAGGTCCGGGTAGTACGTGGCGTCGGTGAACCGTCTGCTGGTGGGGGTCAGCAGCACACCCTGCCCGGACGGCACCACCATCCACAGCTCCTCATCCAGGCCCGGTGGCGACCTGGGCAGCCACCAGCAGCTCCTTACCCTCCGGGGCCAGGAACGGCCGTGCGTAGGCCAGCGGATAGTCCCGGCCGGCACGCTCACGCAGCCACTCCACCACCGGCCGCAGCTTGATCATCGGAACGGAACTGCGGAACTCAAAAAGCAGCCGCGTCTCGACGAACTCGCCCCACGTCACCCACGGTGAACCGGTACGTTCCTGCCGGACCACGGGCTCGTAGACCCGCCCAGCTCGCTTGTAGCCGTCGATCCACCGCTTGGCGGTACCTGGTGTTAGGCGGAGCAGCCGGTCGATCTCAGCATAGCTATAAACCGGACGCTCAAGCATCGACACGACCTGGCCCATGGAACCAACAATCGCACAGCAGCGTGCCGCAACCAACTGAGCCACGCTGCACTCGCCGAGGTGCGGGGTGGCGGGGGTCTCGGCCGGAACCACGAGATGGCCGACGCTGAGGTCTGCCTCGTGTTCGCCATACAGCCTACGGCGACCCGTCGCCGAGTCCGGCATGGCGCGGCCAGCCCGCCGTGGAATCAAACGTGGTGCGAACTCAGGTCGAACCGTGCCACTGATGCACCCATAGGTGTGAGATCTGCAACTGTTGTGTAGAAGCCATAGGAGGCGTGGTCCGGCCCCCTCGTAATGGGCCGGTCCGGGGTTCGATTCCCCGAGGCGGCTCCACCTCTGCTCAGCGGTTACGTCACCAGCGGAACCGCTGAGCAGGGGCGGATCATGGCCGTGTGGTCGCAATGCGGTCGCAGCAAGCTCGGCGTGTTCGTTTGCCAGTTCCGCTGCGGCGGCCAGTGCGGCCTCTGCTGTGAGGTTCCGGTAGAGGCCTGCGGTGGTCCCCGAGGTGGCATGTCGCAGTGGTGCCCCGTTGACCCCGGCGAACACCAAGTCGTCGTCCTTAGTAGCACTCGGCTCACCCCTCTCGTCGCGTTCGACGGCCTGCCGTTGCAACGCGGCTACCACTCGTGTGGAAAGGCCGACGCCAGCTGCGGAGCCTTTCATCTTGGGTGCGGTGAGCATGAGCCGCCCGGCGACGTCGGACAGGGTGCCCCGATCCGGGTGGACGAACAGCGTCCGGGCCCCAGATCGAGGTCTGACCAGTGCAGTGCGAGTGCCTCGCCTCGGCGTAGTCCGGCCGATGATGACTTCGAAAAGGTTGGCTAGCCGGTCGCCGGTGCGGAGGGCGTAGTCGAGGAACGCCACCGCATGTGCCGCCGTCCACGGCTCTCGCTCGGCGGTGCGCACTGGGGGCAGGATGGCGTGCTGAGCGACATTGCGTGGCAGTCTCCGGTGCCGCATCGCATCCGATAACGCCGACGACAGCACACCCCAGCTGCAGGGGGACTTCCGGCCAGACCTATAGCATTCGTGGTATGGCCTGGGGTACCGTGGAGCTGGAACCGGAGGTCCGTGACTGGCTGGAAGGTCTGAGTGCAACGCAGTTCGCCACGGCAGCCTTCTATGTCGATCTGCTTGCCGAGCATGGTCCGCTGCTGAGCGAGCCGTACACGCGGCAACTCGACGGGAAGTTGCGCGAGCTGCGGTTCCACCTGGGTGGTCAGGCAGTGCGGGTGACTTACTGGCTCGCTTCCGGGCGGCGCATCGTGTTGCTGACGGTGTTCGTCAAGACCCGGATGCGGGAGACTCGAGAGATTGAGCGGGCCCAGCGGGCACTGCAGCTATGTGTTGCCGCAGCGCACACTGCCGACGATGACGGAGAGGAGTGATGGCGATGCCGGGGCGGACTGACTGGCAGGACTTGCGTAGCCGCCGGATGGCCGAGCCCGGCGCTGCCGAAGCGTACGACGCTGCGCGGCTAGCCTTCGACCTCGGCCGGCGAGTGCGGGAACTGCGCGTCCAGCAGGGATTGAGCCAGACTGAGCTAGCCCGGCGCGCGGGCATGACCCAGCCTGCCGTGGCGCGGTTCGAGGCCGGTGGCACCGTGCCGACGTTGCCCGTCCTGGAGCGCCTGGCTCGCTCGTTGGGGGCTGAGCTGACCGTGCAGCTGGCTCCGTCCTCGTCGGTAGCCTGATCGAGCGAGCTCGTCCCCGTGGAGCTTGGTGTCAAGTTGTGAACGCACCACCAGTTTCAACCGGCCTCGACCAGCAATTTGTTGAGGACTTCGGTCGGTTTCTTCCAGTTGAGTGTCTGTCGTGGACGGTTGTTGAGTTCGTCGGCGAC
>JBOHFG010000146.1:0-17566 GCA_050699575.1 Pseudonocardiaceae bacterium
ACGGACTCCTGCAGATCCCCGACTATGAACGGGCGGTGATCGAGGGGAGTCGGGCCTGGACCACGGCCGACGACATCAACCGCTTCGTCGACATGCGCGCCGAACACCGCAAGAACATGCTCGACCGGGACCCTCCGCTGAAGGTCTGGACCGTCGTCCTCGAAGGGCTCCTGCGCCAGGAGGTCGGTGGCCGGGCGGTGGCCCAAGCCCAACTCGAGCACCTGATCCACCTGGCCAGGACAGATGCGAACATCACCATCCAGGTCCTGCCCCTGCGCACGGGAGCGCATGCGGGCATGGACGGCCCGTTCATGCTGATGTCCTTCACCGCCGGGCGCGACACGGTCGCCATCGAGGGCGCGCGGGCGCTGCTGCACCTCAACGAGCCCGACACCGTGGAGATCTACCGCACCACCAGCGACCACCTCAAGTCCGACGCTCTAGGACTGAAGGCTTCGCTGTCACTGCTCAACACCATCGTCAAGGAACTCTCATGAACCCCAACGACCTGGACCCGGCCTGGCTCCAGAACCAGCTCACCGGCACCCAGTGGCACACCGCCAGCAGCGGAGGCCAGTCCTGCGTCGAAGTCGCGTTCCTCGCACGCGGCATCGTGGCTCTGCGCGATTCGAAAAACCCCGACAAACCAGCCCACATCTTCGATGACGCGGAGTACGACACCTTCATCGCAGGGATCATGCGCGGCGAACTGCGACGCCCGAGACCTTCCTGCCCAACCGTGTACCGTCCCGGAAACGTTCGTATCTGACCCATAACGAAAAGATCTTGACGAGATCAGGTTTGCCCAGCTCGTCGGCGGGTCGCAACAGCGTGCGAAAACAACGTGTCGCTACAGCTCAGTCAATACTGTTTACGGGACACTGTGGACCATGGCGCGGTACGGGTACGCACGGGTGAGCACCCGATCCCAGACCGACGACTCCCAACTCGACGCGCTGCGTGCTGCCGGCTGCGAGCGGATCTGGACCGATACCGCCTCCGGCAAACTCGCCCGCCGACCCGAGTGGGACAAGCTGTTGGACCACCTCCGCGACGGCGACGAACTGGTCATCACTCGCCTGTCACGGATGGCCCGATCGGTGCGCCACCTCACCGAGATCGCCGCGCTACTCAATGAACGCGGCGTCGATCTGGTCGTGCTCAAACAAGGCATCGACACCACCACCCCCGCAGGCCGCTTCCTGTTCCACGTCATCGGCGCGATGGACGAGATGCTGGCCGACCTCATCAGCGAGGGCACCCTCGAAGGCCTGGAAGCCGCCCGCGCCCGCGGGCGCACCGGCGGCCGCAAACCCAAACTCACCAACCGGCAGATCACCATCGCCCAGCAGATGTACAACGAGGAAGGAACCGACGGCAAACGCCGCTACACCGTCGCCGATATCGCCGAAACCTTCCACGTCTCCCGCAAGACCATCTACCGCCACCTCGAACCCACCCCGGCGGCAACACCGTCATCACCGACCCCATGACTGGCACCCTCACCAGCTCGCGTACCTCCTGAGACCGCCCAGCTTCTTAGCGCCAGTTTTCGCAGATCGTTGGTCACGGGCCGGTCCAGCCTCGCCAGCCGGCTGATGGTCTTGCGTGGTCGCCGGCCGGTAAAGGGCGGTTCCGTGCGGGGACCCCGGCGGCCTGCGGCCGCCCCGCACGGAACCGTCGCTGCGCGATGGCCTGTGGCCACCCTTGACCGGTCAGCTCCCACGACAAGCCTGGCCGGGTGTCGAAGCAGGCCCCAGGGGTGTGCGAGGCGGGTCGCGGTGGTCACCTATCGGATATCACGCGGCTTGTGGTTGGTCTTTGTGGTGGTGGTGGCTCCAGGCGGTGTCCTCGTCATAGCGGGTTCGGGTTTTCAGGCAGCCGTGCAGGATGCCGACCAGCCGGTTGCCCAGTTGGCGCAGTGCGGCGTGGTGGCCGATGCCGCGGCCGCGGAGCTCGTCGTAGTAGACCCGGGCACCCGCTGAGCTGGTCAGCGCACAAAACGCCTGCTGGTGCAGCGCGTCGCCGAGTCGGTCGTTGCACGCGTAGCGGGCCAGCACGACCTTCTTCTTGCCCGAGGCGCGAGTGATCGGGGAGGTTCCGGCGTAGTTCTTGCGGGCCCGGGCGTCGTGGTAGCGGTGGGGGTCGTCGCCGAACTCACCGAGCACCCGGGCGCCGAGGATCTCACCGAGCCCGGGCTGGGAGCGGTAGATCTCAGCATCCGGGTGCCGACCAAAATGGGCCTCGACCTGCCCCTGCAAGGTCGCGATCTCGCTGTTCAGGACAGTGATCACCGCGACGGTCGACCGGACGGTGACCGCGTAGGCCCCGGCCAGGACCGCGGGCTGGCGCAGCGCCGGGGCCCGCAGCACCGTCTGGATGCGCTCGGCCTTGCCCGCGACATCGCGGCGGCGGGCCCGCTTCAGCGCACCGGCGATCCGGTTGCGCGACAATCCCGCCGCCGTCTGCGGGTCGCTCGCGGCCGCCAGCAACTCCAGGGCATCGGCCGCGGTCAGCTCGTCGAAGGCCTTCAGCGCGGCGGGGAAGAACTCCCGCAACGCGCTGCGTAACCGCAGCACATGCCGGGTCCGGTCCCAGATCATGGACTGGTGCGCCCGGGCCACCACCTTGATCCCTTCGGCCAGCGCGGTGTCCCCGGCCACCGGACGCAGCTGGTGGGCGTCGGTGCGCACCATGTCGGCCAGCACGTGCGCGTCCCCGGCGTCGCTCTTGGCCCCCGACGTGGAATGCCGCTCCCGGTAGCGGGCCACCTGCATCGGGTTGACCGCGAACACCCGATACCCCACCGCGACCAACGCCGCCACCCACGGACCGCGGTCGGTCTCGATCCCGACCAGCACCTGCCCCGCCCCCGCCTCGTCGTCAGGATCGGTGAACTCACCGATCAACGCATGCAACCGGGAGATCCCGGCAACCCCCTCAGGCAACCGGGCCCTACCCAACCGGCGACCCCTCGCGTCCTGCACCTCCACATCGTGATGATCTTCAGCCCAGTCATCACCAATGAACAGCACCATCGGCCCATCTCCCCCCACTCGACACCATGACCAGCAGCCAGCGAGAGATCACCAGCGACCTAATGGACAAGTGCTCACGCACCAAGGCGGGCACGACATCCCATCAGCGGTTCGATCACCCGACCACCAGCAGGGGCACGATCTCACCCTAGGACTCACACAGCGTCCAGGGCCCAAGAGTGCTCACCTACCAGCGGCTACCGGCACCGAGCCTTCACTACAACGACCCGGTACACCCCATTAGGGCCCACGCGGTCATGCCGACCTCGTGGGCCGCCTTGGCTGCGAAGATCACATTGCGGCTGGTGCCGCTGGTGGACAGCGTCAGGAGCACATCACCTGAGCGGCTGTGCGCGAAGACTTGGCGAGCGAACGACTCATGTCCGCCGTAATCGTTGCTGATCGCGGTGAGCGCGGAGGTGTCGGCGTGCAGGGCGATTGCGGACAGTGGGCGCCGCTCGTACCGGAACCGGCCGACGAGCTCGCTGGTGAGATGCCGAGCTTCGGCGGCGCTGCCACCATTGCCGCAGGCGCAACGGGCTCTGGCCGCTCCCACACCAACAGCACACCGTGGACTAAGTTAATCAGGGTCCGGGTATACCTCGGCATGGCCCGCGCTGACTCCACCCAGAACGGCCACGGTCCTCATCAGCCAGACCGCTCGAGTGCCCTCCCGTGGCGTCCGCACGCCATCCGCGTACCGCTGGACACCACCGCCGAGGCATCGGTGATTCATGCCGGTACGCTGCGCCGCGAGTTCCGGCGCTGGCTTGACGAGGACGTGACCGAACCCTTGGCCGAGGACATCACCCTCACCACTTATGAAGCGATAGCCGAGATCGTCACTCAGGCTGACCCACTTGACGCCGGCCCCATACGGCTACAAGCCCACCTCGACGACGACCGGGTGCGCGTCACGATCTCCTACACCGGGAGCTGGAACGTTCCTACTGACGCCGAGCAATCTCAGCACCGTCTTACCCTTATCCGCGCGCTCACTGACTACGCCAGCTTCCGCCGCGAAAAACACACCATCACCGTGTACCTCATTACCTGCCGAGAGTCACCATCCAAACGTGGTGGGTACCCGTCGCGATAGATCATCTCCAGCGAGCCCTCAGCGTGTACATGAGCAGGCGGACGTTCCCATTCCCGGTGGCTCCGTGTGATCTTCATGATGTCACTGTCAGTGACAATTCGGGGGAAGGACCGTTGCAGTGTGCACATCTTCAACAAATCCGTCTACCGCCCAAGGGACGCGAGGGACTGATGAGACAAGTGTCGAGACCTCGAAGGACCTTCAGACCGCGCAGACGTGTCGACTACTTCGATACCGGCTGGGGACCGGCGCCTCCACCTGGGGCGTTACCCGTCCCGCGTCACTATCAACCGCTGCCGGTCGCCGGGGCCCAGGGTGCCCACGCTGTTGCCTTCTTTCGGGGGCGTCGTTTCCGTCGCCGTGCTGACGTGGAAGGGTGAGTGATGTATGAGTGTGGTGTGGGGGCCCCGGTTCTGAGGGGGTGGAGTTGATGCTTGGTGAGCGCCACCGAAGGATGCGAGGCGCCGTTGTCTACGATCATTTCGGCTCCGCAGGGAACGCCTTGATGTGGCTGCGCGACTACCATTGTGGCGGACTGCGCCTCCACGCCACCCTGACGACCCCGGGCCGCGTGCGCACCGCCACCCTATTCGAGGACCGGCTATGACCGACGACTGGGGTATCGATGACTGCTACGAGGACGCCGCTGGCGACGAACAGCGCATCGCCCCGGCGACCATCGAACAGCTGCGCCATATCATTGGCCGGCCGCCTGGGGGTGACCCCCCCGTGCTCGTCGTCCGCCGCGGCGGACGCCTACCCGGTGGCCCTTCCGTGGTCGTGCTGGAAGACGGGCGCGAAGTGCGCGTGGACGGGAGCGTTCCCAACGACCTCGCCTTGGGGTACCACACGCTGGTGCCGCTTGACGACAGTCCTTCCAGGCGCCTGATCGTCAGTCCCGGTCGCTGCTACCTGCCTGCTCGGCGAGCCTGGGGGTGGGTTGCGCAGCTCTACGCCACCCGATCTAACCAGAGTTGGGGGATGGGAGATCTCGGTGACCTGGCCCGCCTCACCCGGTGGTCGGCAGGTGAGCTCGGCGCCGGGTTCATCCTCGTTAATCCGCTGCATGCCACCGCGCCTACCATCCCGCAGCAACCCAGCCCTTACTTCCCGTCCACCCGTCGGTTCCGCAACCCGATCTACTTGCGTATCGAGGATGTGCCCGGTGCCGCCGACGCCGGAGCTGATCTGGGCCGGCTCGCGGCCGCCGGTCGGGCTCTCAACCAACGTCGGGAAATCAACCGGGACGAGGTGTGGCGCCTTAAACTCGCCGCCCTAGAAGCCATCTGGGCGCTCCGCCGCCACGACACCGACTTCGAAACGTGGTACCGCCAAGCGACGACAGATCTGCGCCAGTTCGCCACCTGGGCGGCCCTCACCGAGCGGTTCGGGCCGAATTGGCGGGAATGGAGCAGCGACTACCAGCACCCTGACTGTCCTGCGGTCGCCCAGTTCACCGCCGAGCACTACGACCGGGTCCGTTTTCACGCCTGGCTGCAGTGGTTGACCAACCGGCAGCTCGACGCCGCCGCGACCGACCTAACCGTCATGCAAGACTTGCCTATCGGGGTCGACCCAGCCGGCGCCGACGCCTGGGCTTGGCAGGACCTCTTCGCCACCGGCGTCACCGTCGGCGCACCTCCCGACGAGTTAAACCGCCAAGGTCAAGACTGGGGCCTGCCACCCTTCGTACCCTGGCGTCTGGCGTACGCCGGTTACCAACCTTTCATCGACACCATTCGGAGCACCCTGGCCTTAGGTGGCGGCCTGCGAATCGACCACGTCATGGGACTGTTCCGGCTGTGGTGGGTTCCCGCTGGCTCCGGACCCGCCAACGGCGCCTACGTCCGCTATCCCGCCGACGACCTTCTCGACATCGTCGCCTTGGAGAGCCACCGCGCTCAGGCCATCGTCGTCGGGGAGGACCTCGGCACCATTGAGAAGACCGCCCAGAAGGCGATGGCCAAACGGAACTTTCTCTCCTATCGACTCTTGTGGTTCGAAAAGGACCACCCCACCACCTGGCCAGCGACAGCCATGGCCGCCATCACCACTCACGACCTGCCCACGGTGGCCGGCCTCTGGGACGGCAGCGACCTCAAGACCCAACACACGCTCGGTCTGAACCCCAACGAGGAGAGCACCCACGAAATCCGCGAGCGTCTAGCCACGGCGGGTGGCCTGGCCGACGTCCCCGTCACAGACGCCGTGCTGGCAGCCCACCGACTGCTGGCTCAAGCCCCCGCATTCCTGCTGGCCGCCACCCTCGACGACGCTATCGGCGAACCACAACGACCCAACATCCCGGGTGCCGACGGCAAGTACCCCAACTGGTCACTCGCTCTCCCCATTCCAGTGGAAGACCTCCCATCCCACACCCTCACCAATCAAGTCGCCACCACCCTCCGTGACGCTACAACAAACAGGAGGCGATCACGCTCCCGGCGGGGGAGACGATGATCAGGTGATCCCAGCTGCCGCGCTCAGCTCACTGCCGGCTTCCCAGCAGCGAAGCGGCGAGTGAAAGTTTACTACCGGCGCCGATGGGTATCCCTTCAAGAGCCATCATATCGCCCTGCCTTAGGTGATCATGGCGGGTCGACCGAGGGCCTCAAATTCCACCAGTGTCGATGGTAAGGAGCTAGTGATGACCGAGCAACGCGAGGGAGTGGCGCAGCCCCCCTATCCGCGGGAGCCGAACGTTCACTCCGGGGGCAAGCAAGACCCCGGCGGTGATCGAGAGCTGCCTCCCTACGCTGACCGGCAGAAGAGTGGTCCGACCCAAGAGGAACAGGCTCAGAACCCACAGAAAATGGGCCAGGGCTCGCAAGCCGGTCCCCGAGAGGTTTCCCAGGCCGAGCGCGAGGGCATGTCCGACACGGACACGTCGCCCTCAAGCCCTCAGGGTAGATCGCTTAGTACCCAGGGCAACGAGCGCACGGACTCGGGAGCGGCAGACTCGGGCGATCAGGGTAGCTGACAGTATGTGACATCGTCGCCCCGCCTAGATGGCGGGGCGACGTTTGCGCGCTGGGTGGCACGAAAAATGGCCCCTGACCAGAGTTCCCAGTCAGGGGCCATTCGGTCACTAGTGTCGCGAGTTGGGCGGCCGGTCGAGGGGCTCAAATGCCAGGGCGGTGCACTTCGCCGCGCCAGGCCCCGGTCTCCTGGCCGCCGCGGGACTCGATGAACTCCTTGAAGCGGCGCATGTCGCCCTTGACGCGCCGATCAAGAATACCCAGCTTGTCGGCTGCGTTCTCGACGAACCCTTCGGGGTCGATGTCCATCTGGGCAGTGACCCGAGTGGTGGTGTCGTCGAGGCGGTGGAAGGTGATGACCCCAGCGTGATCAGGGCCGTCATCAGAGTGCCATGCGATGCGCTGGTCGGGTTTCTGCTCGGTGATGGTGGCGTCGAACTCCCGGGACACTCCGGCGATACTGGTCACCCAGTGAGTATGGGTGTCGTCGATCTGGCGTATCTCGTCGACGCCTTCCATGAACTGTGGGAAAGACTCGAACTGGGTCCACTGGTTGTAGGTGGTGGACACATCCACTGCGACATCAACGGATTCAGTGATGGTGCTCATGTGCTGTCTCCCTTAAGGTGAAGAAGGACTTCTTCGGACAGGCGTGACGGTGAGTCAGAGTGCGGCCTGGGGTGTCTGCTCTCCGGGCGACGTGTGAGCCCTGCGACGCCGAATTGGTAGTGACCAGAGTGCGCAGAATGGGCTCTTATTGACCAATCCGAGCAACGCTGAAGGTTCGTGCCTAGCGAAGCAGCAACTGGCATCATCATCTCCACATCCGTCAGCCGTCGCTGGAGTATCACGGTGTCAGGTACCCGGTTAGATTGATGACGAAACGATGCACGTTGAGGTTCTGGTGGTGACAGTCACTTCTGGTTATGCTACGCCAACGATCTTGAGGTACTAGATGATGACCAACGCTTCGATTGCGCTGTATCAAGGCGACCTTGAGCTGATCCAGTCCGCGAGTGTTGTGTGTGGTGTGTCGCGGCGGAGCTGGTGAAGCGCCGGCGTCCGTTGATGAGAACCCCTCCGCGGTCCCGTTGGTGCTGGTCATCGGCGCGGCGGTGATCACCCGATCGTCCTGGCCAGGGTGAGCCCACAAGTCGCCACCGGCTCGAGGGCACACACCAAGAACTCAGCCACTCCCTGCAGCAGCTCACGAATTACGGATCTGCCGTATCCGGGCACCGATCATCCACGCGTCTACGGCAACCCCTTCACAATAGGACCCCTGTCGATGCCGTGATGAGGAAGTAGTCGGCCAATTAAGTAGGGGGAGTTTGCGGGGTGGTGTGCCCCTTTCCGACGGATCCGGGAGGGAGACCTGTTCCCTTTGCGCGTCCGGTCCCTACATCTGCGTCCTCCGGGACCCCTGCGGGAAACGACCCAGCCCTGGCTTTTTCGATCTTCTCCTGCGGGGTGCTGGGTTCTGTTCCTTCTGCGGCAAAATCACCCCTGCTGGATTTTACTTGTCCGCTTTCCTGGAGGCGCTGGTCTACAACTGTTTCTTCCTGCGGTAATTCCTCGGAATCACGCTCATCGTCGCATATGGGACTGCCTAAGCCTCCGGTCTCCTCGCGCACCGTCGACGTACTCATTGCCTTGGTTAGACTCCCGAGCGACCCAGTGCCTCGTGTTGCCTTCGTTGGCTCCGGCTCAGTCGATAAAGGCTTGCCGGTGGGGTCTCCACGTCCGGAGGGGTAGGGTCCTGGGATGTCGACATCGGGGCCGATCGCCTCGTTCATCTCGTCGGTAGGCTGCTCGACCTTATCGGACATACTGCTCATGCGGGTCCTCCTAAGCCTAGGTCCGGCTGGAGCTCCGGGTGTTGATCGGACTCAGAAGGGGTGCCCCGTGCGGCCCTTCGGTATTCATCCGTGACGCTGGACCACTCGATCGGTCGAGAGTTGGCGGCACTCGCGCGTCCGACTCACCCTCGGGACTAGAACGGGGAGGGCCGCGAACGTGCCTGCTCCGTGCTGCCACAGATCGGCTTGCGCGTGCAGCGTCGTCGAGTGCATCGCCCTCATTCTTCCCGGGGGATGGGTGGGGTTGAGAGCCAGAAACGGAGCAGAGGCCTGGGCCGCAGTCACCGCTGTGGCCGTCTTACGGGACGCTACCGGCTACTCGACGAACCCGGCGTTGACGTGGCCGTGTTCACGCATGGCCCGCGAAGGTCGGCCTCACGTTACGTCCGGCTCGGACGCGCCACATTCGCGAGGTAACGCGTCCGCGTCCAAGTGAATCTTCACTCGCTTCTTCGACGTCGAGTCAGAGGTTTCCTGTGTGACCATCGTGTAACCGAGTGTGGCTGCCTGACCCGCGAGGTAGTAGTCAGTTTTTGCAAGAAATCCGAAACGGCTCCATCCACATATGCCAGCAGGGTTACTACTCCTTGATCATGCCTTTACTGCGACGACCTCCAGATACTCAAAGGGCATCTCGCATGTTCCGTCCCGCGCGATGTTGAATTTATCGGCCAGCGCGATCCAACTGTCCCGTAATTCCTCTCGCTGCGGCTCGGCCAGCGTGTGCCAGACCGTGGCGACCGGCCCGAACCACTCGCGAAACAGCTCAAACAGGCCCGTCGTGTCGTGATAGCAAATCTCCACCTGCTGCAGCCTGGTCTCTAGGGACGAGACACGATCGCCGAACAGTTCGTGCAACCGTTCCTCGGTACCCCACATGCCGGGTGGCACCAGTTCCGGTGGTGGCGGCACGAACCGCGCCAACAAAGCAAACTGTGAGCCGATCCAGCTCTGCGGCGTCCAGTTAGCCATACCCCACCGGCCGCCTCCACGCAGGACACGCAGCAGTTCGGACGCGGTGCGCGACTGGTCTGGAGCGAACATCGCGCCGAGGGTGGATGTGACGACATCGAAGGTACCGTCATTGAACGGGAGTTGCTGGGCGTCGGCGACCTGGGTGCGCAGTGGCAGCCCTTCTGCCTTGGCGCGCCGCTCGGCATGCCGCAGCAGCTCGGGGACGTAATCGGTACAGACCACATCAGCCCAGCGGCGCGCTGCGGCCAAGGCGGTGTTGCCGGCACCACCGGCGACATCGAGCACTTTTTCTCCCGCGTGCACGTGTAACGAGCGGACCAGCATCTCCCCAATCACGAGTAGGCCTACGCCGATCCGATGGAAGTCCCCGGTGGACCACATCTTCTGCTGCCGTTCGGTGATCTTACCAAGCTCAACTGTCACCGCTCAAACCTCCGAGTACCGATGACCCGACATGCACAGCTGATTGTGCATGAGAACCTTTCCTATGGCGGGTTTCACCGGAGGGCTCCGGATGCGCTCACCGGGCACCTGCCAGGATCTTCTCGGCCAGGGCGATCATCTCCGCCTTGGACAGTCGCACTCCGGGTGCGCCCAGGCCGTGGATCGCCCACGAGCCGTCCGTCTCGTGGATCACCAGCAGGGTGCAGTTGCTGCGGTCGTCGGTACGGCGGCCCTGGGCCTGAATCCGGCCACGTTCCCGCTCTGAGTGCAAAGTCTTAGGTATGTCGATCACGATTGACCACTGTGCCCGATCAGTGACCGCCGGCGTCCAGTACCCAGGACCGTTGCCTGGTTTCCCCCTGATGGGTTACCTCGGCAGGCCGGCCCGGTAGGCCATCCTCCGCAGTTCCTGCCCGGCGGGGGAGTCGTGGCGGGTACGGGTGAGCAGCTGGCTGAGCGCCTCGCGGACCATCGGGTCCCGCTGCACGCGGTGCGGGTAGATTGTCTCCGCGCGGTGCAGGGCTCGCACCGCGTCGTCGTGGCGGCCCCGCAGCCGGGCCAGCGCCCGCCCGTATCCCACCCAATGGTAAACACGACTCGCCGGGAACGGGTTCTGCTCGGGGTGCAGACCTTCGGCGATCCGCACCGCACGGTCCGGCTCGCCCGCCTCCAGGGCCAGCCGCACCCGACGGAACTCGACGTTCGTCGGCCCGAACCCGAACCCCAGCGGGTCGGCCTCGCCGAGCTCCCCGAACCGGTTGGCCATGTCCGTGGCAGCGTCCATCGGGGCGTCAGCATCATCCGGGCGGCCCGCCACCACGGCGAGCAGACTACGCGTCACCGACAGCGCGGAGAGCATGCTCACCGTGTCCGCCGTGGTCGTGGGCACGGTGATGCCGTCCAGCTCGGCTTGCGCCAACTCGAATGCCCCACCGCCGGCCAACACGTCAGCGACACCGAAGGTGGCCATCCCGAGCACGGTCACCGCGCCGTGCTCGTGGGCCAGGCGCCGGGCCAGGAACACCACCCGGCGCCGCAGGTCGGTTGGTGCCTCCGCGGCGTTAAGCCACATCCGGGTGACGTGTACATGCAGGTGCACCGCCAGGCCGAGCAGCTCGCCATGGTCGCTGCCGGTGCCCAGCGTCGTGTGCAGGTCCCGGATCAGCCCGGGCAACTCGCTGGCCACCTCGGCGAACCGGCACGCCCGGTTGCGCCGGTGAGTCCGAGTCACCTGCTCGCGAAGCACCGCAACGGGGAGCACCAGCCCGCCGGGGAGGCCGGCGTCAACCCCGTCCAGTGCCAGCCGGATCGCTTCGATGGTGGAATCGGTGTGCCCGTTGGCCGGTGCGGGAACCGGAAGCCGGGTCAGCTCGCTCGGCGCGATGCCCAGCGCGTTGGCCAAGGCCACGATCTCCGAGACGCTGTCCAGCGCGACCTCTCCGCGTTCGATGCAGGACAGCTTCGACTTGCTGATCCCGGCCAGCCCGGCGACCACCCGCAGTCCCTTCTTCTGGGAATTGCGGATCTGCCGTATCCGGGCACCGATCGTCTGCGCGTCCACGACAACCCTCTCCTCCCCGATGTTCCGGGGAGCCACGCTACTGGGTCCAGGCCACTTGCACGCGGACCGGTTGTTCTTTCCGGCGGATCAGTAGTCCCCGTCCTGGTGGGAACGTGGTGGCGCGGGATGTGCCGAGCAGTGGGCCTTCACCGCGGTCACCGGAGAGGATGAGGCCGGGGTTGCCGAGTTCCTTGACCTGTTGGAGAACTGGTTCGAACAGTGCTCGCTGGGCGCCGGCGACGCGGCGGGCCAGGATGAGGTGGAAGCCGAGATCGCGGCCTTGGACGACGAACTCGAGCACCCGGGACAAGGGGTTGTTGGCGGTGGCGACGAGGTCGTAGTCATCAACCACGAGGTAATAGTCGGGGCCTTGCCACCAGTTGCGGGCTCGAAGCTGAGCCGCTGTGACGTCACTTCCGGGTAGGCGTTTGATGAGTGCCGCACGAAGTGCCGCGACGGCATCGGTCGCCGATGGTGCCGCACCGGCGTAGAAGCTCAGGTAGTCGGGTTCGACCGTTTCCAGGAGGGTGCGCCGATAGTCGATGGACGACGCCACCCGGGCCACCAGATCCTCTATCCCCACCTGGAGATCAATGATGTTGATCTTTCCGTCGATTCGCGGGACTGCCGTCTGGAAGTGGAGCTTCTCTCGAACGAGGCCGCGGCCTGGTGCTCCGGTGGGAACGTTGCTGGCGATCTTCCGGTCGACCAGGCTCTCACCCGTGTCAGCGAGGCGCAGCTCCAGGATCCCGCCCAGGCTGTCCCGGAGGTTGCCGCGCAGGTCCAGCCATCGGTTGACGGTGATGACCACGTGGATTCCGTAGCCGAGGCCCCTGGCGGCAACGTCCAATACCACCTCCTCGAGATCCTCGAACGTGCGGCGCAGCGCCGGCCAGTTGTCGATGACGAGGAATACATCCGCAAGCTGTTCGTCAGGCAGGCCGCCTGCGTGACGCAGTGCCCGCAGGCTGGCCACTGAGTCGATGCTGTGTTCCCGGAACAGCTCTTCCCGCCTGGCCATGATCCCGTCGACCTCGGCGATCAGCCGGCGGACCTTGTCTGGCTCCAACCGGCTGGCGACGCTGCCGACGTGCGGTAAGCCAGCCAGGGCGGCCAGGCCGCCACCGCCGTAGTCGATGCAGTAGAACTGCGCCTCCGTCGGTGTGTGGGTGAGTGCGAAGGCGGTCACGAAGGTGCGCAGGAGGGTGGTCTTGCCGGTCTGGGGTGCGCCGGCGATGACGAGGTTGCCGCTGGCTCCGCCGGCGTCGATTTCCACCACTGCGCGCCGTTGCTCAGCGGCCGGTCAGCCACCCCGACGGGTACCACCAGACGCCCTACGCCGTGCCATCCAGTGGCGGTCAGACCCCGCTGGGGATCAACGGTCAGCCCTGGTAGCAGCTGGTCCAGGAACGTCACCGGCGCCAACGGCGGCAACCACACCTGATGCACCGGGGGGTGCCGGAAAGCCGGCTGACCACCACATCGAGCACGGAGCCCGCGTTCGGCTCGCGGCCGTGGGGCGCGGTGTACGGCACGGAGATCAGCGCGCCCTTGAATCTGGTGAAGGTCGTCGTGTCGACCTTCAGATAGCCCACGCCTGGTTCGGAGGGCAGCTCGTAGGCGTCCGGGACCCCCAGCACTGCTCGGCTGTCCTGGGCGCTGAAGGTGCGTAGCCCGATGCGGTAGCGGATGTGGCTTTCCAGGCCTCGCAGGCGCCCTTCCTCCAGGCGCTGAGAGCTCAGCAGCAGGTGCATCCCCAGGCTGCGGCCCAGGCGGCCGATACTCACGAACAGATCGATGAAGTCCGGCTTGGCCGTCAGGAGCTCAGCGAACTCGTCGACGATAATCAGCAATGAGGGCAGTGGCTCCAGGTCGACGCCGGTCGCGCGCAGCTTTTGGTAGTCGTGCACCGACGCCAGCGCACCCGCGGCCCGCAGGAGCAGCTCCTGACGGCGCCGCTGCTCACCGAACAGCGCGTCGTACATCCGGTCGACCAAGGCGAGGTCGTTCTCCAGGTTAGTGATCATACCGGCAACGTGGGGCAGGGCGGCCAGACCGGCGAAGGCAGCGCCACCCTTGAAGTCGACCAGGACGAAGCTCCGGTGCATGGGTGATGGCCAGGGCACCCACCAGGGTTCGCAGGAACTCGCTCTTGCCTGACCCGGTAGCGCCCACCACCAAGCCGTGCGGTCCCATGCCACCGAGCGCCGACTCCTTCAAGTCCAGGTGCAGCGGTTGCCTCGCGAGGGTCAAGCCCACGGGCACCTTGAGAGAGGGCGTGGTGTCGGATTGCCACCAGGTGCCCGGCTCGAGAGTGCCGACGTCGTCGATACCGAGCAGACCAGGGAGATCCACGGTCTCCAACGGCACCTCGGCCGGCGCGTCACCGGACCACAGCTGGCGGGGCCGCTCCAGGCCGCTGGCCGCGAAGGCGGCATCGACCGCAGTGACCACCTTGGCGAGCGCCGTAGCCGGATCCCCTATCGGGCCGGCACCCGCAGCAGGCGAGCGTTCGGTGCGAAACCCGAAGGGACGAATTTCCACCGCGGTGGACGGCAGTGCAGGGTCAGTTCGTAGCTGAGCCGCCTGGAAGGCCACGAGTTTGCCGGCGCCGACGCGGGCGACGCCTCGTCCTGGCCGGTCCGGCGGAATCGAGGCGGCCGCGTTGGTGCCCACCGCGTTGATCGAGTCGGTGTCGGTCTGGGTGTGCAGGGCCAGTTGCAGGTTGGTCTTGATGGTGGTGAACGCGCTTGGCATTCGTTGCGTTGCCAGTAACAGGTGGATGCCCAGTGCGCTGCCCCGCTGGGCGAGTTCGGCGAGCCCGGTGAGGAACTTCCCGAGTTCGGCGGCCACCTCGAAGTCATCGATCACGACAAGCAGCCGGGCCAGCGAGGCGAGCCCACGGTCTGGGTCCCGCGCCAGGGCGACGTACTCGGTCACGTCTGTTGCGTCCACGGCGCGAAGCAGTTGCTCGCGGCGGCGCAGCTCTGCCTCCAGGATTGGCAGCACTCGCTCGGCGACGTGGTCGTCAAGGTTGGTAATGAGGCCCACCGCGTGCGGCAGCCGCGCGCACTGGTCGAGTGCGCGGCTGCCCCGGCAGTCAATGAGGAGGAAGGTGAGGTGGTGGGGATCCAGGGTCGTGGCGAGACCGGTGAGCACGGTTCGCAGCAGTTCACTCTTGCCGGCTCCCGTGGCGCCCAGGACCAGACCGTGCGGGCCGTCAGCCACCAGGTCGACGTGTAGCACTCCCTCCGTGGTGGTTCCGATCGGCGTTCGCACGTGGTTGGCCTCGCGCCGCCACCTGGTGGTCACGGACCGCGGGTCGAAGAGGTCCAGCTGCAGGAGCGGGGCGAGGCTGACCACATCAGGTAGGCCGCCCCCCGTCTCGGCCATCTCAGGGTCCTCGAAGCGGGTCAGTGCCCGCGCCCAGTGCAGCGCGCGAGGGGTTTACTCACCCCGGCAACCACACAGTGCTCCACGGCCTCGCCCTGCTCGGGCTGGCTGAGCTGAGCGTCGCCGTAACTGCCGCGCAGCTCGACAACGGTGGTGCACATTGAGGGGAGGCGATGCCGGGCCTCGCTCACCACCAGTCCAGCAACAGCTCCGCCCTCACCCCGCAGCACGGCGCGGGCCGGCGCGTTGGGACCCGCGGTCAGGGACTCCACGTCGAGCACCACCAAGGTGACTGGTCCTGGTGGCGTGGGGGTTGTCGCACCCTTGCCAGCGGCGAGGAGGTCACGCAGGACCGCGTTGCTGGCCTGGGCGTCACAGGTCAGGCGCCGACCATGGGCACCCGAGGTATCGGCGGTGTGCGGCAGCCATTTAGCCCACTCCCACTCGTCCACCCGGCCAGAATCGGTCAGGACGGCCACTCGCAGGTCGGCCGGTCCAGACAGGGTCGTCGCCTGCAGAACAAGGCTGCGGGCCAGCGCCAAGGCCGCGGGCCGATCTCCCACCACTCCCACGACCCGCCCGGCGGCAAGATCAACCGGGATGGGTACCGCGTGGAGCAGGCCAGCCTCCGCCAGCACCTTGTCGATCTCCGCTGGGAGCTTCCCGCCGGAGGTCGTGAGAGTCGGCTGCCAGGCAAACGTGCCGATACCACCGTGCAGTTGCAGGAAATCGTCGTGCTGCGGGCGGCGCTCCCACAACCGCGTGCTGGGCGCGGCTGCCCAGCGCAGTAGCTCAGCCGGGTGCGGCAGGGTCAGGCGCCGGCGTTCGGTCTCCGCCTGTACCCGGTCGTCAAGGGCAGCCCGGAACGTGTTCAGCTCGGCGGCGAACTGCCGGCTGCCCGTACCGGTGGCCCGCCGGTTCCGCTGCCGTGACTCCAGCCAGGTACCGATCGCCATCACCGGGCTCAACAGGGCAAACAGTGCGTAGATCGCCTGACCGAGATACGCGACCATAGCGCCCGCGAACAGGAGCGGCGCGATGATCGCGACGATACTAAGCGGCATGCGGGCCGGCGCCGGTGGCGCGGCAGCGGGGGCGTCGATCGGCTCTGGCTCCCGCGGAGGCGCCGTACGGGGTGGGCGGTTCAGGGCTATCGTGCTCACGCCACGGCGCGGACTGGCATCGGGCAGACGATCACCGATCGGTGACCGCTCCACAGCGGCGAATACCGCGCCGAATCTCTCACGATCGCACCAGGTGGTACCGAGACGGTGTCGGGCCCCTCGACCTTGATGTCGCCCACCCAGGTCCCGTTGTGGGAACCTGAGTCAACGGCAGATCTTCCTGGGTCGGCCGGCCACCGATCACCAGCGCTGCGCTCCGCGAGGTTCTCCCGTCGACGGCGGCGCCCAACGCCGCCGCCAGGTCACCCACGGTCGCCTGCGGCTGGCGGACCACCACATCGACTTCGGCCTCACCCGAGGAGCTATGGACGACGACCTGCACTGCTAATCAGAATCCGCGGCTCGGACCCAGCCTCCCATGGGACCAGCCTAGCTGGCCGATCAGGTGATTCCCTATCATGAAAACCCCGTTGCGTACCGAGCCTCGTGTTTTGTTCTCATAGTCCGAGTCGCTGCGCCCGGATCTCCGTCTCGTGGACGTAACCTGTTCGAAGTAGGCTGCGAATCCTGCGGGGACCCGGTAGCGTGGAGTCCCCAGGAATGTCCAGACGGGAGGACGGGAATGACAGCCGGCGGCAGCTTCGAGACTCATACTTCCGACCATGAACCAGGCTTCGCAGCACGTCTATGACGTGAACCAGCAGATTCAGGCTCAGCTCAGCGACCTCATGAACCGTCTTGAGCCGCTCACGAGCACCTGGCAGGGACAGGCTGCCACGAGTTTTCATCAGCTCAAGATCCGCTGGAATGACAACGCCACCAAGCTCAACCACGCCCTGCACGGCATCGGCGATGGCCTGAAGCAGTCCCACCAGACCTACCAGGCCCACGAGGCCACCAACGTCCAGGACGTCAACCGCGTCTTCACCAACCTCGACTAGACCTACTCGAGAAGTTGTCACGCTTTGAGATGTCAGGAGGCAGGCATGACAAGCGGCAGTGACCAGATCAAGGTGACGTTCAGCTCCATCGACACCGCGGCGTCGGACACCGACACGATCGCCGCCAACCTCAGACAGCAACTGGATGACCTCA
>JBOHFG010000147.1:0-9077 GCA_050699575.1 Pseudonocardiaceae bacterium
GGCAGGCTGTGGACGCCGCTGAACGGGAGGGCAAGACCGTCTCGGCGCTGGCCCGCGAGGCGTTAGAGCAGTACCTGTGGCGGGGATGATCCGGTGGTTGGGGCGAGCACCACCTCGGCGGGCAGTAGGTACCGCTTGCGGCCGCAGGTGATCGACAGGGAGTCGTTGTGCGGCGTGATCCGCAGCTCCGGTGCCTGTCCGGGCACCAAGGTGCGCGTCGCAGCGGTGCGACGCGTCTCCGTTGTACAGTGCAATGTATGCGGCGTAGAAGCCGAACTCGGCGTGCGCCATCTCCAACGTGGTGAGCATCTTCGTTCTTCGGTGGCGCCCGCGAGCCTGCACCGCCACCAAGTCGAGCAGCCTCTCGCAGTACGGGGGTTGATCGCTCCCCCGCCCGCGAGACCGGGGGGTTGAACGGGCGGGGGAGCGGATCGGTCAGCCGGCGGCGAACTCACTGTCACGGAGTCCGGTGGTGAATGCGGACCACGCACCCGCGGTGACTATTAGCGCTGGTCCGTTCGGGTTCTTGGAATCCCGGACGGCGCGGGCACCGGCAGTGAGGCCAGCGACCTCGACGCAGTTCCCCCCGTTGTGGGAGCGGCTGCTCTTGCACCACACCAGCCTGGGGGGACGTGCTGTTCCGGTCATCTCTTAACTCCAGCTTCTCTCGATCTCGTGAAGGAACGACATCGTTTCCTCCCCGCCGAGCGCCTGCTTCATGAGACGCTCGAAGGTCATCTCGTATGGTGCCACGTCGGCCCGCTTGTTCGCGTAGAGCGCGCCGCCCACCAGCTCGATGTACACGGTGTCCATCGACGGCGCCGGGAACTTGAGAACCACGAAAGACCCCGAGATCGCGGGGTGGTACCCGGCGGAGAAGGGAAGAATCCGCAGCGTCACGCGCGGCAGTCCGGCCATCGCGGCCAGGTGACGGATCTGCTCACGCATCACGCCGGGGTCACCCACGGCCCGGCGCAGCGCTGCCTCGTCGAGGACGGCCCGCAGCATCAGCGGATGCCCCTGGTGGAGCCTCTGCTGCCGGCTCTCCCGCAGCTTGGCCCGCTTCGCCGCCTCGACGGACTCGATGGCCTGGACATACTCCGGCGTCTGGAGCAGCCCCGGGACGCATCCAGCCTCGTAAGTCCATACCTCCGACGCGTCGGTCTCCAGGTCGAGGTAGCCGCGGAACCAGTCCGGCACGGCAGAGCCGTACTCGGCGAACCACCAGCTGGGGTCGCCGGCGTCACGCGCGAGCTGCACGAGAACTTCCGTGAAGGCGGGGTCAGCGCGGTAGAGCTGGCACAGCGCCATCACCTGGGGCACGCTGGCGCCTCGCGTACCAGTCTCGATCCGGCTCAGCGAGCTGTCCTTGAGATTGATCACGTTGGCGGCGGCGACCTGGGTCATCCCGGCCTCGTTGCGAAGGGTTTGCAACGCCGCGCCGAGCTTGCGCCGGCGAGTCGTCCGGCCGTGCTCAGCCGCCATCCGCGTCGCCTCCGTGATCACTACTAGCACTGCGGGCTCCCGTTCGTCACAGTCTGCACCTGGAAAGTCCTCCCCACCAAACCAGCAGGTGTTTGGTACTTGACTGCTGGTACTTTCCAACATACCGTGAACGGGCGGGCCAAGGGTGACAAGATCGGCAGCACTCCAGGCTCGTGTGACACCCATCACCGCTGGGCGTCGGCCGTCCGGCCCGTCACCCCTCCCAGAGGGCCGGACGGTGCCCTAGCGGTGCACCAGGAACGAGAGAGGCGGAATTTGGCCGCCATTCCCCAGGACAGAAGTCAGAGACGAGAAGAGGTGTGGGCGATGGCCGGCAGGCACAGTGTCGGGACCCGACGCCGGGAGCGCGGGCTGGAGATGGTCGGTGCTGCCCGTTCCGGATGTCCCGGAGAGCGGCCGGTACTGCCGCAGCTGCACCTCGAACATCCCCGCCCCGAGAGGCGGGATCCGGTGAGTACCTCTTGTACCAACTCAGCGGCGGCTGACGATGACGGATGCTGCTGAGTTGCGGGCCCGGCCAGTCGAGCCGGGGGGAGCTGCCCCGTACACCTCCCCCCTCCCCGTTGCGCTCCTGGCCGGGCCGTCATCCTCGCGGCAGTGGGTGCGCTGCCTCAGGGATCACCAGCTCTGTTCGCTGGGTCAGGTCAAGTCAGGGGAGCGCGGACGGCGAGTGTTCCTCGCGCACCGGGTGAGTCGCATCTCACGGAAACGCCCGCCCGGAAGGAAGGTAATGCCCATCTCGAACGAGTGCGGCGGCGCACGGAAGAGGCTTTGTTACGGTCCGCGGCCTCCGTCGATTCCTCGTAGTGATGAACAGCGAGAAATGGCGGACGCGCGGCACCTGCTGGACTGCTGGGCGAACGTTCCTCACCTGCACAGAAGCTGTGCGGGTTTCTCCACCGGTACGACGTCGACCCGGTCCCGGCCGGTCGACTCAGCTACCCGACGTGGCCGGAGATGCGGGAAGCCGAGCAGTGCTACGGGCCTGCTCGAGGGCGACCCGGTGTACGCACTGGCTGAGGCCTGGATTGTCGCCGCACCGTACCCGGATGGCCTGATTAACCCGCGGGCGTGGACGTTGGGGAGGTCCTGGGAAGTGGGCCTGACACTGGTGAGCGCCACGCTGCGCGCCGCCCAGGCCGCGGGAAGACCGCCGATCTGTGCGTCCACCCCGGGATCTCCGTGCCTGGTGGCGGCGTCATGAGGATGTGGGGTTTTTCGGCGTTCGACAAACACTGGCACGCCGTTGACGAACAGGTCGGCGTGGTCACGGCGATCTGCGGCCGTGTGCTGCCGGCGGAAACCTCCTTGGGTGAGACGTTCGAGGGGACGTGGTGCGAGGCGTGCGCGACCCATCAATTAGCCGCGGTGCCGCTGTCCCTGTTCTCCCGCGAGCAGCTGTTCCCCTCTCCCACGAGTTCCCCGTCTATGTAGCTCGCCATGCGGTTGCGTTGGCGCGCGTTTCGATCCTGAGCTTGCCATGGGGAGGCATTCGACACCGGGCTGGATTGCGCGGATATGCCGGAAATTGAGATCGGACCCTCTCGTCTTCGTGGAACAGTTCCGTTTCGGAAAACTGGTCAAGATGGTTGACAGGGAGACAAGGGAAGTCCATCTGCTCACGCGAGATTACGAGCCGTTGGGGGACGACTCCTACGTCGCGCTGTGCGGGAAGAATTTCTTGCCCGCGAGCATGGTCGAGCCTGGCCGCGGGCCCTGCGTACGTTGTTTCGATCACGTCATTCGTGACCAGTGAGGGTTCCGGTAGACAGCGACGACGTCGTGGATCAGAGAGAAAGCGATACAGGAAGTGTCCTTGCTGCCGCCGCCGAAGAGGTCGGCGGCGGCAGGCTCAGGGATTACTTGACGACTCCGGCGAAACGCAGCAGCTCAGCGATGCCGAAACGGCCTTCGCTATCCGCGAGGGTGGGTGTCCAGATCGGGTAGACGGAGCGGTAGGATATTGGGTCCGCGTCGAGGAGCCCGAGCAGGACCTCAGTGACGATCAAGGCACCGACCGCTCCGAGTCGGCCGCCGTTATGCTGCAGATCGGCTTCTTTGAGGATGTAGTACCAGAGGTAGATCGGGCCGGTGGTGCCCAGCTCAGCGTCGCTGAGGGGAGCCTGGCCGATCTTGCGGGCAATGTCCTGGGCGGAGGGCAGTTCCTGGGCTTCGCTGCGGAGCAGGTTGCGGACCGCGAGTGATCGCAACTGCCTGGCGATCTCCGCCGGTACGTCCGTGATGGCGGGTAGGTCCAGCAGGCGGGTATTGATCCTGGCCTCGATCCGTCTGGCCCGTTGGGGGCGCTGATCACCGTCGATGGCGAAGAAGTGCGAGAAGTCGACCGCGAACTCCTGCACCACCGGGCCGCCCCGCAGGTCAGTCCGTTGATCGGGAGGGGGGAGGGGGTCGGTGAAGTCAAGCGGGAACAGCGGGAGCGTGTGCTTATCGTTGATTATGTATTCGGAGCGGATCGTGGGGTGCATGAAACGGAACGCGGCGACGGCGAACTCGACCGGGATGAAAGGGTTGCCATCGGGTGTATAAAACTGTAGCCCGTCGTGGTTGACTCGGTCCACGCTGTCTTGACCACAGACTATCGGCAGGTACTCGTGCACGATGATCCACTGGTAGTGCCAGCGCACGATCTGCTGAGCTTTGGCGAACAGCTCGTCGTAGTAGGTCCGCACACTGAGCAGCTCGTCGATGGAGGCGTTCGGGGGTGGCGGAGTGGGGTCTGGGGCCGACGGGAAAGGATCACCAAAAACGTCGGTGATCTCCCCGGCCACCAGAGCGTCCACGACCCGGTTATGGAACTTGATAAACGCCAGATGAACCTGGTTCAGGAGCAGGTTCTCGTCGTTGCGGGGATCACCGATCAGCGCCACCCCCGCCGAGGTGCGCCCAAAGTCCACCCCGTCGGGGGAGAGCACCAGCTTGGTGTTGTGGGAGACCGTGTCGTAGAGGTGGGGATTCGCGACCGGGCCGGAGCCGTAGAGGTGGTCCAAGTCCAACATGGGCGGGCGGAAGTTGCGGACCGCCCTCGGGTCGACTTGCCGACCTAGCTGCCCGGTGACGTCGAAGGTGATGTTGTGGTCGATAAACTGCCCAAAGAAGGTGAATCCCGCGTCCATCGTGGGACTATCTTGGCTATGGGTGGTTTCCCCGCCGTCCATGAGCCCGCCGGGCAAGCCGAACCGCTCAGCCAGCGCCAGACCGGCCGGAGGGCGAGGATCCAAGGTGGGGAACATCCGGCCGAACCGTCCAGTGGGCGGATTGACGCCTCGGGGGACGTCCAGACCTCGAACCGCAAATCCATGCTGTGCTGACACGAGGACTCCTTAACTCGGCGTAGCGACATCAGGTGGTAACTTACCGGAAATGCGCTCCCGCTACCCTAGATTTCTCATGCCAGCCGTAAGTGATTTTGATCTCGTTGGTTCAGGGACTGTAAGATCAACGGTGTAGCTCCTGAGACTGGAGAGGCACCTGTGACTGCTGTGACGATGGATGTGGCTGTACGCGTGCGGGCTGAGCAGCTCAGGATTTGCGGCGAGTCTGGTCCGGGCGCACCGGATACGGCCGGGACTGGCACGTCTCGTTGGCCGGGCTTCTTGGCGGCAGCTGCTGGGCAGGGCTCGCCTCTCCACTTTGGTGCGGTGACCGGTGCCGTTAGCCTCGGGGTTATGAGCTTTGCTGCTGCCCGGCTGTTGTTCGCGTTCGACAATTCCTTTGTGCGTGAACTGGGAGGCCTGTATGAGCCGTGGCAAGCGACCCCGGCGTCTGCACCCCGGTTGTTGGCGCTCAACGAGGAGTTGGCCACAGAGCTGGGTGTGGATGCCGATGCGCTGAGAGCACCGGGCGGTGTCGCCGTCCTGGTCGGCAACGCCACGCCCGAGGGGGCGTCGCCGGTAGCGCAGGCCTACGCCGGCCATCAGTTCGGTGGGTTCGTGCCCCGTCTCGGTGATGGCCGAGCGCTCCTGCTCGGCGAGGTGCTCGACGTTGACGGACGTCGTCGCGACCTGCACCTGAAGGGTTCGGGACGCACGCCGTTCGCGCGAGGTGGTGATGGGAAAGCAACCGTCGGCCCGATGCTGCGTGAGTATGCGATCGGCGAGGCGATGCACGCGCTGGGCATCCCCACCACCCGGGCGCTCGCTGTGGTGGCGACCGGTGATCACGTCGCGCGGGACACGGTGCTGCCCGGCGCAGTGCTCGCCCGTGTCGCGGCGAGCCATGTCCGCGTGGGCACGTTCCAGTACGCAGCAGCGCATAATGGGCCGACGCTCGTGCGGCGTCTTGCCGATTATGCAATCGCGCGTCACCACCCGCATGCGGTCGAGGCGGAGAACCCGTACCTCGCGTTCTTCGAGAGCGTCGTCGACGCCCAGGCATCGCTGATCGCTCGCTGGATGCTCGTCGGGTTCATCCACGGCGTCATGAACACCGACAACATGACGATCTCCGGCGAGACCATCGACTACGGTCCGTGCGCGTTCATGGATGCTTTCGACCCCGCCACCGTGTTCAGTTCGATTGATCACGGCGGCCGCTACGCATACGGCAACCAACCGCGCATCGCACAGTGGAACCTGGCCCGGTTGGCCGAAACACTGCTGCCCCTGTTCCACGTCGAAACGGATACGGCACGTGCAGCGGCCACCGACGTGCTGCAGTCGTTCCCCGACCGTTACGACGAGTACTGGAGCCACGGGATGAGCGCCAAGTTGGGTGTGGCAGATACTCAACGATCCGACGGCGCGCTGATCGACGACCTGCTGGCGTTGCTGCATGCACAGAAGGTCGACTTCACCTCGTACCTCCGGGCGCTGTCATCGTCACTGCGCGGAGACGCGGCACCTGCGCGATCGCTGTTCGCCGAACCTTCCGCCTTCGATGCGTGGGCGGACCGTTGGCGGGCACAGCTATCCTCCCACGCGTCTGACCCACGGGCGATCGCGGAAACGATGGACCGGATCAATCCTGTCTACATCCCGCGCAACCACCAGATGGAGCAAGCGCTGGCCGCGGCGAGTGCCGGGGACCTAGGACCGTTTTAACAACTACTCGACGTGCTGAGGCAGCCCTTCGACGAACGACCCGGCCTGGAGCCATACGCCGCACCGGCCCCGCCGAGCTTCGGCGCGTATCGCACGTTCTGCGGTACGTGACTACCTGTCGGGTCCACCTGGTCAACTTGATTCCGGCGCCCTGCGGGATCTTCTCCCGCCGTTGCGCACAGGGAGCATCTGGCGCACCTTGAGCGGAAGGTGGCGGCTTGGCGACCTCGACGACCGGAATGCCACCGGAGACGACTTCCATGATCGGTGAACCCAGAGTCTGATGGAGGTTTTGACGTTTGGAAAGGATCAGAACAGGAGGCGAGCTACGTTTCGGCGGGCCAGTGGGGGTGTCGTTAACGAAGCTGCCAGGAGCCGCCATCGGCGGGATATCTCCTGGTCAACGCGCCGCCGACGCGGCGCACGGTACTCCAGACAAGGCCCAACGCCGCAAATGATCAGTGTTGTGACCAGGAACAACAACCGCGATGGCGGCTCCTGGCAGCTTCGTTAACGACACCCCGAACTGGGGAGACCGACCAAAACCGTGGGAGATCAACTGTCCGGGCATCCGGTGGTGATGCCTCTACGCCACAAGCTCGACCGGGCCCGAGGTGATGGGTGAACCAGGGATACCAGCGGGTGACGTCATCGGCGAGGTCGTCATTGAAGATCCGGGTGCAGACCTGCAGCACCTCGTGGAGCTCAGTGCGGGTGACGTCCCCGCGGACACGGGGACCTGCACCTGGCGGCGCCGGAAGACCCCGGGCGCCCGAACAGTTGATCTCCCACGGTTTTGTTCGGTCTCCCAGAAACCGCCGCAAGCTGGCTATGAAGACTTTCTGGTAGGCTGCCGGCCATGAGGAAACGTCGGCGGGGAGGACCGGTCCCACAGGGCGAAAGCCATGGCCGACCGACCACGCGGTCGGCGGTGCGGCAAGTACGGATCACGTTGCCCACGGCGGCGGTGCTGCGGCAGATGCTGGACAATCCGGCCGCCGACTATTACGGGTTTGCCCTGGCGGAGGCGACCAGCTTCCCCTCTGGAACGATCTACCCGATCCTCGCCCGCCTGGAAACCGCCGGCTGGCTGGACAGCTTCTGGGAACAAGGGAAACCGGCGGAGCTGGAACGGCCGCGACGGCGGATGTACCGGCTGACCGGCGCCGGCGCCCACGCCGCCCGCGAGGCGCTGACCACGACCCAACGTCTCCTCGGCGTGCTCCCGCCAGCCGCCCAGCCCCAAGCAGGAACGGCATGACCCGCCAACAGCGTATGTGGCTCGTCGCCGCCGTCGCCGTCGTCGTCGTCGCCGCCGTCGGCGTCGTCGTCGTCGCCGCCGTCGGCGTCGTCGGCGTCGTCGGCGTCGTCGGCGTCGTCGTCGGCGTCGCCGCCGTCGCCGTCCGCGCTCGTCGAGGTCGAGGTCGCGGCGTTCGAGTTCAACGGACCCGGTCATCGAGCTGGTCTGGCGGACTGGGATGGCTCCGCGTCTCTCGTGGCGGCGACACGCGGCACCTGCCGCAAGCCTGCGCATCGGTGGACCGCCTGGTCGACTACCTGTTGGACCGGGCGGTGGGAAAGCTTCCGGAGGCCTTCAGAGCTCGGTTCGTCGAGGAGTGGCAAGACCATCGCGAGCACTATTCAGGCTGGCGGCTGGTGTGGTGGGCATTGTGTGTGCGGGCGACGGCAATGCGTGTCGTCGCCGCGCTCGGGCCCGCTCGGCTTCCCCGCGACAGTTGACCGCCCTTCTTTCCGCGACAGTGAACAGCCCTTACTTTCAGATCCCCTATGAAGAGTTACGGTAGAGGAGGTGGCCCGGTGGCCCCGACATGGCTGTCCGGTGTGAAAGCGGTCGCGCAGTCGGTGGCCGGCGCGCTGCCCGCACTCATTCTTGTGATCTTCGCTGGAGTGCTCTCGCTGCTGGGGCTGGTCTGCGAAGAAGGCAGGCGCAGCTACGCCCTCGCCTACGCCGACCGGTTCGTCGATCTCGCCGCGGTGCTGGTGGGCCGGCCGCGGAAAGCGCCGAGGCCGAACGTGGCCCTCCACCGCCCACCCGACCGTGTACCGGACCATCGAACGTGATCGGCGGTCGGAGATCACGCGTGTGGTCCCGGTGCCACCACGCCGGGATCAGCTTGCTCAGCGGCGGCGTGGCCCTGAGCCTGGTGCCGCAGGCCCGCGCCGATTCATTACACGAGCCTCGTCCACTTCGGCGAGCGGACAGGTGAGGAAGCCGTGCGAGCTGGTCAGGATGCTCGGACCGGCGGGCACTACGAGACCGACCAAAACCGTGGGAGATCAACTGCTCGACGTGCGTCCGGTGGTGATGCCTACGCCACGAGCTCGGCGGGTCCGTTGTGGTGGGTGAAGCCGGGATGCCAGCAGGCGAAGTCGGCCTCCCCGTAGCTTTCAGGCCTCCCCGTAGCTTTCAGCGAAAAACCAACGATCTGGCCCGTTTGCGCTGGTCAGAGGTTCGATCGACATCGCCCGAGCGTGGTACGCGAAGATCGA
>JBOHFG010000148.1:0-22714 GCA_050699575.1 Pseudonocardiaceae bacterium
ACACCGCCGGCCAGCTCGGCGCACTGGACATGTTCGGCGACACCCGCGCCCGCGCCGCATACCTACTCGACCGAATCGACACCCTCACCGAGGTAACCACCTACGACCGGGTGCCCGGATAACACCCTGAAGTATAGTTCTCAGGGTCCAGCTGGTGTCTCGTGACTATCCGGAAGGTTCCCCATCCACACGAGTCGGCTTATGAGGTGCTTGATGCGCTTGGCCGGATGGCGCAGCTACTCGCGGTCACCGCTCGTACCTACGATGGCACTGACACCGTCTCCGGCCTCGATTTCAGTCGGCTGGATGGCGGGCTCTGATGCCCGACTGGTTCGCCGTCGATCTTGAACGGCTCGACGGTATCGTGTCGAAGGGAGGCTGCCGCCACGGCCCACGCCAACTACTCCGCCGCGGTTGCCGCGAACAAACAGATGTGGTCGTGACTGCATGGTAAAGGTCGATGTAGACCCGGCCACATTTGATGCCGCCAGCAAGGTCTTTGGCCAGGCCATTGTGGACGCCGTGTCCGGCTCGTTCTCAACCCTGTGGGGCGGGCTGTCTGGGTGTCGCGGGATGGCGGGTACTGACCCTGGTGGCACCCAGTGGGGCACCGCGTACGATACGCGGTCGTCGAGATCACTGGGGTGACCGAGGACGTCATCAACGGCCTCTACCGGCTGGCTAGCTTGCTAGCGATGACCGGCTTCAACCACGGTCAGGCGAACTCGGCGTCCACGCCGGGCGGCATGGTCCTGACGACTGACACGATCAGTTACGACGGTGGGATGTGCCTGGCGACGCTGGACAAGCTGCGGGCGGCGGCATCGGCGTGGTCGGCCGCGGCGCGGTCGGTGTCCGCCGCAGGCGAGGAGGTGCCCGGCGCGGTCGCGGGGATCTCGATGCAGACCTCGCCCGAGGTCGCCGATGCGACCCAAGTGTGCACCGCTATGGGCATCCACCTGCGCGAGCTGTCGACCGCGTACAGCAGCATGTCCGCAGCCTGCAGTGACTACGCGCGGCACCTGGACGACGCGCACTCGCAGGTCATTGACGAGTTCGTGAGCCTGCTCGAATGGACCGCCGCCCTTGAGCTCGGCGGTGGCCTCCTGGCCGTGGTCACCGTGGGCATCTCCGAGGCCGCCGCGAACACCGCCCTCGCGGTGCGGTGCGCGGTTGTCGCGGCCCGGGTCGGGGAGATCCTGGCACGGCTCATCGAGCTGGCCGGTGAGGCCGCCCAGGCCATCGCCCGTGCCCTCGCTAGGGTGATCGAGATCAGCCGGAAACTCAAGGCCTTGCTCGGCAGGAAGCTCAGCCAAGCAACAGCTACCGAGGTAACCCGGTCAACCGGCCTTGCCAAAGACGCCGAAGAGCTGGCTACCGACGGCCTCAAGGCCGCCGCTGAGAAGACGACTGCCAAGCTGGGTGGAGGTGAGGTGCCAACACCTCATGGTATCCCCGGGGCCCTTGAGGACCTCAATCCCCAGCAGGCAGCGAATTACGAACGATACGTTAAGAAGCTTCCAGCCAAGAATGAAGGCGTCGATGTTGAGCTGTTGGATAATGGTGGTGTTCGGCTGAGTTCGAAGGTTCCAGCCAACAACGTGCCCGGCTCCTATGCCGAATACATCAAGATCCTCGACAAGGAGGGCGAAACCGTGCAGTACGTGAAGGACATTTATGCCCCAGACGGCACAATCGTGCACAGTAAGGTCAAAGGATGAACGCCGAATCGCGGCGCGAGGCGGTGGCTGACCTGGTATACCGGCGACGT
Organism: Pseudonocardiaceae bacterium; assembly: GCA_050699575.1. Classification (GTDB taxonomy): domain Bacteria; phylum Actinomycetota; class Actinomycetes; order Mycobacteriales; family Pseudonocardiaceae. Next base: position 1,772 of record JBOHFG010000148.1, read on the forward strand.
CCTCTCATCGAAGCGGTCACGACGTTGCGACAGTACCCGTGGGACTGCGAGGAAGAGCTGGTCGAGCTGGGACCGAGCGTGCTGCGGTCAGTGCTCACGGACTTCATGGCTGGGTCAACCTCCGCCGATGACCTCGAGGAGTGGGCGAATGCCGTCGAAGGGCGCGACGACATCGCTTTCGTCCCGAGCGGAGCGATCGACGTAATCGCCGCGCTGGCTAACCCTCTCCTGTACGAGCCACTCAACCAGGAGACTGCTCGCCAGCTTCTCCACGATGTCGACGCACTCTGCGTGACGGGCTACTGAGTCGCGTGCCTGCTGCGGATGCGGTGCTAGCTAGCTCACGCTCGTCGTGGCTCAGCGCGATGAGCCGGCGGATACGACGGTGGACCGGGGGTCGAGCTGCTGAACGACCATCATCCAGCCCCGCTCCGCGGTCGCGAGGTGCTTGATCAGGCCTCCGATGTTGAGCGGGCCGCCGCCTCGTCTGACCGTCACCGGGTTGATCCAGGAGACCGCTTGCCACCTTTGTGTCGTGTTGTTGTAGTCGAGTTTTGCTCATCGCACCCGACGCCGATGGGAGGGTCACGCAGCCGATGCCCGCCCCGGCGCCCGGTAGATCTGACTACTCAGAGTAATTATTGTCGCCTGATCGTAGGCGTTCTGTAACAAAACACCGCGTTGACGGGGTATCAATGGTGCAATCCTCCGGCCAGCGGGGGTGCCGAGCACTGGAGAGGGTCCGATGCAGTTCGTGCCCAGCATGGGCGGGGCCCACGCCGAGATCGGCCGCGGAGCCGTCAGCGAATGGCTGCCCGGCAAGATCGATCCGATCGATCGTGAAGCAGTGCCGGTGCCCGACGACGCGGCCCCGCAACCCTGGTCCAGCATTTCCCCGCGGTGGGGCTCTATGACACCGCGCTCCTCCGGCGCGACCCGGACCGGCCCCGGACTGCCGTGCTGGAGGTCGCAGCTGAGCCATGGCTACACGGTGACCTGCCCCTGCTTGCTCTCGAGATCGAGGGCACGCTCGCGGAGAAATACCGCTGGTGTCTCAAGGATTTTGCCAGCCGGACGTCCATCGTGACGCTCGACGTGACCCCGAACCCGAATTGAGAACGTAGGAGTGATCGCGGTGCTGCTGCGCAGGAAGCCTCCGAAACCCGTTTCGGATAAGAATGACATCCACGTGCTGGCAGGCCCGGATCCCGGTCCTGCCATCGATGAAACCATACTGCGGGATCTTGTCGAGTCCGAGGCGTGCAAGGACGCGGCCAGTGACATGTACGACGCCAACCTCGGCGCACACGGCCAGCCGTTGATCATGGAACACAAGATCGGCCGGTGGAACCACCGTTGGTCGGCCGAGGCGGAGCTGCGCCAGCATAAGGACCGGGCCACCGCCCAGCTGCGGTACCGCGCCGCGATTGGCCAGCGTGCGGCAGGCGAGCAGGCCGTGCATCGGATCGAACAGGACTTGCAGGCCGCCAGCACCTATCGCGACCGTATGCAGCGTGTCGTCGACGGCGCGGAACCCGGCGACGACGGAGGATACTGGCCCGCGGAGAGCCGGATCGACGAGAGCCGCCGCGGGGAGGCAGTCAAGGATTGGCTGATCTACCTGGGCGCGGCGTTCGCCGAGGTCGGCCTGAACTACACCGCTTTCCAGCTGATGGGCAGCTCCCTGAAGGAAACGATGGTGCTATCGGCATCCATCATCCTGGTGAACGTTTTACTCCCCAAGCAACTAGGCGAATTGTGCACCCGGGTGTGCCGGGGACGCCACGACCGCAGTGTTCTCGCCGCTGGCCTGATGACCGGATTTTTGCTGTGGGTTGGCGTGTCATTGTTCGTGGCGCAGGTCCGCACGGCCTACCTGTTGCGGCCCGGCGACGGGCAGCCCGGCGAGACGTCCCTGCTTGAACGGGTCGGCATCGGCTGGGGCACGCTCACCGTCGGCTGGGTGCTCGTCGTGCTGGCAATCGGGACAATTGTGCTGATCCGCAGCGCCATCAGGTACAACCCGTATGTACGCAACCTGCGTGCGGCCCGGATCCGGGTGAACGATCTCCGGGCTGAGCTGGTGGCCAAGCGCGCGGAGCTGGTGGTGGCAGGTTTCGACGTGGAATATGCCCGTCAATTGGAGGCCGATCTCGCTGAGCAGTGGGCCGGCAAACGCGCCGCGCAGGATGGCTTCGCCGCCGAGCTCAAGCACCACTACCAGCACCATCTTGTCCGCAACCTGGCCAATCCCACGGTGACCGATGGGGTCGAAATCGCTGTCGGCCGCACGGCCGGCCGGCTTCATGACGGCTCGACCTCATGACAGCTCAGCCCAAGCCCCAAAGAAAGGAGACGATGCATTGTCCGGTTTTGCCGGAAATGCGGCGAGGACTGATCGGCGGTTCGCTCATTCTCAGTCTGCTGCTCGCCGGCTGCGGCGATAACAAGGCCGCAGCTGCGCCGGGCGCGCTCGCTGTAATCGTGGGAGCGCATTCCAACATGGTGGCTCCCAGCCTGCTGAGCACCGTTAAAGATGAGATTGGCGCCGCATCCGAGCTTGGTTCACCAGCGACGGTCATCGTGGACGACGGGAACCCCAGGGCGTCAGCTCCACTATCGCTCAGCCCTGCGAATGACAACCAGCTCATCCGGCAGGACCAGCTCGACCAGTTCAGGAATCTGATCGGCAAGACCCGCGCTGACAATCCTGAAGTGGACCTGCTCGCTGCCCTTGCCCTCGCGGCGCGTTCCGTAAGCGACGCGGCTGGGCCCAAAACCATCGTGGTTATTGACAGCGGTTTGCAGACCACCGGCGCCCTGCGATTCCAGGACCAGGGCGGTGCACTGCTCAATGCGGACCCCGACGAGGTGGTCGACCAGCTCCGCCGTACCCAGCAGCTGCCCAACCTCACCGGTATGCGCGTCGTGTTCACCGGTCTTGGCGACACCGCGGCGCCCCAGCAGCCGCTGCCCACACCGGCCCGGGCCGTGCTGGTGGCGCTCTGGACGAAGATCGTGACATCGGCGGGCGGTAAGCCGGAGGTCAAACAGACTCCGCTGCCCAGCACGCGGACCCTGAGCGGGCTGCCTCCCGTCACGATCGTGCCGGTCGCGGCACAGTCGATTGGGCCACTGCCCTCAATTACGGTACTGCGGGATGGCACCGTCGGCTTCGTGCCTGGCCAGGCTGTGTTCCGGGAGCCCGATCAGGCCCGCACAGTGCTCGCTGATTACGCGAAGGCGATCAAGAACGGGAAAAAGGCGCTGCTGACCGGGACCACCGCATCGGACGGCACACCGGAATACCGGTTCCAGCTCTCGGCGAAACGAGCTGATGCGGTCCGTGATCTCCTGATCAGCCTCGGTGCCCCGGCTGATCAGATCAGTACCCGCGGAGTGGGCAGCGACTTTCCCGGATATGTGCCCGATCGGGACCAGCAGGGCAATCTCAACCCCATCCCGGCGGCGCAGAACCGCCAGGTAATCATCGAACTGGGGCCCGGGGAGCCGAAATGATGATCTTACGCAGTCCTTCGACGAAAAGCAGAATGTTCTTGTGCGCGACGTCGGTATCTGGGTAGCGGCAGGCTATCTGCAGCCCTTCGTGGATTCTGGTGATCCAGACGCACACCTGATCGCCATACGGCATCCTGATGAGGGTGGACGCGTTCCACTCGGCCCAACGATCAGCCCCGGGCGCGGCTCGGGCGTCGACGTAGGAAATCAGCGAGAATAGGTCGGGTGAGGTGGGGCGGAAGTCCGACCCCAGCAGGTGCAGGACCGGGCGATGGGCATTCGGGCCAGAGACTTGTTGGCGCGCAGGGCGTCGCGTGCCATCTCCAGTACTCCCTGGAAATTCTGGGCTTGCGCTGTGGGGATCTCGACCGGTTGGGATCAAGCGGCATCAACCCAGCGGTGGAAGTCATGGTGGATGCGTGCCGGGCCACGGGTATCGGGATCGGCCTAGTGCTGGCGGTGAGTAGCATGGCCGGGTGCCATTGCGGCGGGCGGCTGGTGAGCTGGAGGCTGAAGTACTGGCCGCGTTGTGGGCATCCGACGGGCCACTCACCGCAGCCCAGGTGCGGCAGGCGGTCAGTAGCGGGCTGGCTTACAACACGGTGCAGACCATCCTGGTCCGGCTGTACGAGAAAGGGCTGATCGGCCGGGTGGCCGACGGCCGTCGCCACGAGTACTTCCCGGTCAAGGGTGCGGAGGAGCTCGCTGCCGAGCAGATGCAGGCGCTGCTGACCCGGGGACGGGATCGTCAGGCCGTGTTGCAGCGGTTCGCCACCTCGTTATCGGTGGAGGATGCGCGGTTGCTGCGAGCGATGCTGAGGCGTCGCCCGTGACTATCAGCGTGTATCTCCCTGCGGCGCTGTCGCTGCTGTTGGCGGCGATCAGCCGGATCGTCGTAGCTCGGACCGCGCCGGCGCGGGTTCCCGTGTTCGTGGTTGCGGCCATGTTGTGCGCGGCGGCGGCGACCTGGGGCCTGGTCCTGCTGGCGGCCACCTTGCTGGGCTGCACCTCGCTGGTCGCCGATGAAGCCTTGGAACGCGGAGTGCAGCTGCAGGATCCGGTGCCCAAGCTGATCGGGGTGACCGCCACGGTCTTGCTGATCTTTGGTGCCGTCCGGGTGGTGCGGGTGCTGCGGGTTCGCCGGGCCACGACCAGGGAGCTGCGGGCGGTCTGCAGCTCATGTGGGACCGGTGAGCTGGCCGTGGTGGCGCTGGACGCGCCACATGCTTTCGCTGTGCCAGGCCGTCCAGGCCGCATCCTGGTTACCCGTGGCCTGTTGTCGGTGCTGGATGGTGATGAGCGGCGGGTCGTGCTGGCGCACGAGCGGGCTCACCTGCAGAGCAGGCATCACTGGCTGCGAGCCGTGACCGAGGTCTGCGCGGCCGTTGACCCGCTGCTGATCCCGGTCCGGGAAGCGGTAGCTTTCCTCGTCGAACGCGGCGCCGATGAGCGTGCGGCGACGGTGACCGGAAGCCGGGAGTTGGTCGCGCGGACGCTGACCAAAGCGGCATTGGCCAGCGAGTCCGCTGGCAGGGTACCTACCTGGGCAGCGGCGTTGCTCTTCGCCGGATGTGAGGTATCGGCTCGGGTCGCCGCGCTGCGGTCGGACCCGCCCCGGCTCGAGCCCTTGGTGCCCAGCAGCGTGCTCGCGCTGGGCGTGGCCACCGCGATAGCCGCGGTGCAGGCCACCATCGCCTTTTACCAGCTCATTTATTGGGTTTGGCCGACCTGACCGGTTGTTGACCCTCAGTGTTACTTCCGGGGCGGATCGTCACGCCTCGCAACATCCGCTAGTCTCTTACACGCTGTAGGAGACAGTCCTGACGCGGCCAGGCAGTGCCTGGGATAGAGAGGGACCAATGGGCGGACAGGTAGCGGACAAGCCGGCGCGGGTGCTGGTCATCTCGGGGAGCGTCGGCGCTGGTCACGACGGTGCTGCCGATGAGCTGATCAGCCGGTTAGCCAAGTTGGGCATCGCGGCGGACCGCCGGGACTATCTGGACGCTCTGCCGCGGATGTTCCGGTACGTGCTCCGGGACGGCTACCGGTTGAGCGTCGGCTATGCGCCAGCCTTCTTTGACTGGATGTTCGCTCATCTGGAGCATGCCGGCTGGGTGCAGCAGGTTGCCTTGGGGCTGTGTCGGATGGCGCAGCGTACCGTGCTGCGGTGGGTTGGCGATCATGACGTGGTGGTGTCCACCTACATGTTGGCCAGCCAGACGCTGGGCCAGCTCAAGGAAGCCGGGTTGGTGAACGCGACTCTGGTGACCTTCCTCACTGACCCGGCGGTGCACCGGCTATGGGTGCATCCCGCCGTCGACCACCATGTGACGGTGACCGAGGCCACCGCACGGATGGGTCACCTGGTTTACCGCACGCCCATGCGGGCCGTCGGCGGGCTGGTGTCACCCCGCTTCGCCCACCAGCCCGACCCCGCCCACCGCTCCCGGTTACGGGTCGAGCTGGGGCTGTCCCCAGATGGTCTGGTGGTACTCCTGGCGACGGGGTCGCTCGGCATGGGTGACGTTCCGCGCGTGGTGCGGACAATCAGTTCGACCGGCGTCGCGGAGGTGGTGGTGCTCTGTGGACGCAACGATCGGCTGCGCAAGCAGTTGTCTGCCCAGCCCGGAGTCGTTGCCCTGGGCTGGCGTGACGACGTGCCGGACTTGATGGCCGCCGCCGACGTACTGGTGCACAACGCGGGCGGCCTGTCACTCACCGAGGCCTTGACCGCCGGACTGCCCGCGGTGACTTACCGACCGATTCCGGGGCACGGCACAGCCAACTCCGAGGTCCTCGCCGACGCCGGGCTGGCGCCCTGGCCACAGGACCAGGCCGGGTTGGTCGCCGCGATCCGCCAGCAAGCTGTTCGCCGGGGCGACCCCAGCCATGTGGTGCGTACCCCGGACACTGCGTCGGTCGTGCTGGGACTGCTGTCTGAACGTGGCCAGCACGCAGTTCCCGGCCAGGATTCCCGACCGGCCTAGGCTGTGGCCCTGCCGGCGGCTGGGATCCTGACCTGCGGCTGGGGATCTTGCCGCTCTAGGCCGGGACAAGGTGCTCGCGCAGTGGTCCCACGGTGCAGCCCAGCTGATCGGCCAGCTCCGCCAGCCGGGGCAGCACCTGTACCGTGGTTCGCCAGCTGCCAGCCACCTGGGCGACGTGGTCCGAGTCGTGCAGCAGCACCGTGCCACCGCGCCTGAGTTGACTGCTGACGGTGCCAGCCACCTGGGCCGGACTGCGGTTTGCCCAGTCCTGGCCCCATGCTGTCCATAGTACGGGTCGCAATCCGGCATGGCGGGCGGCGATCAGCGATCCCAGGGTGAGCACACCATAGGGTGGCCGGAACCAGGTCGGCACCACTCCGGTGGCCGCCGCGATCACTGTGGCCGCGTGCGCCACGTCCCGGCGCACGTCGGTTGGCCCGCGGGTCAGGTGGTTGCGATGGCTGAAGCCATGGACGGCAGCCTCATGCCCAGCGGCCACCACGGCCGCTGCCACCTTGGGATACCGGGTGACCTGCGCGCCAAGCATGAAGAACGTCGCGGTCCAGCCGAGCCGGTCCAGTGCATCGAGCACCGCCGGGGTGCCGTCGGGATCGGGTCCGTCGTCGAAGGTCAACGCCACGTTGCCCGGTCGGCCGATACCGGCCAGGCCAGGACAGACCGCCGCGCGCAGCACGCGGCCTCGGAGCACCGCCGGACCCAGCCAACCGGCGACCGCGGCCACGCTGAGCGCTGTGCTCGACCTGATCATCGCGCGGAGGCTACCGGATCGTACCCGAAAGGGCGTGCCGGGGAGTATCACCACGTACTGGTGAACGTCCTTGCCGGTGGCCCTGACGGCACGGAATGCTTAGGCCAAACAGGTATTTGTGTGCGACATGCAGTGAAGGTGGCTCGATGCCTGGTTCCCTACCGGTGGCCGACGACCTCGAGGTCGCGAGCCGCATCGGCACCGGGCTGGGCCGGTTGATCCGGCTCATCAAGCGCGCCCACGTCGGGGAGGAGCTCGACCGGCCGTCGTTCATGCTGCTCCACACACTGGTTGGAATCGGACCGTCGCGAGTCACCACACTCGCCGCCGCCGTGCACTCAGACCCGTCCACAGTCAGCAGGCAGGCCGCCGACCTGGTCGGTTTGGGCCTGCTGGAGCGGGACCCTGATCCCGGTGACGGGCGGGCATCGCTGCTGACCGTCACCGACTCCGGGACAGCCCTGCTGGACCGCGCCCGGCAGCGCCGCGACGAGCGGATCACGGCAATCATCGAATCGTGGCAACCCGCTGAACGCGAGCAACTCGCCGACCTGATTGACCGCTTCATCGCCGGTTACGAAGCGAACTGGTGCGCCGGCCGGCCCGACTCGTCGCGGAGCTGACCCGTCAGGCCCCAGGAACGCGGGTGCAGAGACCTCAGTGCCCTGCCCCCGCTTCGGCGCCGCTATTTTCCTCTCGGAACACCGCAAGCGAGTGGTGAGAGGAGGCCCCAGTGCTGGGACGTGGTGGCCGGCTTGCCGAGCTGCACCTGCCAGACCAGCGCGGCCGGCGGGTCGCGGTGATCGTCGCGGTCCTGCTGCTTGCGGTGGTCGCCGGGGTCGGCATCGGGCTGGGGGTCACTGTGCTGACCAACCGGGTCACGGCGACCCGGGCGCTCGCGGAGACCGTGCCGCCACCGGTGCCCGTGGTGCCGCAGCCGACGCTACGGCCTGCTGCCGTCGATGGTCCGGCACCGACCAGCACGGGGATCAGCGCCGTCCTCGACCCACTGGTCGTGGCTGGCGGGCTGGGCACGCTGTCCGGCCAGGTGATCGACCCGGCGACGGGCACCGTGCTCTGGCAACGGAACCCGGGAACCGCGCTGGTGCCCGGGTCGACAGCCAAGCTGCTCACCGCGTCGGCCGCGCTGCTCGCGCTGGATCACCAGGCGCGGTGGCACACCATGGTGCTGGCTGGTGCGCAGCCGGACACGGTCGTGTTGGTCGGCGGTGGCGATCCGACGCTGTCTGCGGCGGGCCCCGGCCAGCCGGCCGGCTACCCGGGTGCCGCCCGGCTGGACGATTTGGTCGATCAGGTGCGGCTGGCAGCCCGCGGCCCGGTACACCGCATCCTGGTCGACGTCAGCCGCTACGCCGGCGACGCGTTGGCGCCGGGTTGGTTCCCCGCCGATGTGGCCGGCGGATACATCGCGCCGATCGAGCCGGTGATGCTCGACGGGGCCCGCGCCAATCCCGCCCAGGAAATCTCGCCACGAGCCGCGAAACCCGCGACTGCGGCGGCGGCGGAGCTGGCCCGTCGGTTGGGGGCCGATCCGGACACTGTCGCGGTCGGCAGCGCCCTACCCGGAGCCGCGGTACTCGGTGACGTGTCGTCCCCGCCGGTGCAGGATCTGGTCGCCACCGCGTTGCGCCAATCGGACAACGTACTAGCTGAGGCATTGGCCCGGGAGGTGGCGCGGGCAACCGGTGCATCACCGTCGTTTTCGGGTGCTTCCCAAGCGGTACTCACCGTGTTGCGCCGCCACGGCTTCGATGTGAGCAACGTCACCCTGGTAGATGGCTGCGGGCTGTCAGTCAACGATGCTGTCCCGGCGATGCTGCTCGCCGACCTGTTGGGCGCAGCCGCCAGCCCTGATAAGTCCAGCCCCGATGAGTCAGAGCAGCGGGCCGTCGCGCTCCGACCGCTGCTGGTGGGGCTCCCGGTGGCTGGCGGCAACGGCACCTTAGCTGACCGTTACCACGGCTCGGCGGCCGGCGGCCGGGGTTGGGTACGAGCCAAAACCGGCACCTTGACTGGTGTCAACAGCCTCGCCGGCACCGTGCTGGACACCGAAGGCAGGGTGTTGGTGTTCGCGTTACTGTCCAATGGGCCCAGCCCAGTCTCGGTCCGTCCGCGGCTCGACGCGCTGGCGGCCGGGTTAAGGTCATGCGGTTGTCGCTAGTCCGCGTTACCGTCGTGGGCATGGGATACCCCGCACTCGCTACCCCGCAGGCAGCCCGGACGGGTCTGACCGGCTCCGCGATCGACTGGACTGTGGCGGCCGCCACAGCGCAACGCCTGCTGCCGCCGGGGCCTGCAGTGCCTGCGGAGCAGGCGACGGCGGCGGTGCGCCAGTTGCGTGCGCTGTCGGTGACCGCCGAGCAGTACGTGCGGGAGCTGACCGGGCTGGACGATGGCCGGCCACCGCGTCCCGCCGATGTGGTGGACCGCCCCGGGTGGGTGGATGCGGCGGCCCAAGGCCTGTGCCGGCTGCTGGCCGACTACCGAATTCCGGAAGGCAGAGCTCGCCGCATGCTGGCCACCACGGCAGGCGTGCAGGTGGGGGTTGCGCTGGCGTTCTTGGCATCCCGGGTGCTCGGACAGTACGACCCGTTCGGTGGGCCGTCCGAAGACCCCGGACGGTTGCTGTTGGTTGCCCCCAACGTGGTCACTGTCGGGCGGACCCTGGACGTCCCGGCCGAGGAGTTCCAGATGTGGGTGTGCCTGCACGAGGCCACCCACCGGCTGCAGTTCAACGCTGTGCCGTGGCTGCGCGAGCATTTCGCCAGCCAAGTGCAGTCCTTTGTAGCCACCACCGAGGACCCGGACACCATGGCCAAGATGATCGGTCGGCTACCCACGGCGCTGCGCGAGGTCCGGCGCGGGGAGACCTCAGATGCGCTGGGGGTGCTGACTCTGCTCCAGGACGCCCAGCAGCGCGCGGTGCTGGACCGGTTGCTGGCGCTGGCCACTCTGCTGGAGGGGCACGCCGACCACGTCATGGACGCCGTGGGACCGTCGGTGGTGCCCTCCGTACGGGTGATCCGTCAGCGGTTCACCGCTCGCCGTCAGCACAGCGGTGGTCTCGCTGAACGGGTGTTGCGGGCCGTGCTGGGCATCGACGCGAAGCTGCGCCAGTACGCCGAGGGCGCGGCGTTCACCCGGCACGTGGTGGGCGCTGTCGGTATGGACGGGTTCAATACGGTGTGGACATCACCGGAAACCCTGCCCACTCGCGCCGAGATCGCCGACCCAGCAGCGTGGCTGTATCGCGTGGTCCCCACCTGACACCGGCGCCGCACCCGGCGGTCAGTCAGGTACGCGCCGCGGTCCGCCGCTTTCTGGCGGTGCACCACACCGGACACCAAGCGGGGCACGACGCTGGGGGCACCGTCGCGGTGGCCTGCTCGGGTGGTGCCGACTCACTGGCGTTGGCCGCCGCGACGGTGCATTGTGCCGGGCGCCTGGGCTTGGCGGTGCACGGTCTGATCGTCGATCATCAGCTGCAACCTGGTTCGGCGGCGGTGGCGCGCAGCGCTGCCCAGGTACTGCGCCAGCTCGGCTGCAGTGCGGTGCAGGTACTGTTGACCACTGTCGACGGGCCTGGTGGGCCGGAGGCAGCGGCCCGCCGGGCCCGGTACGCCGCACTGCGCGAGGCCGCGCCGGCCGGTGCGCTGGTGCTGCTCGGGCACACCTTGGATGACCAGGCCGAGACGGTGCTCTTAGGACTGGGTCGGGGCTCGGGACCCCGATCGGTGGCGGGGATGCGGGAGCTTGATCCGCCCTGGGGCCGGCCGTTGCTCGGGGTGCGCCGGGCCGTCACTGCCGCGGCGTGCGCCGCGCTGGAGCTGACCCCCTGGGTCGACCCGCATAATGCCGACCCGCGATTCCGGCGGGTCCGGCTGCGCACCGAGGTGCTGCCGTTGCTGGAGGATGTGCTGGCCGGTGGGGTGGCGCAGGCCTTGGCCCGCACCGCCGGGCAGCTGCAGGAAGATCTCGACGTGCTCGACGAGCAGGCCTGCGGGTTGCTGGCCGCAGCTCAGCGCGCTGAGTCGGACACGGTCACCCTCGACGTGGCGACGCTTGCCCCGGCGCCAGCCGCGCAGCGCCGCCGGGTGTTGCGTCGCTGGCTGCTCGACGCGAGGGTAGTCGAGCTCACCGATGCCCACCTTCGGGCAGCTGATGACTTCATCGGCCGGTGGTCGGGCCAGGGTGCACTGCGGTTGCCGGGTGATGTCGAGCTGGTGCGGATACAGGGGAGGTTGCATGTCTGTCGAGGACACTGCTGCTGATGATGTCCGCTATCCGGGTGACATCGCCTCCGTGCTCGTCACCGAGGAGCAGCTCCGTAGCCGCATCGCGGAGCTCGCGCAGCAGGTCGCCGCCGACTTTCAGGCCGAACACGGCCAGGGTGACCTGCTGTTCGTCGGTGTGCTCAAGGGTGCGGTGATGTTCATGACCGACTTTGCCCGAGCACTGCCCATCCCGGTGCAGCTGGAGTTCATGGCGGTAGCTTCGTACGGATCGGCGACCTCCTCGTCGGGGGTCGTGCGCATCCTCAAAGACCTGGACTGCGACATCACCGACCGTAACGTGCTGATCGTGGAGGACATCATCGACTCGGGCTTGACGTTGTCGTGGCTGCTACGCAACCTGGCGACCCGCCGGCCTCGTTCACTGCAGGTGTGCACGCTGCTGCGCAAGCCGGACGCGGCCCAGGTCGAGGTGCCCGTGCGCTACATTGGCTTCGATATCCCCCAGGAGTTCGTCGTCGGTTACGGTTTGGACTATGGCGAGCGCTACCGTGACTTGCCTTACATCGGAACCCTCGCACCCAAGGTCTACGCCGACTAGCGGTTCCCCGGCCGGCCAGGCCGGTAGGGTGGGAGCAACAGCTCAGTCAGCTCAGGAGGGTCGAGGCCGCCGAGGGCCGTAACCGAATGAACCGCAAGAAAATACTCCGCAACCCGCTGTTGTGGGTGGTAGCCGGGTTGTTGCTCTATTACGCCTTCGGCTTCCTCCTCGACGACACCCGGGGGTACAGCCAGGTCACCACCTCACGGGCGTTGGAGCAGCTCAGTGCCCACAACGTCAAGCAGGCGACGCTGGAGGACAAAGAGCAGCGGCTCCGTCTCATCCTGGACCACCCAGTCCAGGGCATCACGGGCAACAAGGTGCTCACCCAGTACCCGGCGCAGAGCACCGACCAGGTCACCCAGGCGCTGCGCGCTTCGCCGATCCCGGACGGGTGGGACACCAAGGTCAGCCAGCAGTCCCTGCTGTTCCAGGTGCTGATCTACCTCATCCCGCTGGGTCTGTTGCTCCTGCTGCTGCTGTGGATGATGAACAATGTCCAGGGTGGTGGCAACCGGGTACTCAACTTCGGTAAGTCCAAAGCCAAGCAGTTGAGCAAGGACATGCCCAAGACGACGTTCTCCGACGTCGCGGGCGCCGAGGAGGCTGTTGAGGAACTGGAGGAGATCAAGGACTTCCTCGCCAACCCGAGCCGCTATCAGGCGCTCGGCGCCAAGATCCCCAAGGGCGTGCTGCTCTACGGTCCACCTGGCACCGGCAAGACGCTGCTGGCCCGCGCGGTAGCCGGGGAGGCGGCGGTGCCGTTCTACTCGATCTCCGGTTCTGACTTCGTGGAGATGTTCGTCGGAGTTGGCGCGTCCCGGGTTCGGGACCTGTTCGAGCAGGCCAAGCAGAATGCGCCGTGCATCATTTTCGTCGACGAGATTGATGCGGTGGGCCGGCAGCGTGGCGCTGGCCTGGGCGGTGGGCACGATGAGCGTGAGCAGACCCTCAACCAGTTGCTGGTCGAGATGGACGGTTTTGACGCCCGCGGCGGCATCATCCTCATCGCGGCGACCAACCGCCCGGACATCCTGGACCCGGCGTTGCTGCGGCCCGGCCGTTTCGATCGGCAGATCCCGGTCTCCGCGCCGGACATCCGCGGCCGTCGGGACATTCTTGACGTGCACGCCAAGGGCAAGCCGTTGGGTCCCGACGTCGATCTCGACGGACTGGCCAAACGCACCGTCGGCTTCTCTGGAGCCGATCTGGCCAATGTGATCAACGAGTCCGCGCTGCTCACTGCCAGGGAAGGTGGCCACATCATCAACGGCGCCGCCTTGGAGGAGGCGGTCGACCGGGTGATCGGCGGTCCCCGCCGCAAGAACCGGATCATCTCCGAGCGGGAGAAGAAGATCACCGCGTACCACGAGGGCGGCCATGCCCTGGCGGCCTGGGCGATGCCGGACCTCGACCCGGTGTACAAGCTGACCATCCTGCCTCGTGGTCGCACCGGTGGGCATGCGCTCGTGGTGCCCGAAGACGACAAGCAGATGATGACCCGGTCAGAGATGATCGCTCGGCTGGTGTTCGCGCTGGGGGGACGCTCCGCAGAGGAACTGGTCTTCCATGAGCCGACCACCGGGGCGTCCTCGGATATCGAACAGGCCACCAAGATCGCTCGGGCGATGGTCACCGAGTACGGCATGAGCGCACGCCTGGGTGCGGTGAAATACGGCCACGAGCAGGGTGACCCGTTCCTCGGCCGCTCCGCGGGCCGGCAGCCGGACTACTCCCTCGAAATCGCCCACGAGATCGACGAGGAGGTGCGGGCGCTGATCGAGGCTGCGCATACCGAGGCGTGGGAGATCCTCAACACCTACCGCGACGTCCTCGATGAACTGGTGGTGGAGCTGCTGGAACGCGAAACGCTGCATCGCAAGGACCTCCAGCGAGTCTTCAGCCGGGTGGAGAAGCGGCCACGGATCACCGCGTTCAACGACTTCGGTGGGCGCACCCCCTCGGACAAGCCGCCGATCAAGACGGCTGGCGAGTTGGCCAAGGAACGTGGCGAGCCGTGGCCACCGGTTGTGCCGGAACGTGAGCCCACGCCGGTAGGGGTGGCGCCGGGGGCAGACGATCTGCCCGGCGGTCCGCCGCACCCTGCGCCAGGTCACCCTGGTCCCAACGGTGCTGGACCACATCCCTCGTACCCAGCGGGTGCGGCCAACGGTTACGGCCCGCCGAACTCGGGTCCGCCGAACTCGGGTCCGCCGAACCTGGGTCCGCTGAAGTCCGTTCCGCCGAACTATGGCGCCCCACCGGGGTGGCGACCCGCTACCGAACCGCCCGCTCCCTCCTGGCGACCCGCGCCACCGGCAACTCCCCCACCGCAGGAGCCCCCCAGCGACAACCAGCCGACTGCTGGTTGAGTCGGACGACGGGATTCCCAACCCGGTATGTCTCAGTTCGACGTGGGCGCGCACCGAGTTTTCGATCAGGTCCGGGCTGAGGCGGCGGTGCGTGAGTTGCTGATCGCCTGCGGGGAGGATCCGGACCGGGACGGGTTGCGGGAGACCCCGGCCCGGGTGGCCCGGGCCTACCAGGAGATGTTCGCTGGCCTGTTCCTCGACCCCGACATGGTGCTGGAACGAACCTTCGACGAAGGGCACGATGAACTCGTGCTGCTCAAAGACATTCCGATGTACAGCCAGTGCGAGCACCACCTGGTGCCGTTTCATGGCCTGGCACACGTCGGCTATATCCCGAATGCGGCCGGCCGGGTCACCGGGCTGTCCAAGCTGGCCCGGCTGGTCGACCTCTACGCGAAGCGCCCCCAGGTTCAGGAACGCCTCACCTCACAGGTCGCCGACGCGCTGGTGCGTCGGCTGGAGCCGCGGGGGGCAATCGTGGTCATCGAGGCACAACATCTCTGCATGGCGATGCGCGGTGTCCGCAAACCAGGCTCGACCACCACCACGTCGGCTGTCCGGGGGATGTTCAAGACCAGTGCCTCCTCCCGCAGCGAGGTGCTGAACCTGATGCTAAGGAGGTGACCGTGCACCCGGCGCTTCCTGATCCGGGCCGCTGTGTGGTGATTGGCATTCTCAACGTCACTCCCGACTCCTTCAGTGACGGTGGGCGGTATCTGGACCGCGATGGCGCGGTGGCCCACGGCATTGCGCTGCGCGCGCAGGGGGCTGACCTGGTCGATGTCGGGGGCGAGTCCACCCGTCCGGGGGTAAGCCGCGTCGATGCGTGCACCGAGACCACCCGGGTGATCCCGGTACTGCGCGAGCTGGTTGCCAGCGGTGTGCCGTGCTGCGTGGACACCACTCGCGCGGCGGTCGCCGAGACAGCCCTGGAAGCCGGCGCGATCATGGTCAACGATGTCTCCGGCGGTCTGGCTGATCCCGCGATGGCAGCGACGATGGCCCGCTGCCGGGTGCCGTGGATCCTCATGCACTGGCGCGGGCCCAGCGACCGGATGGACGAGCTGGCCAGCTACGTCGACGTGGTTGCCGAGGTGCGCGCCGAGCTGGTGGCCCGGGTCGACGCCGCGGTGCGCGCCGGGGTGGACCCCGGCGCGCTGGTGCTGGATCCCGGGTTCGGCTTCGCCAAGACGGCGGCGCACAACTGGACGCTGCTGGGCCACCTTGATGCGGTGACCGAGCTGGGGTTCCCGGTGCTCGTCGGGGCGTCGCGCAAACGGTTTCTGGGCACGATGCTGGCCGGCGTGGACGGCACGCTCCGTCGCTGCGACGGCCGGGACACCGCCACCGCTGCGGTATCCGCGCTCGCCGCCGCAGCCGGTGTCTGGGGGGTCCGCGTGCACGACGCCGCTGGCTCATGCGACGCCGTCGCCGTCGCCAGGGCCTGGCGGGCCGGCGCCGGCACCCCAGCAGGTGGCTCGCCATGACCCCACACATCGATGGTGATCGGATCACCCTCACTGGGCTGCGGGTGCGTGGCCGGCACGGGGTGCACGACTACGAGCGAGCGCACGGGCAGGAGTTCGTTGTCGACGTGACGGTCTGGCTGGACCTCGGTCCCGCCGCGGCCACGGATCAGCTGTCCGAGACGCTGGACTACGCTGTGCTGGCCCAGCAAGTTGCCCGGATTGTCGGCGGCGAGCCCTGTAATGTGATCGAGACTTTGGCCGCCCGCATCGCCACCGCCGTACTGACCGACCCGCGCGTGCACGCCGTCGAGGTCACCGTCCACAAACCTCAAGCCCCCCTCTCCCACACTTTTGCCGACGTCTCCGTCACCACCCACCGCTCCCGGAACGCTCTCCCATGACCGCGTTCTGGATGCAGAACGCGGGCGGGGGCGCGGGGTGAGTAGCGCGGTGTTGTCGATCGGGTCGAATGTGGGGGATCGGGTGGGGTACTTGCGGGGGTGCGTCGAGATGTTGGGGGAGGTGGTGGTGGCGGTGTCGCCGGTGTACTCGACGGCGCCCTGGGGGGGTGTGCAGCAGGAGGAGTTCCTCAATGCTGTGGTGCTGGTTGCGGACCAGGATGCCGATGCGCAGGAGTGGCTACGCCGTGGACAGTGTTGTGAGGCCGCCGCGCGGCGCACCCGCCACCTTCGGTGGGGGCCGCGCACCCTGGACGTCGATGTGATTGACGTGGAGCACATCCGCCGGGACGATCCCCAGCTGACCCTGCCGCACCCGCGCGCCCACCAGCGGGCCTTCGTGCTGGTGCCCTGGCTGGACGTGGCACCCTACGCGGAGCTGGCCGGCCATGGTCCGGTGGCCGAGTTGGTCGCCGCACTGTCGGCCGCCGAGCGGCGCAGTGTGCGGCGCCGCGACGACCTGGTGCTGGGTTCGCCATGACGTTCACCCGGGCCCGTGATCTGGTCACCGCCGGCGCGATCGCGGCGGTGCTGGTGAACCTGCTGCTGCGGCTGTCCTACGGCGAGATGCCCACCTTCCCGCAGCTGGCCGGCACTACCCCGCTCGTCTTCGCGGCCGCCGAGGTGGTGCTGGGGGTGACACTGCGGGCGCGGATCCAGCAGCGCCCGGGTGCCCGGGCGGTGCAGGCGCTCACCGCCGCGAAAGCCGTTGTGCTGGCCAAGGCGTCCTCGCTGGCCGGCGCCATCACTGGGGGGGCCTGGTTGGGGGTGCTCGGCTACGTGCTGCCCTTGCGGTCGCAGCTGCAGTCCGCAGCCGCGGACACCGGCACCGCTGCAGTTGGGGCGGTCTGCGCGGGGGCGTTGGTGGCGGCCGCGCTGTGGTTGGAGCACTGCTGCCGGACCCCCGACGGGCCCGATGACCCGGAGCCGGACGACGGCTGATCGGCCCGCGGCTTTCTGTTCACCGCACGACAGCTGCCTGTCACCGCCGCAAGGTCACCTCAGGTGCGCCAGCCGGTACTGTGTGCGCCATGTCCGTGATCGACGAGCATCCGTTGCCACGCGGGAGCGGTCGGGTCCTGATGATCGGTACTTTTGTGCTGGTCTCGGCGGCCGCGGTAGTGCTCGCCCTGGGAACCTACGATGCCCGCCTGCTGAGGCTGGGTCTGGTTGCCGCGTTGTGGGCGGCGCTGCTCGGAGCCTTCGCGGTGGCGCGGATGCGGCGCGACTCCAGCTCGTGCGTCGACCAGGTCGATCAGTTGCGGACGGTCTACCAGCTTGAGCTGGAGCGTGAGGTGGCTGCCCGGCGGGAGCACATCCTTGCTGTCGAGCGCGAGCTCCGCGAGCAGGCCGAGCTGTCGCAGCGCAGCGAGATCGTCGAGTTGCGCGCCGAGCTGGCGGCCATGCGGGCTAACCTGGACCGGCTGGTGGGTGGGAATCCGCTGGTGGACCGAGTCGCCGAGCCGGCTCGCGTGTTCCCGTTGCCCGTCCATCCAACGCCCGGCTCCACCGGTTTCGGCCCCGGCCGTGCAACGTCGAGCTGGTGGTCAGCCCCGTCCCCGGTGAACAATCACATTTCCCCTGTTCAAGGCAGGCATGGGGGGTCCAGCCCATCGTCAGTGCCGGCGGCCCAAGCACAACGGACGGTGAGCGACTTGTTGGCGGCACATGGGGTAGCGCCGGAACCCCGGCGTCGACGTAACCCCGAGTAGCGCTGGGTACCCGGAGGGCTGGGGGGTGAAGCTGCTCACCTGGACCGGCGCGAAGGGCTCCAGGAGGGTTACTCTGCGGCAGTCCGGTACCTGCGGCCAGCGCGGGACTGGAACATCTGGAGGGCGACGATGCCACGGTCGGATGCATCCGCGTCCAACGGCGTTGCCGACCGCCCGGCCCGGCTCGCCGTAGGTGTGGTATCTGCCGGCCGGGTGGGGTCGGTGCTCGGCGCAGCGCTCACTGGTGCCGGCCATGTAGTGGTTGGCGTCAGCGCGGTGTCCCGAGCATCGCTGCGCCGTGCCGCGAACCTGCTCCCCGATGCGCCGGTGTTGCCTCCCGACGACGTGGTGCGGCGGTCGGATCTGGTGTTGCTGGCCGTCCCCGACGAGGTGTTGCCGGGCCTGGTGGTTGGGCTCGCCAGAACCGGGGCGTTTCGGGCCGGTCAGATCGTGGTGCACACCAGTGGCGCTCGCGGAGTGGACCTGCTGGCGTCGGCCATCGTGGTGAGCGTGCTCCCGCTCGCGCTGCATCCTGCGATGACCTTCACCGGACGCGCGGAGGACGTTGCCCGGTTGGCGGCGTCCTGTGTCGGCGTCACGGTGGCCGATGAGACCGGCTGGAGTGTCGGGGAGGCGCTGGTCCTGGAGATGGGCGCGGAGCCGGTGCGCGTCCCGCCGGAGGCCCGGCCGCTATACCACGCGGCGCTGGCGCACGGGTCCAACCATCTGGCCACCCTGGTGCGCGACGCGGTCGACGCGCTGGAACATGCCGGTGTGGTGCCCGCTGAGCGGTTGCTGGGCCCGCTGCTGGAGGCGACACTGGACAACACGCTGCGCCATGGCGATCGCGCGCTGACCGGGCCGGTGGCTCGCGGCGACCTCGACACGGTGCGGCTGCACCTGCGGGTGCTCGCGGAGTCTGCCCCGGAGCTGCTCGAACCCTACCGCGCGCAGGCGGCCAGGACTGCCGACCGAGCCGAGGCGGCCGGGTTGCTGGCACCGGCGGCCGCCAGCCAGATCCGCGAGTCCTTGCAGGAGCGACGGTGACGGGTGTGCTGACCGTCTGCCACGACCCTGCTGCGCTGACCCGCGCACTGGGGCAGGTCGTGCTGGTGCCGACGATGGGGGCGCTGCACGCCGGCCACCGCGCGCTGATCCGGGCCGCCCGGGCCACTCCGGATGCGTGCACGGTGGTGTCGATCTTTCTCAATCCCCTGCAGTTCGAGTCCCGCCACGATCTGGACCGCTACCCGCGCCGGTGGGACGCTGATCTGGCCCTGTGCCGGGAAGAGGGCGTGGACCTGGTGTTCGCGCCTCGCCTGGAAACGATGTCCCCGCCCGGCTGCGGGACGACCGTGGTGCCCGCGGCGCTGGGTGCTGAGCTGGAGGGTGCCAGCAGGCCGGGTCATTTCACTGCCGTGCTCACCGTGGTGGCCACCCTGTTCGGGATCGTCGGGCCGGATCGGGCGTTCTTCGGCGAGAAGGACTACCAGCAGTTGGTGCTCGTCCAGCGGATGGTGGCCGACCTGCGGATGGGTGTGCAGGTGGTTGGGGTGCCCACGGTACGCGACGCTGACGGGCTCGCGCTGTCCTCCCGCAACGTCCACCTCGACGCCGAGGCGCGGTCCGTCGCGGCCGTGTTGCCAGCGGCCCTGACGGCCGGAGCCCACGCCGGTGAGCATGGCCCTGACGCGGTGCTCGCGGCCGCCGGCGAGGTGCTGGCCGGGCAGCCCGCCGTCGTACTCGACTATCTAGTGCTGCGTGACCCCCAGCTCGGCCCTGCCCCAGTGTGGGGACCGGCCCGGCTGCTGCTGGCCGCCACCGTCGGGACCACGCGGATGATCGATAACGTCGGCCTGCACCTCGGTGTCCCCGACTCGAATGGACGAGGAGCCCCGTGATGTTCCGGACGATGCTGAAGTCCAAGATTCACCGGGCCACCGTCACCCAGTCCGATCTGCACTATGTGGGGTCGGTGACGGTGGACGAGGACCTCATGGACGCCGCCGATCTGCTCGTCGGCGAGCGGGTGGCGATCGTGGATATCACCAATGGGGCCCGGCTGGAGACCTATGTCATCCCCGGTGCGCGAGCCAGCGGCGTGATCGGGATCAACGGTGCTGCCGCGCATCTGGTGACACCCGGCGACTTGGTGATCATCATTTCGTACGGCACGATGGATGAGGCCGAGTCGCGGCACTACCGGCCCCGGGTGGTGTTCGTCGACGCCCACAACCGGATCGCGCACCAGGGCAGCAACCCGGCATACGCCCCGGCCGGTGGCGAGCTGATGGGGGTTACCGAGTGCTGCTCGCCGTAGACATCGGCAACACCAACATCGTCCTCGGGCTCTTCGATGGTGATCGCGGGGGCACCAGCTCGGCCTCCACACCCGTGCACGACTGGCGGATGCGCACCGACGCCAGGATGACCGCCGACGAGATGGCGCTGACTGTCCGCGGGCTGCTCGGCGACTACGTCGGCAAGATCACCGGTATTGCCGCGCTGTCCACGGTGCCCGCGTTGCTGCGTGAGCTGAAGACGATGGTGGACAGGTACTGGCCGCAGCTGCCCCGGGTGATCGTGGAGGCCGGGGTGCGCACCGGGGTGCCGTTGCTCTATGACAACCCACGCGAGCTGGGCGCTGATCGGATCGTCAACACGCTGGCCGCCTACACCCTCTACGGTGGCCCGGCGATCGTGGTGGACTTCGGCACCTCCACCAACTTCGACGTCGTCAGCGCGCGGGGGGAGTTCCTCGGCGGCGCGCTGGCTCCGGGCATCGAGATCTCCGTGGATGCGC
>JBOHFG010000149.1:0-37084 GCA_050699575.1 Pseudonocardiaceae bacterium
GAGCGATCCCCAGACCACGATCAGTCACCGCGATCTCCACCACACCCTCCACCCACCGCCGACTCACCGACACCGGACTCCCCCCAGGCGAGTACGACACCGCGTTGTCCACCAAGTTCGACAACGCCGTCACCAACAACGTCGCATCCCCCTTCAGCAACAACCCACTCGGCGGATCCACCGCGATCCGAATACCCGCCGACTCCGCAACCAACCGACACCGAGCCAACGCCTCCGCCACCACCGTGTCGACCTCCACCGCACCCAACTCCGGCAACCGCTCAGCACCCTGCAACCGCGACAACGCAATCAACTCCGTCACCAACGTGCCCAACCGGTTCGCCTCATTCAAAATCTTCGTCCCAAACCGACGTACCTCATGCGGATCATCAGCCGCATCCAGCACCGCCTCCGCCAACAACGCCATCGCTCCCACCGGTGTCTTCAACTCATGACTCACATTCGCCACGAAATCCCGCCGAGTCGCTTCCAGCCGAACCGCATCAGACTCGTCGGACGCGTCAATCACCGTGAACTCGTCACCCAGCGGCCGAACCTCGCCGAGCACGGCAGTAGGCCCGCGACCGGCACGGGCACTCTGGTTCAGCGGCGAGAGATCGACCTGAACCACCTGGCCGGTGTTGCGTACCTGCTCGGCAGCCTTGCACGCGCGCTCATCCGGGCGTGATCCATGGACCAGGCCCAACTCGACGGCGGGCGGATTGGCCAGCACCACGTCGCCCCTCTGGTCGAGCAGCACCACACCGTTGTGCGAGGAGAGCACGACCCGCTGGACCAAGTCAGCCACCGTCACGCCGTCAGGGGGCTCCGGCGGCGGCGTCCGGGCCCGCCGGCTGATCAGAATCCCCACCACCAGCCCGACCATCAGCGTGCCGATCGCGGCGAACATGATGGTTACGAGTGTCACGTGGCAATCGTAAACACCTGAAGGTGTGGAACCCCAAGGGTCGGCGAACAACGAGTGACCGTAAATCCGCACATTAGGGGTAATTTTCGTCCCTCGTTCACCGCCGGTTCATCCACCGGTGCTCGGACAGACAATTACCGGCCTTGCTGGGCGACCGCGGCGGTGGCCTCAGCGGCCGCTTCAGGATCGAGATAGCTCCCGCCGCGAGTGACTGGCCGCAACCGACCGTCACCCTCCAGATGATCAACAAAATCGTACCGCAGCGGGATGCCAGTCGGGATATTGAGGCTGACGATGGTCTGCGCGTTGATCTCATCCAAATACTTGACCAACGCGCGCAGCGAGTTGCCGTGTGCGGCCACCAGCACGGTGCGCCCGGCGCGCAAGTCCGGCACGATCGATGACTCCCAGTACGGCAGCAGCCGAACCACCACGTCGGCCAGGCACTCGGCGCTGGGGATCTCCACGCCGGAGTACCGCGAGTCGCCATCCTGGCTGAACTCGCTGCCACGCGCTATCGACGGTGGCCGGGTGTTGTAGGAGCGGCGCCACAGCGCGAACTGCTCATCGCCGTACTCTTGGCGGATCTGCGTCTTGTCCATGCCCTGCAGCGCGCCGTAGTGCCGCTCGTTGAGCCGCCAGTCGCGGCGCACCGGGATCCAGTGCCGGTCAGCGACGTCGAGCGCGAGGTGGGCAGTGCTGATCGCGCGGCGCAACACAGACGTGTGCACCACATCCGGGAGCAGCCCGGCCGCACACATCAGCTCCCCGCCCCGCACCGCCTCGCGCTCGCCGCGAGCCGACAGCGGCACGTCCACCCACCCGGTGAACAGATTCTTGGCATTCCACTCGCTCTCGCCGTGGCGGAGCAGCACCAGGGTCCCCAGGGTCATACCACCAGCCTGCCAGGTCCCGCTACCCCACGATCCGGCGGGGCCAGAGACTGAATGTGCTGAATGGTGACCAACCCAGCGTCAACTAAATGGGCCCGATCGGGCGCTGGCCGTGACTACAGGGTTACCCGTACATTAATCGTCAACGACGGTGTACTGGAACCCCTGCTGACACCCCCACCGTCGTTGCAGGGAACCGCCTACCACCCGCTTCCCCCGCCCCCCGGGAAAGGCTGGCTGGTAGCGGTTCCCTGCGCTATGTCTCCCATGTCTGGCAGGCAGGTTGATTGCAGGTGCGGGCGGCATGGCGACCGCTGAAGGTGCCCGGTAGCCCGCCCTCGTAGAGATACTTGGCTTCCTCGGCGACCTCTCGGGTCAGACACGGCCAAGGAGCAGCGACGCCATTGTCGTCGCGGCAGGCCAAGCAACGACCCTGCGAGTCAGGAACATGAGCATGCAGCACACTGCGCCACATGTCCGGCAATTCGGCCAGGATCGCTGCCATGCTCATGTGCATCTACCTCCCAGAGATCGGGGCAGCTTACAACCGGCGGTCCGGCCGCACGTCATGCCCTCACGTTTTCCCGTCCCCGAAGCAGCTGATCAAGGATAGTCTCGCTGAGCAACTGTGCCTGCACTCACTGTGTTGTCGCTGCAGCCCTCGGATGTGTTACTTGCCACCTGGCCGGTGTCCGGACACCGACAGGTGGTGTAGTCCAATCGGGTCACAGTCGGGTCAACTACTGGGAAGGTCTTGAGATCCTGGCCCCTGACTGAGAGTGTGTCACCGCTCTCCTCGCCGCTCCCGTCGCGCTTCCCGGCAGGTGAGCACAGCCCGCGGTTCGGCCTCCCCCGTCGGACCGCGGCCCGCCAGGATCCCTGGGTGTCCCCCCGCTCAGCAGGATCCGTTCACGCGGGACAACAGTGGCGGGGCGAGCCTGAGTGTGCGACTCCCCCTCTCCCCGGGCCGCCCCGCCACCACCCCCGTAGTGAGAGTCAACGCACCAGGTGTTCGAATGCGGCGAGGTTGCGCACAGACTCGCCACGGGCCACCCGCCAGGCCCATTCACGCCGGATCGAGGAGGCGAACCCGATCTCCAACAGGGTGTTGAAGTCACCATCAGCAGCCTCGACGACCTGGCCCAGAACTCGGTCCAACTCCTCGGCGGTCACCGCGTGGTGGGCCAGGCGACCGACCAGATAAATGTCACCAGCCTGGTCCAGCGCATAGTGCACGCCGTACAACCGCGCGTTGCGGCGCAGCAGCCAGCGGTAGACAGCCTCGGGTGCCTCGTCGGGATGCCGGCACACGAAAGCCTCCACGAGTACCCCGTACCGGCCGACCACCACCCAGCAGGTGGTCTGCAGCTTCGTGTTGCCGGGCAAGGTGATGAGGAAACTGCCCGGTCCACGACGCTCGTGCGCGAGCCCGGCCCCGTCCACCACACCGGCGATAACCTGATCCAGCTGCTCCGGTCCGCTCACACCGCCACCTCGCGCTCCAGAGCGTCCATCCGGTAGGCAGCCGTCGCCTCGGAGTACACCCGCAGCAGAGCCTCAGTAGTGCGCTCCCAGGAGAATCGGCGGGCATGCAGGGCGGCACCAGCGGCAAGTACTTGGCGCTGGTGTAGGTGCAACGACACGGCCGAAAGCACGTCGGCCCAGTCGGCCGGATGGTGACTCCCCACCAACCGGCCGGACACCCCGTCGGCCACCGCCATCGGCAGGCCACCCACTCCCGCGGCGACCACCGGCGTCCCGCATGCCTGTGCCTCCAGCGCCACCAGGCCGAAGGACTCGCTGTAACTGGGCACTGCCACCACATCAGCGGCGCGATACACCCCGACCAGCGCCGCCCCACCCTGCGGTGGAGCGAACATCACCTGCTCCGAGATCCCCAGCTCCACGGCCAACTGGTGCAGCGCAGTGGGTTCGGCCAGCCCACTGCCCGAAGGTCCGCCCACCACCAGCACCCGCAGCCGATCGCGCAGTGCCGGGTCGCGGCGCAGCATCTCGGCCGCCGCGCGCAACAGCACGTCAGGCCCCTTGAGTGGCTGGATGCGACCGATGAAGGCCAGCACCACGGCGTCGAGCGGCAAACCCAACCCGGCTCGGGCGGCGTCCTGGGATCCCGGTGTGAAGAGCTCCAGGTCGACTCCCGGGGCAATGGTGGCGGTGCGGGCCGGATCAGCGCCGTAGAGCTCGATGAGCTGCGCGGTCTCCGCCGCGGTGTTGGCGACCAGCCGGTCGGCTTCGTCCACCACCTGCTGCTCGCCGATCACTCGAGTGTGTGGCTCCGGAACGTCACCGTGGGCCAGCGCGGCGTTCTTCACCTTGGCCAGCGTGTGCGCGGTGTGCACCAGCGGCACTCCCCAGCGGTCCCGGGCCAACCACCCGACCTGACCGGACAGCCAGTAGTGCGAGTGCACCACGTCGTAGTAGCCCGGCTCGCGGTGCGCCTCGGCCCGCAGCACCCCAGCGGTGAAGGCGCACAGCTGTGCCGGCAGGTCGTTCTTGGCCAGACCCTCGTAGGGTCCTGCCGTGATGTGCCGCACGGTGACCCCAGGGGCGAGGTCCACCACCGGAGGCAGTCCCGAGGAGGTGGCTCGGGTGAAGACCTCGACCTCGACGCCACGCCGCGCGAGCCGGGTAGCCGTCTGCACGATGTAGACGTTCATCCCCCCAGCATCCCCAGTACCCGGCGAATCCAACGGCGACGTATGCACAGACAACACCGCAACCCGCCCGATCACGGAGCCCATCTTGCCCGCCATCCCCTGGGTTTAGAGCGTGCAGTTGACGAGTACTGGTTCGGGATTGAGGGTCACGCCGAAACAGGCGGTGACGGCGTCGCGGATCTGCCGCGCGAGGGCGAGGAGATCCGCCGTACGTGCCCCGCCGCGGTTGGTCAGCGCCAGCGTGTGCTTGCCAGACAGCGCAACTCGGCCACCCTGGGCCGGGTGACCTCGGGCGAATCCGGCCCGCTCGATCAGCCAGGCGGCAGAGAGCTTGGTCCACCCAGGTCCATCACCAGGGTACTGCGGCACCACCACCTCCGGGCCCACCCGCGCCCGGATCCGCTCGAGCACGACAGCAGCTCGGGCGGCGTCCAGCATCGGGTTGGTGAAGAAGGATCCCACCGACCAGGTGTCGTGGTCAGTGGGATCGAGCACCATTCCCTTGCCCCTGCGCAGGTCCAGCACGGCAGCCCGGGCCAGCGCCGCAGGCACTCGGGTGCCGGGCTCGACGTCGAGCGTGCGGGCCAGCTCGGGGTAGCGGATCGGGGCGGAGAGCCCATCGCCCCGCAGCGCAAGCCGGATCTCAAGGACCACGGCAGCATCGGTGCCCTTGAGCACGCTGGTCCGGTAGCCCAGCCCCAACCCGGACACCGGCACGGTGCGCACCACACCTCGCCGACGGTCATAGAGATCGACGTCGCGCAGCAGGTCGGACAGTTCCACGCCGTACGCGCCCACGTTCTGCACCGGGGTCGCACCGACGGACCCCGGAATGCCGGACAGGCACTCCAGGCCCCCGTAGCCAGCCGCCATGGTGTGCGCGACCACCGCGTCCCAGTTTTCCCCAGCGGCGACGTGCAGCACACCAGCACCGTCGATGCGTAACCCCGTACTGGCCATCCGTACCACGGTGCCGTCGAACCCGTTGTCCCCGATGACCAGGTTGGACCCGCCGGCCAGCAGCAGCAGCGGCTCCCCGGCGGTATCAGCAGCACGCACCGCATCGACGCAGGACTGTGCCGTGCTGGCCATCACGAGGCGGCGGGCTGGGCCACCCAGCCGCAGGGTGGTGAACGGGGCAAGATCGAATCTATGGCTCACCGGTGTGGGAGTCGTCACGGGCGCCCACGGTAGCCTTCAGATCATGGCCAGCCGAGTGGCGCTACGGCACCGGTACTCCGAGACACCGGAGCTGATCCAGCGGGTCCTCACCGACCCGACCTACCTGCGGGCTAAGCTGCGCGCCGTAGGCGGGCCACGAGCTGAGCTGGTATCGCACGAGCAGGACGAGCGCGGCGTCACCATCGTGTTACAGCAGGCGGTGCCCGAGGACGCACTGCCGCCCTTCCTGCGCGCTATGTTACCCAACGATTTGACGATCCACCGGACCGAGACCTGGACCAGCTCCGGTGGCCGGGTACACGCGGTGGTCGACGGGGCTCCGGGGACGGTCACCGGGGCCATGCGCTTCACGTCCGACCCCGCCGGATGCGTGCTGGACGCCCAGCTCACCGCCACCGTCGAACTGCCACTGATCGGCGGCCAGGTGGAGAAGGTCATCGCGGATAGCGTTAGCAGGCTGATGGAAACCGAGTACCGGTTCACCCTGGGCTGGCTGCGCAACCCCACCGTCTAACGTTGGTTTTCCGCGTACTCCTTGGCATGCCCCAACGTCGCCAAGCTGTTCGCGCTCAGCGCGGCGCGGACAAACGTCCTGGCATCATCAATGGATGCTTCGTCGCCGAGTACCTTCGCGATGTTCACGTCATTGATCACCACGGTGTGTCGGGCGGTTGCGGCCACTCCGCCGGTTTTCTCTTCCACCAACCAGTGCCCCGTATGCAGCGTCATCAGCGCGGGTGTCTGGATCTGCTTGTATACAATCTTGGTGTACGGAAAAGCCACCCGCACCGACGTGGTGGTGTGCACGGAGCCATCCCTGGTCCGAGTGTCCATCTCTAGGAACTGCAACCCCGGCACGTCTTCCCGCAAGGACACCCTGGCGACGTGCGGCAACCGCTCCGACCACAGTTGCGCCTCGTTGATGAAATCATAGGTATCTTTCGCCGATCCGTCAATCTGCACGATGTCATCAAAGATCAAAAAAAGCTCGGGTGCCCTGGTCGCCAGTTCCGCATTGGTCTTCAACGCAGCCAGTTCGGCACGACTGTTGCGGTCCACCGCCATCTCAATCCAATCCAGCTTCTTCGGATCGTCATCAACGGCCCGATAATCGTGCTGCAGCCGCACCAGGGATTCGCCGTCCGAGATCGGCTCGACCACCCACGCGCCACCCATCGCACCGACCGGCGGCTGGGACACCTCCTGGCGGAACTCGACGCGTAGCGCCGTCGAGTCCAGTACCCGGCGAGACGTCCAGGTCTTCGCTTCACCGTTGGCGGTAGCCCAGATCTGAATTAGTTCTTCCTCCGCACCACGTTCGAGATACTCGACATGTACGCTCGGCGGAAAGATCTGCGGCCAGTTCGCCACCTCGGCGATGATTTGATATACAGTTTCAGACGGCGCAAGCACCTTGATTTCGTGCTCCACTTCTCGGGTACCCGACTGCGACATTCTCTTCTCCTTGTTGCAGGTAGTGCGGGTCAGGTCAACCGGGCGGTGAGCAGTACACCACCCGGTAGAGCACTGAAATATCCACGGTGTAGGCGGGGCGGTGGTGTCCCTCGATCTCGACGGTGACGTGCAGGGTGGCCTCGCTGTACCCTCGGGGACGTGGCCGAAAGCAGGTCAGGACGGCGGTGGCCCGGATCCGCGCCTCGGCCGGCACCGGGCTGATGAACCGGAGCCGGTCAAGTCCTTTGTTCAGGGTGAGCTCCACACCACCAATCTGGAAGACCTCGTCGAGCATGGTGTTGAGCAGGGACAGGGTAAGGAAGCCGTGCGCGATCGGACGCCCATAGGGACCCCGATCAGCCTGTGGCCCGACCCGGTGGATCCACTGGTGGTCTCCGCCGAGAGCGGCGAAGCGGTCGATCATCTGCTGGTCGATCTGGTGCCAGGCACTGGTGCCCAGGGTGTTGCCGACCTCCGGCAGCAGGGCTTGGGATGTGGCGAACTTTCTCATCCGGGCACCGCTGGTCGTTGGGCCACGTCGTCGAGGGTGGACGTGGAGTGCTCCACCCTGCGAAACGTCGGGGAATCCAGCATGTCGCGCAGGAACCCGGTGGTAGTGCTGATGCCCGGGCCGCGCACGATGAATTCGTCGAGCGCGCACCGCATGCGGGCGATGGCACCCTCGCGGTCGGGTGCCCAGACGATGACCTTCGCGATCAGCGGGTCGTACTCTGGCGGTACCCGATACCCCGGGCGGGCATGCGTGTCCACCCGCACGAACGGCCCACCGGGCAGGGTGAACTCGGTGATCGTCCCAGGGGTCGGGGCGAACTGGCACTGCGGATTTTCGGCGTTGATCCGGCATTCGATCGCGGCGCCGCGCAGCACAATGTCGTGCTGTGACCACGTCAGCGGCAGCCCCGAGGCAACCCTGATCTGCTCGGCGACCAGATCGACCCCAGTGACCATCTCGGTCACCGGGTGCTCCACCTGGATACGGCAGTTGACCTCCATGAAGTAGAAGTTGTCCTGCTCGTCGACCAGGAACTCGAAGGTTCCGGCGCCCTGGTAGCCGGCGGCCCGCGCACCGCGCACCGCGGCGTGACGTATCCGCTTCACCAGCTCGCCGGGCAGGGCCGGTGCCGGTGACTCCTCAATGAGCTTCTGGTGGCGGCGCTGGATGCTGCAGTCCCGCTCGCCGAGGTGGCTGACCTGGCCGTGCTGGTCAGCAAAGACCTGGACCTCGACGTGACGGGCGTGTTGCAGGTAGCGCTCCGCGTACACTCGAGCGTCACCGAATAGCGCGGCCGCGCTCGCCTGGGTCCGGCGGAACACCGCGGGCAGCGAGCGGGCGTCCCAGGCCACCTCCATCCCCCGGCCGCCCCGGCCGGCGGTTGCCTTGATCAGCAGCGGGAAGCCGACCCGCGCCGCAAGCTCGGTCACCTCGGCCAGCTCCAGCGCTTCGGTGCTGCCCGGCAGCAGCGGCAGGCCCTCCCTCAACATCAGCGCCCGGGCGCTGACCTTGCTGCCCAGTTTCGCCATCACCGCCGCGGGCGGGCCGATCAGCGTGATCCCGTTGCGTTCACAGGCCTCAGCGAAGTCCGGGTCCTCGGACAGGAAACCGTAGCCGGGGTGGATCGCGTCCGCGCCGGTGTTCAGCGCGGCCTGCAGGACCGCCGCGGCGTTAAGGTAGCTGAGCTTGGTTGCCGCGGGGCCGAGCTGCACCGTCTCGTCGGCCAGCTGCCCGGCCCGGCTGCCGGCATCTCGGGTGGAGTGCCCGACGACGGTCGCAACGCCCAGCTCACGGCAGGCGCGCAGCACCCGCAGCGCAATCTCGCCCCGGTTAGCGATGAGCACCTTCTCGAACACGGTCATCCCTGCTCGACGAGGTCGAGGACGAACAGTGGCTCACCGAACTCAACGGGTTGGCCATCGCGCCGGAGCACCTCGGCGACCACCCCATGGCGGTCGGCCTCCACCGGCAGCATGAGCTTCATCACCTCCAGGATCGCGACCTGATGGCCGGGACTTACCACGTCGCCGACCTCGACAAATGGGAGGGCACCCCGCTCGGGTGCGCGGTAGAAGGTGCCGACGGTCGGCGCGGTGACCTGGTGGCCCCGCGGGGGCGGCGGCCCGTCGGGACCGGTCACCGCGAGGTCCGTCACCGCGAGCGCGGGTGCCTCGGTGGCGACCACCGTCACCGGGGGCAGCGGGCCGGGCGCCGGCCACTGCAACTCCACGGCGACGTCCCGCGCGCTCACCCTGACCCGCTGCGGCATCCGCGGCAGCTCGGCTAGCAGTCGCAGGACCGACCCCCGGACCTCGGCCAGCAACGCGCAGCGCTGGGCGTCACCGTGGTACTCGTGGTCGGTGGCCACCGTCTCGGTCACGACGCCTCGTCGACGACGTCAGCGGCGTAGCCCGAGTCGGTGCCTGGGGGGAAGCTGACGAGGTCCGCGCCGAAGCGGCCGAAGCGGGCCTGGCGGTCGGCGCGGACCTGACTGCCGCGCAGCCCGGCCAGCTCACTGAGGCAACCCGACAGCGCGATGCCCAGCCACTGCGCCGCCAGCATCGGGTCGGCATCCACACCACCGTCGGGCTCCAGGATTACCCCGTCCACCACGCCCAGCTCCAGCAGGTCGCGAGCCTGCAGCTTCAGTGCGGTGGCCGCGTGCGTGGCGGCGGCAGGATCATGCCACAGGATCGCCGCACAGCCCTCCGGGCTGATCACCGAGTACACCGCGTCCTGCCACATGAGGACCCGGTTTGCCACGCCGAGCGCGAGCGCGCCGCCGCTGCCGCCCTCGCCGGTGATGACGCTGACCACCGGGACCGGTAGCGCCGCCATGAGCTTGAGGTTCTCCGCGATGGCGGTGGCCTGGCCCTGCTCCTCGGCCTGCCGGCCGGGGTTGGCGCCGGGCGTGTCGATCAACGTGATAACCGGCAGGCCGAGCTTGCTGGCCAGCCGCAGCAGCCGTCCCGCCTTGCGGTAACCGGCCGGGTTGGGCATGCCGAAGTTGCGCCGTCGCAGCTCGGTGGCATCGTGGCCCTTCTGGTGGCCGATGAGGACGACGGACCTGCCGTGTAGCCGCCCGAGCCCGCCCACCACCGCGGCGCAGTCCCCGGAGGCTCGGTCGCCGGCCAGCTCGCGGAACTCCTCCAGCAGCATGGCGGCGTAGTCCAGCGTGGTCGGACGGGTGATCCGCCGGGCCCGGCGGACCGCCGTCGCGGCGTCGGTCTGGGCCAGCCGGGCTGGGTCGTGCACCACCACCTCGTTGCCGTGCGGGCACAACCGCACCGGCGCCTGCCGGTGGCTGGTGCCGGCCCGCAGCACGATGGCCAGCTCACCCCGCAGCCGCGCGCGCGGCGCGATGAAGTCGAGGAACCCCCGCTCGAGCAGGAACTCGGCGGTCTGGAAGTTCTCGGGCAGGCGCTGGCCGAGGGTCTGCTCGAGCACTCGCCGGCCGGCGAAGCCCAGCCGCGCCCCGGGCTCGGCGATCGTCACGTCACACAGCGTCGCGAACGAGGCGGCCACGCCACCGAAGGTGGGGTCGGTGATCAGCGAGATGGTGAGCAGGCCGGCGGCGTCGAGCCGGGCCAGCATCGCGCTGGTCTTGGCCATCTGCATCAGCGCCAGCGCCCCCTCCTGCATGCGGGCGCCGCCGGAGGCGGTCACCAGCAGCAGCGGGGTACGCCGGTGCAGCGCGATCTCGCCGATCCGGGTGATGATCTCGCCGACCGCGGCACTGAGGCTGCCGCCCAAAAACCGGAAGTCCATGCACGCCACCACCACTGGGCTGCCTCCGATCGTGCCGGTGGCGCCCTGGACCGCCTCGGTGAGCCCGGTGCGCGCCCGGGCGTCGGCCAGGCGCTGCGGGTAGGGCTTCGTGTCACAGAACCGCAGCGGGTCGACCGACTGCACGGTGAAAACCAGCGGCTCGATCGAACCGGGGTCCAGCAGCTGCTCGAGTCGTTCCGGGGCGGTCAGTGCGCCGTGCCTGCCGCACTCCGGGCAGACCTTGAGGTGGCGTCTCCAGCGTGTGCTGTACAGGATCATCTGGCAGCCGGCGCACAACGTCCACTCCGGCTCCGTGACCTGCGGCCGGGACAGTGTCGCGGTCATCGTCCTCCTTCCCGCTGCTCGGATCAGGCGGCCTCGGCCAGCCGGCGGTTGATGAAATCGATCATTGCGCGAGGTGTGCGCAGGTCGTCGATCTCCTCGTCGGTGATGGCGATGTGCAGGTCCTCCTGCAGCTTGGTGACGAACTCATAGATCGACAGCGAGTCGTACCCCAGCTCGTCGAGTTCGGTGTCGAGGTTGGCGTCGGTCAACGGCTGGGCACCGCCACCGCCGAGACAGGAGTCGACGGTCTTGCGAAGGTCACCCACGGTGAACGGACTCATCTGTGCACTCCAGCCAGGACGGGAATGAACTCAGAGCGCAATGCTGGTCCGGCGGGCTCGAACGACGGTCAAGCGCACCTGGAGAGCGCGGCCCCTAGGGATCCTCGAGACCGGCTCGACCCACTCGGGACACCATCGGGCCGATGCGCCCCCGACGCACCGGGCAACACCCGTGACCACCGCGCTGCGCGTCGCGGCACCCGGCGACGCCAGGATTGTCGGCATTGGCGTCTGCCGTCCTCGGCGCACGGTGTCCAACAGCGAGATCTGCACCCGGATCGATTCGACCGAGGAATGGATCGAGACCCGGTCGGGCATTGTCAGCCGGTATCACGCCGACGAGCACGAGCCGCTGGGCCACCTGGCCACCGAGGCCGGAGCCAAGGCGCTGGCCGACGCGGGCGTGCAGGCCGCCCAGCTGGGCTGCGTAATCGTAGCGAGCATGTCTAACGTCGTGCAGACGCCACCGCTGGCCATTGAGGTCGTGCACCGCCTCGGCGCGCACGCGGCGGGCGGTTTTGACCTGTCGGCGGCGTGCGCGGGGTTCTGCCACGCACTGGGCCTGGCCGCCAACCTCGTCGCGGCCGGTGAGGTCGGATACGTGCTGGTCATCGGCGCGGAACGGATGACCGATATCGTACGATCGACCGATCGGTCGATCGCGTTCCTGTTTGGTGACGGCGCCGGCGCGGTGCTGGTGGCCCGCGGAGACCGCCCCGGGATCGGACCGACCGTGCGCGGCGCCGACGGCGCCTCCCACGACGCCCTGCGCATGACCAACTCGTGGGCGGCATTTCGCGCGGACCCCACACAGGCCGCGCCGTACATGGTGATGGACGGCCGGCGGGTGTTCCGGTGGGCGGTGGCCGAGATCGTGCCCGCGGCCCGGCGGGCCATCGCGGCGGCTGGGCTCACCCCGAGCGACCTGGCCGCCTTCATCCCCCACCAGGCGAACCTGCGGATGATCGAGGTGCTGGCCAACCGGCTGGGGCTACCCGCCTCGGTGGTCGTCGCTGACGACGTGACGCACACCGGCAACACCTCGGCCGCCTCGATCCCACTGGCCATGGAGCGGCTGCTGAGCTCGGGTGCGGTGCGCAGCGGGCAACCGGCACTGCTGATCGCCTTCGGCGCCGGGCTCAACTACGCGGGACAGGTCGTGCTGTTGCCGTGACCCTGGCGAGCGGAGCTGGTCGATGCGAATTCGAGCTGGGCTCAAGGAACAATCGGCACAGTGAATGACGAGAGACAAGCTGAGGAGTAGCTGTGAACCGACGAGTTGTGATCACCGGAATTGAGGTGATCGCGCCCGGCGGGATGGGAAAGAAAAATTTCTGGGAGCTGTTGGAGTCGGGTCGGACGGCGACTCGGACGATTTCTTCCTTCGATCCAGCTCCGTTTCGGTCCCAGGTTGCCGCCGAGTGTGACTTCGACCCGCAGGGCGCTGGTTTGACTCGCCGGGAGATCCGCCGAATGGACCGTCCGGCGCAGTTCGCCTCGGTGTGCGCGCGGGACTGCCTGGCCGACAGCGGGCTGGAGCCAGGTCAGCTGGACCCCACCCGGGTGGGGGTGAGCGTGGGCAGTGCCATCGGCGGTGCCGCCAGTCTCGAGCGAGAGTACGTGATCCTCTCGGACAGCGGTCGGGAGTGGCGCATGGACCCGGCCCACCTGTCGCCGTACATGTATGACTATTTCGTCCCCAGCTCGACCGCGGTCGAGGTGGCCTGGCAGGTGGCCGCCGAGGGGCCGGTCTCGGTCGTCTCGACCGGCTGCACCGCCGGACTGGACTCGGTTGGCCGAGCGTATGAGCTGATCCTCGAGGGCGCCGTGGACGTGATGCTCGCCGGCGCCACCGAGGCGCCGATCGCGCCACTGGTGGTGACCTGCTTCGACGCGATCAAGGCGACGACCCCGCGCAACGACGACCCGGCGCACGCCTCGCGTCCCTTTGACCAGACCCGCAACGGGTTCGTGCTGGCCGAGGGCGCGGCGATGATGGTGCTGGAGGAGCTGGGCCACGCCACGGCCCGGGGTGCGCACATCTACGCCGAGGTCAGCGGCTATGCCACCCGTTGCAACGCCTACCATATGACGGGTCTCCAGGTCCACGGTCGGGAGATGGCCGAGGCGATCCGCCACGCCATGGCCGACGCCCGCTGCGACCCGACGGCGGTCGACTACGTCAACGCGCACGGCTCGGGCACCAAGCAGAACGACCGGCACGAGACCGCCGCGTTCAAGTCCACCCTCGGTGCGCACGCCTACCGGATCCCGGTCAGCTCCATCAAGTCCATGATCGGCCACTCGCTCGGCGCCATCGGCTCTATCGAGATCGCCGCGTGCGCGCTGGCCATCGAGCACAACGTGGTCCCCCCGACGGCGAACCTGCACGAGCCCGACCCCGAATGCGACCTGGACTACGTGCCCAACGAGGCGCGCGAGGTCCAGGTGGGCACGGTACTGACCGTCGGCAGCGGCTTCGGCGGCTTCCAGAGCGCGATGGTGCTGCGGGCCTTAGGCGGTGCGCGATGAGCGAGCACCCCGTAGTGACCGGGTTAGGGATCGTCGCTCCCAACGGCCTGGGGACCGAGACCTTCTGGAAGGCGACGCTGGCCGGGGACTGCGGGATCCGGCGCATCGAGAACTTCGACCCGGGGTGCTACCCCTCGCAGCTGGCCGGGCAGATCCGCGACTTCGAAGCATCCGAGCACCTGCCCGACCGGTTGCTGCCGCAGACTGACCGGGTGACCAGGCTGGCCCTGGTGGCCGCCGACTGGGCGCTCACCGATGCCGGGATCAGCGGTGACGAGTACGCCGACTTTGACCAGGGCGTGGTCACCTCCAACGCCTCGGGTGGTTTCGAGTTCACCTACCGTGAGGTCAATAAGTTGTACAACCAGGGGCCCAAGCACGTCAGCGTGTACCAGTCATTCGCCTGGTTCTACGCAGCGAACACCGGCCAGATCTCTATCCGCAACGGCATGCGCGGGCCCAGCGGGGTCCTGGTCGGGGAGCAGGCCGGCGGGCTCGACGCGGTGGGGCAAGCCCGCCACAACCTGCGCCATGGCGGCAAGCTCATGGTGACGGGCGGTGTGGAGTCCTCCTTTGACCCGTTGGGCCTGCTGTCGCACTACGTCAGCGGCCAGGTCAGCACCTGCCGAGACCCGCAGCTCGCCTACCTGCCCTTCGACGTGGCCGCCAACGGCTACCTCCCGGGCGAGGGCGGCGCCATCGTGGTGCTCGAGCGCGCCGACGCCGCCCGCGCCCGAGGCGCGTCAGGCTACGGCCGGGTCGCCGGCTACGCCGCGACCTTCGACCCGCCACCGGGCAGCGCGCGGCCGTCGAGCCTGGCCAGGGCGCTGGTACTGGCGCTGGCCGATGCCGGCGTCACCCCGGGCGAGGTGGACGCGGTCTTCGCGGACGCGGCCGGTGTCGTGGAGCTAGACCGAACCGAGGCGAGCGCGCTCGCCGAGGTGTTCGGCCCACACGGGGTGCCGGTCACCGCAACCAAGGCCGCCAACGGTCGGCTCTGCGCCGGCGCGGGGCCGCTGGATGTGGCGACCGCGCTGTTAGCGATGCGCGATGGGGTGATCCCGCCGACGCCCAACGTGCGGGTGGTCCCCGACGAATACCGGATCGATCTGGTGCAGGAACCCAGAACCGCCGAGGTTGCGGTCGCCGTGGTGCTGGCCCGCGGCCGGCACGGGTTCAACTCGGCCGTGGTGCTGACGAAGTGAGGAGAGCATGAGAGCCCAGATGACCGAAACGCGCGAGCCGGTGCCGGTGGGCCGGCTGCGGGAGGTGGCCGAGGACGTGTACGCGTTCGTGCAGCCCCCCGGGAGCTGGTGTGTGAGCAACGCGGGCGTGCTCGCGGGGCCCCATGGGCTGATCCTGATCGACACCGCGGCCACCAGGGCGCGCACCGAGGCGCTACGGGAGGCCGTCGAGGGCCTGCGGCGTGGGCCGGTGGTCGCCGTGGTGAACACCCACCACCACGGCGATCACGTGTTTGGCAACTGCGTGTTCGCGCCACCCGCCACGGTCGTGGCCCACGAGCTGTCCCGACCGGAGATGGTGGCGGCGGGCCTCGGGCTGCAGCAGCTGTGGCCGGAGGTGACGTGGGGTGAGCTGACCCTCACGCTGCCAACGCTGACCTTTGCCGAGCGGCTGACCTTGTACCTTGGCGATCGTCCGGTTGAACTGCACTATGTCGGGCCGGCGCACACCACCAACGACGTCGTCGCGTGGTTGCCCGACGCGCGGGTGCTGTTCGCCGGGGACGTCGTGCTGCCCGGCTGCACCCCATTCGCTTTGATGGGCTCGATCAGGGGGTCGCTGGCCACGCTCGACCGGCTGCGTGGCTTCGGTGCCGAGACCGTGGTCGGTGGGCACGGCGAGCTCAGCGGCCCCGAAGCGTTCGATCAGACCGAGAGCTACCTGCGCTGGGTGCTGGAGCTGGCGTCGGCGGGCATCACCGAGGGGCTCGCCCCGCTGGAGGTGGCCAGGCGCAGTGGGTTCGGCGGATTCGGCGCGCTGCTCGATCCGGAGCGGTTGGTCGGCAACCTGCACCGCGCCTACCTCGAGCTCGAGCAGCCCGAGCGGTCGCTCGGCAGCGAGATCGACGTGCTGAGCGCATTCCAAGAAATGATCGACTTCAACGGCGGTGAGCCTTTGTGGTGCTTCGCCTAGGCACGACCACGGAGAGGGGAGCTTAGTGACACACCATTCGATCAGGACAGAAACGGCATCCTGAAAGGAGAATCATTCATGATCAAAGTCGTGGCGTCGAAGGAGCGGCTGAACTTTTCGGAGATCCACTGCCAGGTCGAACAGTTCTACGCATCCCAGATGCAGGTGCTCGATGAAGGCGACGCCGCCGCGTGGGCGGCGACGTTCACCGAAGACGGGGTGTTCGCCTCCAACGGGATGCCGGATCAGATCACGGGCAGGGCACAGCTCCAGACGGGTGCCGCGCACGCGATCTCGCAACTCACCGCCAGCGGCGTGACGCGCAGGCACATCGTGAGCAACATTCGTGTCGAGCAGGTCTCCGACGACGTCCTGCGGGTCTCCAGCTACGTCCCGGTCATCGACACGATCGACGGCGAGGCCCGGATCAAGACCAGCACGGTCATGCACGACACACTGACACATTCCGGCGCGACCTGGCTGGTGAGCCGCCGAATGGTCATGCGCGACGACATTCGCTGACCTTAAATTAGTTCAAGAAATGAGGTGCAGGTATGACCAGCATCACCGAACAGGACCGGACCGCGCCGCGGCGCGAAGCGCACACCGAAGAGCAGGCCGCCTCCATCCGGGTCCATGAACTGGCCTTGGGCCTGTGCAACTCCGCCATGATGATGGTGGCGACCAAGCTCGGCGTCGCCGACCAAATCGATGACAAGCCGATGGCGTTGACCGACCTCGCCGACGCCGTCGGTGCCGACGCCGCCACGCTCGGTCGTCTCCTGCGAGCCTTGGAGGTGCGCGGGGTGTTCCAGGAGGTTGGCGAGGACCACTTCGCGCACACCGACATGTCCCGGCTGCTGCGCGAGGATCACCCAAAGAGTATGCGCTGGCTGGTCCGGTGGCTGGTGGAGCCATGGACCTGGATGGCGTGGCCGCAGCTGGACCAATCAGTACGCACCGGGCAGCCGGTGTTCCCCGGCCAGGACGGCAAAGACTTCTTCACCTACCTAGCAGAGGACGCACCAGAGTCCTATACGATCTTCAACCGGGCGATGAGCCAGCGAAGCGGTTACACCTCGGAGACCATCGCCGACATCGTGGACCTCAGCGGGGCCACCCACATTGTGGACATCGGTGGGGGCCAAGGCCACCTGCTGTGCACGCTACTGCGACGCAACCCGCATGTGCACGGGATCCTCTACGACCTGCCGGCCGCCGTGGACCAAGCCGACGCGGCCCTGCGGCCGGGCGGAGAACTCGCCGACCGCGCCACCGTGCGTCCCGGCAGCTGCCTGGAGTCGGTGCCCGCCGGGTGCGACGTCTACATCCTGAAAAACTTACTGGAGTGGGAAGATAACAAGACCGTGCACACGCTGCATAACGTGGCGATCACCGCCCCGACAGGCGCCAGGGTGGTCATCATCCAACCCCTGATCGATGACAGCCCAGAGATAGCGGTGACGACCGCGATGGACATGATGCTGCTGATCAATGTCGGCGGACGCCGCCACCGGCGCCGCCACCTGGAGGATCTCATCGCGCAGTCAGGCCTGGAACTGGACGAGATCCGGCCAACCCAGACCAACGTCACCATCCTCTACGCCCGGGTGCCCAACCAGGCCAGGTGAGCACGAGACGCGGCTCACCAGGCCAGATCGGACAGTCGTCGGTCGGCGCCCAGAAGTTCGTGGTCATCGGAGGAAAGCATGACCGGTTCACCCGTCTCACCCCATCTCTATGCGGAGGTACTGCACTTCTACGGCAGGCAGATGCAGGCACTGGACAATCGAGATTTCGAAGCGTTTGCCGCGACATTCACCGAGGACGGCATCTTCAAACACTCGCCAGAACTGGACCCGGCGCAAACCAGGCCGGGTATCGTCGAATCGCTGCATGAATTCAACAAGAAGTTCAACGATGACCCGGTGCAGCGGCGCCACTGGTTCAATCACCTCGTCGTGGAGCAGGAGGAGGACGGCACCCTCCGATCCACCGGCTACGCACTGGTGATTACCACTCGTTCCGGCGGGAAGCCAAACATGGGACCCAGCTGCGTAATGAACGACGTCCTAATTCGCGAGGAAGACACCCTACGCGTACAGTCTCGCATGATCGATCACGACCACGATCTCGCGGCAGGCACTGTCACGTTGTTGGGGGCCGAGTGTGACAAGGGCGTCGCGGGGTGCGGTTAAGGAAAGGATCGACCGATTATGACGGTCACGCTGACAGTCGGGTCCGCCCCAGGAGCACTGCCCCTGCTCGGTCACGCACTCGCACTCGGCTGGAAACCACTAAAATTTCTTGAGTCTCTTCCTGGCTATGGCGACCTGGTCCAGGTCATGCTCGGTCCGTGGCCAGCATATGTGGTATGCCATCCCGACCTGGACCATCAGATCATGGTCAAGGATCGCACCTTTGACAAAGGAGGGCCCACGTTCGACAAGGCACGAAAGATGTTAGGCAACGGTCTGGTGACGTGCGGGCATCAGGAGCACCGTAGGCAGCGCCGGCTGGTGCAGCCTGCCTTCCACCGTGGCCGTATCCCCAGCTATGCCCGGGTGATGACCGAACAGATCGCCGCGGTGACCGAGCTATGGCACGATGGCCAGGTACTCGACGTGATGGCCATGATGAAGGCGCTCACCACGGCCATCACGACCCGGACCCTGTTCACCGCCGAGGTCGACGAGTCGACCCTTCTCGAGATAGAACAGTGCGTGCGGGACGTCACGACCGGTGCAGCTTGGCGGATGGTCCTACCGTTGAAGTTGTTGGACAAGATCCCGACCCGAGGTAACCGCCGCTTCGATCGGGCCCAGAACCGCCTGCGACACCACACCGGTCAGTTGATCACGAACTATCGGCGTGCCGGTATCGATCACGGGGATCTGCTGTCCATGCTGCTGGCCGCCCGCGACGACGACGGACAGGGTCTGGCCGACTCCGAAATTCACGACCAGGTCCTCACATTCTTCTTCGCCGGGAATGAAACCACCTCTGCAGTGCTGTCGTGGACTTGGTACCTGCTTGGATGCCATCCCGACATCCAAGCGCGGCTGCACAACGAGGTCGACGCCGTGCTCGACGGCCGGATCGCCGAATACCACGACATCCCGAAACTGAAGCTGACCGGTCGGATCATCACCGAAACCCTCCGCCTGTACCCACCAACCTGGTTGTTGACCCGGCTTACCACGACCGACACCGAACTGGCGGGCCAGCACCTCCCAGCCGGCACCATCGTCGTGTTCAGTCCCTACGTCCTGCATCACCGCGCCGACCTGTACTCCGACCCCAACCGATGTGACCCCGACCGATGGCAGGACGACAACGCTCCTCCGCTTCCCCGAGGCGCCTTTGCCCCCTTCGGGGGTGGTGCCCGCAAATGCATCGGCGATGTCTTCGCCATGACCGAGGCCACCCTCGCGCTGGCGTCCATCGCCACCCGCTGGCAACTCGACCCCATTTCACGAACACGCATACGCCTCGCACCACGATTCATCCTCGCCCCACGCTCGCTCCGAATGCGTCTGCGCCAACGCCGACTCGACACGGGTCTTGGGACGGGTCTGGCGCGGAATTGAGACACCCAGGTGATCACGGACGGTATACTGAGGTCGCAATGATAGTTGACGGGACATCGGGCACGGTCGCCGTGCCAGCAGAGCCACCACCTGCGGCCAGGATGATTCAGCTGGTGCGGAGGACTTATATTTTGCAGGCGATCAGTGTGATCGCCAGGCTCGGCGTCGCCGACGTGCTGGCTGACGGCCCGCTGGAGGTCGAGGAGATCGCGCAGCGGGTCAGCGCGCACAGTTCGGCGTTGTATCGGGTGTTGCGCGCGCTGGGTGACGTGGGCGTCGTCACGGAGCTGGACCACCGGTCCTTTGCCTTGACCCCGCTGGGGGCGGTGTTGCGCAGTGACGTCCCCGGCTCGCTGCGGGGGTGGGTGACGATGGCCAGTATGCCATTCTATCAGCGCCCGTGGGCTGATTTGTATGAGACGGTCCGGACTGGGGAGTCAGCGTTTGACCGGGTGCACGACATGCAGTTGTTCGACTACCTGGCGCAACATCCCGAGGATGCAGCGGTCTTTGATATCGCCATGACCTCGATAGCTACGAATGAGACGGTCAACATTACCAAGTCGTACGACTTCGGCCGGTTCGGCACGGTGGTGGATGTGGGCGGTGGACGGGGTGGCCTGCTTGCCGCGATCCTGTCCGCCAACCCACACCTACAGGGAGTACTATTCGACGCCCCGACCGTCGTGGCCGAGGCCGAGAGTGTGCTGTCCGCGGCTGGGGTGACCGACCGCTGCACGGTGGTGGGTGGAAATTTCTTCGACTCGATCCCCAAAGGGGGCGACGCCTACCTGCTGAGCAATGTCATCCACGACTGGGACGACGACGACGCAGTGAAAATCCTGAGTCGGTGTCGGGCCACGATGGCCGACACCGCCTGTCTGCTGCTGGCTGGACTCGTGCTGCCAGAAGGTCGCCAGCAGTCGAGGGGAAAAATGGTGGATGTGCAGATGCTAGTCATTACTGGGGGTCACGAGCGCACCAAGACGGAGTGCCGCGCACTGCTGGACCGGGCCGGGTTTCGGTTGACCCGCATCGTGCCCAGCGCGGGCATGGTCAGCCTTGTGGAAGCGGTTCCGCACGTACTGAGTCGGGGCTAAGCATGCGGGGACCAGCACAACCGAGGCGACCGGCCGTGACAGCTCGACGCTATTTTCGCGGTTTCGTC
The DNA here is from genome assembly GCA_050699575.1 of Pseudonocardiaceae bacterium. Classification (GTDB taxonomy): domain Bacteria; phylum Actinomycetota; class Actinomycetes; order Mycobacteriales; family Pseudonocardiaceae. The sequence goes on from JBOHFG010000149.1 coordinate 20,991, forward strand.
CCTGTCCTCAGGAGTCCGCGGATCAGCCTAAGATGACCGGCGAGCCTAAGAGCAGGCCCGTCGGGCGATACTCTCTGTCGAGATCCAACAACGGGTCTTCGGCTAGGATCGCCTGGTGGAGGCGGCGCAGTCGCGCGGACGGCTCGATGCCCAGCTCCTCAACGAGCGTGGCGCGCAAGCGACGGAATGCTTCCAGCGCCCGCCAAACGTTGCCGACGCGGTACAACGCCAGCATGAGCTGGGCGCAGAAGCTCTCGTGCATTGGGTGCTCGGCCACCAGCACCCGCAGCTCCGCCAGGAGGGTGGCATGCCGACCAAGCTGCAGATCCGCGTCGATTCGCTGTTCCAACGCCCGCATCCGGAGCTCTTCCATACCCAGCACTTCCCGTTCCAGGATCCGGCCCGTGGGGACGTCCACGAGCGCGGGCCCTCGCCACAAGCACAGTGCCCGGTCAAGAATGGCTGCGGCGGCGTGATGGTCACCGGCCTCGTGGGCGGTGGCCCCGGCCGCCGCCTGGGTTTTGAACTCTTGGAAGTCAGATCGCGCTGAACCCACCTTGAGCAAGTACCCGCCAAAGCAGGTGGCCAGCAGGTCCTTGGGAGACCGCCTGGGCTCGCCGGGCTGAGCTGCGGCGATTTTGATTCGCAGCTGCAGAATATAGGTCTGGAGGGTGGTGGCCGCGCTCCGTGGTATGCGATCGCCCCAGAGCTCCTCCATGAGCGTCGGAGCTTGGACCACCCGTTCTCCGCGCAGCGCCAGCAACGCAAGGATCTGCCGCGGCTTGCCGGCGCTGGGCACCAGAGAAACGCCCCCTTCACTGACTTCGAGCGGCCCCAGAACGTTGATCTCCACCGTCAGATCTCCCCTCTTCTGCCATGGTTTCCGCCGAGGTGCTCTCGGCGATCCCAAAGCCGCACGCTCCGATGGCGACGCGGTGATACCTACTCAACGCCCGATGACTCCCACCAGCGGCTCGTTAGCTCGTAGCCGTAACAGCCAGCACTTGCGACGCTACCGACAGCCCCCATCGCAGCACAAGATCCCGAGCCGTAATCAGCACCAAGGCGCAATAGCGACTGTTACGAAGGTCGTAACTCCGCTGCCATGAGCTCTCCACCGAATCTTTGCCCATTCTCCGGTATCCAGGTCGTCGACAGCTCACGAGTCGATGCTGGGGAGCAACCGGGCGACAGTCGCCTTCCTGATCGCATCGACCCGTGAGATCGCACCGAGCTTGGCGTAGGCGTTGGTGAGGTGGCGCTTGACCGTGCCCTCGGTGATGAGTAGCCGCTTGCCGATCTGGGCGTTGCTCATGGCAAGTGCCGCGAACCGCAACACCTCTAGCTCGCGGGCGGACAGCGCCACGTTGGGGGGCGGATTGTCCAGATGGTTGACTGTACGGCGGGACACCGACATCAAGACGTTGCCCCGGTTGGTCACCACCGAGCGCACCGCCGCGATGAGTTCCAGGCGCGTGATCGTCTTGACTAGAAAGGCTGATGCACCCTGGCCCAGCAGCTCCCAGACCAACTCAGGTTTGTCGTGCATCGTGAGCACGATGATTTGGGTGTCCGGGTGCTCCTGGCGCAGCCTGCTGACCGTCACCCAGGCACCGGGTCCAGGCATCTCGACGTCGACCAGCACCACGTCCGGTTGGTGCTCCGCGACGAGGGCCAGCGCCTCCGCACCGTCGGAGCCCTGGGCGACGACGTGGAAGGTTCCGTCGCTGGTGAGCAACTCGGCCACCCCCTCACGGAACAGTGCGTGATCATCCACGAGGACGACTGAGATCACCCCAGTGTCGGCGTTCACCGCATCATCCTGCCGAGCGGAATCACGATCTCCGCAGTGGTACCGTGCCCCATCAGGCTGGATAGCCGCAGCTCCCCGCCGACCAGCTGCACCCGCTCTCGCATCGAGGACAGGCCAAGACCCTTGCGAGCGTATGTCGCCTCCTCGACCGAGAATCCCCGACCGCTGTCGGATACCCGAGCGTGCAGCTGAGATTCACTGACTCCGATGGTGACATCCAGCTGGGTGGCGTCGGAGTGCACCAGCGCATTGTGAATCGCCTCCCGCAACGTGAAAAAGACTTCCTCGCACATTTCCTGGGGAAGCAGCGTGAGGTCACCGGTGACCTCGACGCTGGTCAGGACGTTGCGGTCAGCGTTGACCGCCAGATACTCTGTGAGGGCTTGCTCGAGTTCTTCAGGTCGCACCGTAATGCGCAACCCGGTGGAGAAGTGCCGGACGCTGTCCAGCGCCTGCCGCATGGCCTCCTGGGCGCGGTGGAGCTTCTCCTGCGCCCGGACTGCATCTCGGCTGACATGCACCTCATGCAGCTCGAGGTTCTGGATGGCCACGCCGATGGCGTGGGCTGCGTGGTCGTGCAGGTCCCTGGCCAGTCGCGCCAGCTCGGCACGATGTGAGTCGCGGATGGTCTTGAGCACGAACACGGTGTGGGACACAGCACACGAGGTGACCCAGTTCATGACCAGTCGGTTCAACATCAACATGACCTTGGTGTCCGACCCGCTGCTTCCCGAGAACGCTCGCTGCACAATGGGCAAAGCGGTTTCGAACAGCATGCTCGCCGCATGCAGTGAATGCGTGAGATGTATCCCCTCGATCGCCTGATCGGCGCCGATCTCGACGCGCAGGGACCTCGGGCTGGAATCGATGATCTCGGTAGCATCTCGGTAGCTGTCGACGATTTCGTCGAGTATCGATCGTGCCTGGTTCACCATCTGGTCATGGGCGTGGACACTGTCCATGATCGGGCTGTCCTGCACGCGCAGGCGGTGCTCGAAGCTGGAGACGATCTCCTCTCGCAACTCGACAGGCAGAATAGGATCATCCGGCATATCCTTCAGCCTCCCCCTAAGCTCCCATCTTCCCCAGCCCTTGGTCACTGACCGTCTCTCGCTATGTACGAGCTGTCACTAACTACGCGGAGAGAGTCAGGCGTGCCGCACACTGCGTGATCAAAAATTTTTTCGTACAGTCCCCCGTCGCGCGTTTCATCTACCTATCCTGTCAACTAGAGCGCGCGGTCATCTCAATTGATACACTATGGATCAGAAAAATCGAGCCTGGCAGTAATCCCGCCACCGGCGCCACCCTCGCAGGCTAATGCCGCCTGACCTCCCGCAGGTCGCTAACAGGTGTACTCGTGGTCGGCATGCTCGACGTGCAGGGTGCTGTGGGTGAGCCCGAACCGGCTGCGCAGCGACGGCGTCGACTGCAGCACCACTGGAAAGTGGCGAGTGTCAGCTGGGCCCCGGCGAGCCGACCCGCGACGTCACCAACGTGGACCGCGCTGTACCTCGGTCACCGCGGGCTTGACGTCCACCAGGTAGACCAGCACGGCGACCAGACCGATCAACCAGAACATCAGCCAGCCAGCTGGGTTGAACAAGATCAAGGCGACGGTGGCGCCGCCGGTGATCCCCAGCCAGGCCGGCTTGGTCAGCTTGTCAGTGGCGGTGTACGCATCGGCTCGTTGGAGCGCAGCGTGAATGAACGTGAAGAGCCCCACCGGGATAGCAACCCCGTAGAGGACCAAGAAGACCCAGACGTCCAACGTCTCCAGCAGCACCCCCCCAGGATACCCAGACAACGCCGGCGCCTGCCCGACATGGAGACATATCGGGGCGAACAGGGGCGCGATATGTCTCCATGTCGGGCAGGACGGCGTCAGGGGAGGAACTGGGAGGCGGCGTGGATGGCTAGGCCGGCTAGGGCGCCGACGACGGTGCCGTTGATGCGGATGAACTGGAGGTCCCGGCCGATCTGGAGCTCCACCTTGCGGGAGGTCTCCTCGGCGTCCCAGCGCTGCACCGTGTCGGTGATCAGGGCGGTGATCTCCCCCCGGTAGTGGGAGACCACATAAGCGGCCACCCCCTCCAGCCAGCGGTCCACCTTGGACCGCAGCTCCGCGTCTCCGGTCAGCCGCCCGCCCAGCGCGACCAGCCCGTCCCGCACCCGGCGGCGCAGCTCCGACGACGGGTCCTCGGCGGCGTCGAGGAGCATCTTCTTCGCGGTCCCCCACGCCGACCCGACCAGGAGCTGCACCTCGGAGTGCGCCAGCACCTGCAGCTTGATCGCCTCGGCGCGCTCGATCGTCGCCGGGTCGGTGCGCAGGTCATGGGAGAACTCCAGCAAGAAGGTGTCCACCGCCTTGCGCATGGGGTGCTCGGGGTCGGTGTGCACCGCCCAGGCGAACGTCAGCACCTCCCCGTAGAGCTTGTCGGCGACCAGCTCGTCGACGAACCTCGGCGACCACCCCGGCAGGCGCTGGCTGACCACCCGCAACACCGCGCCGTGGTTGTCCCGCACCCACTCGTAGGCCCGCTCAGTGACCAGGTCGACAAGTTTGTGATGCGCCCCGTCGGTGAGCAGCTGACCGAGCAGCCGACCCAGAGGTGGGCCCCACGGTTGCTCGATGAGCCGCTTCACCAGCGCGTTCTCCAGCACCGCTTGGACGTCCTCGTCGCGCAGCACGGTGACCACCGCGCGCACCGCGGTGGCCAGCTCAGCGGTGGTGCGCTCGGCGTTGCGGGGCTGCGCCAACCAGTTCCCGAGCCGACCGCCGATCCCTACCCGGCGCAGCTTGTCAACCACGACCGCTTCGGCGAGAAAGTTGGCGCCCACGAAGTCACCGAGGTTCTCACCGAGCGCGTCCTTCTTACGCGGGATGATCGCGGTGTGCGGGATGGGTAACCCGAGCGGGTGACGGAACAACGCGGTCACCGCGAACCAGTCGGCCAGTGCGCCGACCATGCCAGCCTCGGCCATCGCCGCCAGGTAGCCCACCCACGGGGCAGCGTTGTGCCCAGCGAGCCGCGCCACGACGTACACCACGGCGGCACCCAGCAGGAACGCCAGCGCGACCGCCTTCATCCGGCGCAGCCCGCGCTGTTTGGCCTGCTCGCTCCTGGTCAGCTCCACGCTACCAATTGTGCTCCGCCCGGCAGGATGGTTGTCGTGCGAACTCACCGACTGGTCCCCCGGCTGGAACCTTTCGCTTCAACGATCTTCACGGAGATGACCGCGCTGGCCGCGCGCACCGGCGCGGTGAACCTCGGTCAGGGCTTCCCGGACACCGACGGCCCCGCCGGCATGCTCGAGGTCGCCCGGTCGGCCATCGCCGGCGGGCACAACCAGTACCCGCCCGGGCCGGGCACCGCTGAGCTGCGCCAGGCCATCGCCGGGCACCAGACAGCCCGCTACGGCCTGCTGCCCGATCCGGATACCGAGGTGCTGGTCACCGTCGGCGCCACCGAAGCGATCACCGCTGCGCTGTTGGCGTTGGTCCACCAGGGCGATGAGGTGCTCCTCGTCGAGCCGTACTACGACTCCTACGCCGCGGCGGTGGCGCTGGCCGGCGCGACCCGGCGGTGCGTGCCGCTGACCGCCGAGGGGGATCGGTTCGCGCTGGACCTCGACGCGGTGGCCAGCGCGATCACGCCGGCCACCCGGGCACTGCTGCTCAACAGCCCGCACAACCCCACCGGCACGGTGTTGCACCACGCCGAGCTGGCGGGGCTGGCCGCCCTCGCGGTGGAACACGATCTGCTGGTGATCACCGATGAGGTCTACGAGCATCTGGTGTTCGACGGAGCGCAGCACCTGCCCATCGCCACGTTCCCCGGGATGGCGCACCGCACCCTGTCCGTCTCCAGCGCAGGCAAGACGTTCAGCGTCACCGGCTGGAAGATCGGCTGGGTGTGCGGGCCAGCGCACCTGGTGGCCGCGGTACGGGCCGTCAAGCAGTTCCTCACCTTCGTCGGCGGAGCCCCCTTCCAGCCGGCCGTGGCGCACGCGCTGCGGGCCGAGGGTGACTGGGTGACGGCGCACCGGAGGGCCTTGGCGCACAAGCAGCAACGGCTGACCGCCGGACTGCGCGCGGCAGGGTTCGGGGTGCACCGATCGGCCGGCACCTACTTCGTCTGCGCGGACATCCGCCCGCTCGGGTACTCCGACGGCGTGCGGTTCTGCCGCGAACTGCCGGAACGCGCCGGTGTGGTGGCAGTGCCGGTGCAGGCTTTCGCCGACGACCCGGCGCCGTGGCGGCACCTGGTGCGTTTCGCGTTCTGCAAGCGGGACGAGGTGCTCGACGAGGCAATCACGCGTCTGACGTCGATCCGGTTGTGACGGCGAAAAACCTTCTCTGATCTTACGCCGTGTGGTCACAGCGTGTACTGTGAGCTATGGACTGTCCGGCAAGACCGGATCGGACTGGTTGAGGGGGAAACCGGTGGCCGTCAGCCCCGATGCAAGTGGCGCGCGATACGCGCCCTGCGGGGTAACGCGCGCCCTGGTGCGGGTTGCTGTGCTCGGTGGGTTGATCGTCGCGACGTGGCTCCTGGTGGGATCGGGAATCGGCCATGCGGACGAGGACCTCGGGCCGTCGGACACCGGCCTGCTCCGGCTGGTCCCGGTACCCCAGCCAGCGGGGAAGCTTGGCGATCTGCGGCCCGTGGTTAATGCCGTCGACGTGCCGAAACTTCTGGTCCCTGTGCTGTCCCCGGTATCCCGGCCGCTCTCCGGGCCCGCTCAGCGCCGCGCCACGATCCGGCAGGCACCGGTGGGCAAGTCCGTCACAGTCCCGCCAACTGTTCGGGCAGCGCCGGTGCCCCCTGCCGGGCTCACTCCTGCCGTGCTCAGCACTGCCGTGCTCACCGCGGGCAGCCATACGCCAACGCCCATTCCCGCCCGCGCCGTCGACCATCCCGTTGCGGACCCGGTCACCGGCCGGTCAGTGCTTGACAGCGCCCCGGTTCCGGTGAGTCCACCCGCCAGCACCACTGCGCTGTGTCTGATCGCCGGCACCGGGGGTAGCGCAAGCACCAAGAACGGCCCGGACCTCGCGGTGCTGAACCGTGGGGCGGAAACGGGCCGCGCGCCGATGCCTCATCGCCTGGGGTGCCTCGGCGCCAGCGATCTCCCACGATCGCCTGCTGAGCAACCCTCCACGTCACCGGACTGACCTCGCGGCACCCCGGGTAGGTTGCCGCGCCTTGCCGGCGGCTGATCCCACGGACGGCGTTGCCGATCCCAGGTCGACCAACCCTGTCCCCCTCAGCGCACAACCTTTCCCGCCAAGAACCCCCGATCTGCCCGACCGCGCCCGGGCGGATCGGGTTCATGGCCCCGGCGTCGCGTTGCCCCCGTGACGCCGGGGCCCCTCATTGTGTTGAATCGGCTGTCGTGATGCCCATACCGGACCGTCGGGAGCTTGCCGCGGTCTTTGCCGGCGGCGCCCTCGGCGCCCTGGGTCGTGGGCTGCTGGCGGAGGCGTACCCCGCGGCGCCGTGGGTGACCTTCGCGGTGAACCTCAGCGGCGCCTTCCTGCTGGGCTACTTCGCCACTCGCTTGCAGGAGCGGTTGCCGCTGTCCAGCTACCGGCGGCCATTACTGGGTACGGGTCTGTGCGGTGGGCTCACCACATTCTCGACGATGCAGGTGGAACTGCTCACGATGATCGACACGCAGCACTACAAGCTGGCCGTCGGATACGCGTCGGCGAGCGTGGTCGGTGGCTATGCCGCGATCCACCTGGCAACCGCCCTGGTGCGACGGGTCCGGACATGATCGTGCTGGTCTGGGTGGGGTTCATGCTGATCGGTGGCGCAGGGTCGGTGCTCCGGTTTCTCGTTGATGGTGCTGTCTCCTCGCGAACGGGCCGAGCGTTCCCGTACGGCACACTGGTGGTGAACCTGTCCGGATCGGTCCTGCTCGGCCTCATCGCCGGCCTGGCGTTGAGCCATGACGAAGCTCTGCTGGCCGGCACCGCGGCAGTGGGCTCCTACACCACGTTCTCCACCTGGATGTTCGAGACCCAACGCCTCAGCGAGGACCGTCAGATGCGAAATCTGCTGGCAAACGTGCTGGTGAGCCTGATTGCCGGAGTCGTCGCCGCGGCACTGGGCCGGCTGGTCGGGAGCCACCTGTGATCGAGGACTGCCTGAAGTTGACCAGCTATTTCGGTGAACGGCACCGAACCGGCCGGGCGCTGCTCGCCGACGCCCAGCTGGCCCTGTTCGGCCGGCGGGAGATTGCCACCAGTGTGCTGCTCCGCGGCGCGGAGGGATTCGGGCTCAAGCACCAGTTGCGCACTGACCAGTTGCTCACCCTGTCCGAGGACTTGCCGGTCGTCTCCGTCGCCGTGGACACCCGCCCCAAGATCGAGGCGCTGCTCGATGACCTGCACCGGATCGAGCACCGGAGCCTGGTGACGGTGGAGCGGGCACGGATGCTGCGTGGCTCACTGCAACTGCCTGAAGAACTGCAGGAGGCCACCAAGCTGGGGGCCACTAAGTTGACCGTCTACGTCGGCCGGCAGGAACGTGTCTCCCGGGTGCCTGCCTTCGTCGCGGTGTGCAAGCTGTTGCATCGCCGCGGCATCGCCGGGGCCACGGTGTTGCTGGGCGTCGACGGGACGGTGCACGGCCGGCGGACGCGTGCCCGGTTCTTCGGGCGCAACGCCGACGTACCCATGTTGATCATTGCGGTCGGCGCGGGGGAACTCATCAGCCGGGTCCTGCCCGAACTTGGTGGCCTGCTGCACCGGCCGCTGATTACCCTCGAGCGGGTCCAGGTGTGCAAACGGGACGGCGAGCTCCTTGAACGCCCCCATGCTGTGGCGCACGGGCTGGCGGTGTGGCAGAAACTCATGGTCCACACCTCAGAACGGGCGTTGCACGACGGGCAGCCGGTGCACCGGGCGCTGGTGCGGCGGCTGCGAGCCACCGGGGCCCGGGGCGCGACCACGCTGCGCGGAATGTGGGGTTTCCATGACGAGGCTGCCCCGCACGGTGATCGGCTGCTGCAATGGGGACGCCACGTCCCGGTAGTGACAATCATCATCGACGCCCCGGACCGGATCGCAACCTCCTTCGCCATCGTCGACGAACTCACCGCCGAGCACGGCGTGGTCACCAGCGAGCTGGTTCCAGCCCTGGTTGCGAGTCCATCCCACCCGCCGGTGCTGCGGGCCCGTTCTCTGTGATCTCGATCAGTGGCCGACAGATCATGCTGTCTGAGGTGCGATCCGCGGTCACGCTGACAATACGCGACCAGGTATGCCGCGAGCAGCGACAACACTCGACAATCACCGGATGCGACTGTCGTCCCAGCCCACGAAATCCAGCGCGTCACTGTACCTACATCGGTATTATGAGCTGATTCTGCTGGATGTGCTGGCCGAGGAGTGAGGGCCGACCTCACGGGAGGTGCCACAACTGCACGGTCTGGTCGTCGCTGCCGGTGGCCAAGGTGTGCCCGTCCGGACTGAACGCCACCGCGTGGACGGTGTGCGTATGGCCGGTCAGGGGCGGGCCCAGGGGTGTGGGGTGGGCCGGGTCGGTCATATCCCACAGCTGCACGGTCCGGCCGCTGCCGGTGGCCAGGGTGTGCCCGTCCGGGCTGAACGCCACCGCGTGGACGGTGCTGGGGTGGCCGGTCGGCAGCGGACCCCACAGCGTGACGCGGGCCGGATCGGTCACATTCCACAACAGCACGGTCCGGTCGTCGCTGGCGGTAACCAAGGTGTGCCCATCCCGGCTGAACGCCACCGCGCGGACGTGGTTGCGGTGGACAGCCAGGGGCTGACCCCGCAGCGTGGGGTGGGCCGGATCGGTCACATCCCACAGCCGCACGGTCCAGTCGTCGCAGCCGGTGGCCAACGTGTGCCCATCCGCGCTGAACACCACCGCGTGGACCGCGTTGGGGTGGCGGGGCAGGGACGCCAACGCGACGGGGTGACGGGGATCAGTGATATCCCACAATCGCACGGTGTGATCGATGCCGCCGCTGGCCAGCGTGTGCCCATCCGGGCTGAGCCCCACCGCGCGGACGCCGTTGGTGTGATCGGTCAGGGGCGGCAACGCCACGGGGCGACGGGGATCAGTGACCTGCCACAACCGCACGTTCTTATCAAGGCTGCCGCTGGCCAGCGTGTGCCCATCCCTGCTGAACACCACCGCCTCGACGTCGCTGATGTGATCGGTCAGGGGTGGGCCCAGCGGGGTGGACTGGGTCGGGTCGGTCACGTCCCACAGCCGCACGGTGTGATCGGCGCTGCCGCTGGCCAGGGTGCGCCCATCCGGGCTGAACGCCACCGCGTTGACGTCCTCGGTGTGGCCGACCAGGACCGCGATCAGGGCAGGCTGGGACGGGGCGGAGTAGACCTGGTAGAGCGCGATCCCACCACCGGCCAGGCTGAGGACAAGCAGGACGACGAGGCCCCCGATGAGCTGCCGCACCCGGCGGGCGCGGCGCTGGGCCGCTTCCTGCTGGCGGGCTCGCAACGCCTGGCTGGCAGCCAGGAAGTCCTGTTCCACAGTGCCGAGGTCGCCGTGGTGGTCGAGCTCCTGGTCCCAGTCTTGGGCCACGGCCAGCGCGGTGTCACGGTAGAGGGCAGCGACGGGCCGGCCGTCGCGGTCCCATCGTTCGGCCGCGTCGGTGAGCTGCCGGTGGACGTAGAGCCCGGCGCGATCAGCGTCGATCCAACCGCGCAGTCGTGGCCAGGCCCGGAGCAGGGCCTCATGGGTGATCTCGACGGCGTCCTCATCCGCAGTGATCAATCGGGCGCGAGTGAAGGCATCGAACACAACCGAGGCCGCAGCCGGGTCCGGAGCATGGTCAATCAGCGTGTTTCGGTCGGCGCGCAGGCGGGTATCCGCCACGCTGTCGCCGATCTGGATCATGCGCAGCAGCAGCCGGCGGGCGGCGTGCCGTCCGCCGGGGTCAAAGCCCTGGAACGTGGCTTCGGCGGTGGTGGCCACCGCGCCGCGGATGCCCCCGGTGGCCTGGTAACCGGCCACGGTCAGCATGCCGTTCACCCGGTGTTCCCAGGTGGCTTGCAGGGCGTGGGACAACAGCGGTAATGCCCCCGGGTCGCCGGTGCCGTTGCCCACGCCCAACTCATGTAGCAACGTCGTGACCAGCTCCGGTTCCAGGGTCAGGCCAGCAGCGTGGGCCGGACGTTCGATCGCGTCCCGCAACTCCGCGGAGCGCATCGGGCCGAGCACGACCTGCCCGTCCTGCAGCGCCGGCAGGAGCTCCGGGTAGGCAGCGCAACGCTCATACAGATCAGCCCGCACTGCCACAACGACCAACGCGGGAGGCCCACCAGCCCCGTCGGCTGCGCCCGCCGCCGCGCACAGCGCACGGATGAAGATCTGGCGGTCCTGGTCCTCGGGACACCGCAAGAAGGTCTCCTCGAACTGGTCCACCACCAGGACCACCCGCGCCCCGCTGATCTCACCGCCACCAGCCCAGGCCACTAGGGCACGCCGGACAGTGGTGGCACACCCGTCCGGGTCGGCCACCAAATCCGCAAGCACCACATCTGGTTGCGCCCCGGCGAACCGGGCCAGGTGGGCGGCCAGCTCACCAACCGGGTCCGAGGTCGGGGTGAGCAGCAGGCGCGGCCACATACGTGAGCCGGGCACCAGCAGAGCGCCGGCGGACAGCGCCGGCAGCAGGCCCGCCCGTAGCAACGAGGACTTCCCCGACCCCGACGCACCTACCAGCACCAGCGGACGCGCCTGGTCCAGGCGAGCGGCCAGCCGACCCACTAGTTCGGTGGTCACCCGTTCCCGGCCGAAGAACCACTGGGCGTCGTCAGCCTGAAACGCCGCCAATCCTGGGTAGGGGCACACATCGTCGCCCGCTGGCACGACTGGGTTCTGGTCCGGGTGGGCAGCCTCGGGTGGGCGGTAAGCGGGGTTCGGGGCGAGCACCAGGTCGTCGATCCACTCGCTGGCGCGGCGGTGCGGCTTGGGGAAACCACGCGCGGGTAAGACCCGATTCAGGTATTGGAAGGCGTGGCGCAGCGTCAGCAGCGGGGGTCCGTCCGGGTCCCCCCGGGTGAGCAACCCGATGAGCTCCCCGGTGAACGCGGTGTGCCTGGCCCCGGGCGGGGCGATCGCTACCTCCTCGGGTGCGGCCGAGGTCAGCACGTACCCGCCGTGGACCTGCGTCAGGTCCACGGCCACGGCGCTGCCCAGCACACCTACCGCTCGGCCGGAAAAACAACAGTCGAGGACCACGATGATCGACCGGGCCGGGCTCTGCAGCAGCGAGGTACGCACCGCGGTGTACGCCAACGCGGTGTAGGCGAGCAGCTCGGGCTGCTGATCCGTGGGCGTGGTGGCCAGGTACAACTCCCCACCGAGGCTGAGCAACCCGTGCCCGACGTAACAGACCAGCAACACGTCCTGGGCTTGCTTGGCGCTTTCGGCCACCATGCGCCCCACCTCAAGAGGCGTCAGTGGATCAGCAATCACTCGCACGTTGCTGCCCGCCATACCGCACTGCTGGACCAATACCTGCTCCAGATCGACCAGTGTGGTGCGCACCGCAGGGATATCCGGCAACCCGGCCGCATGCGTGCCAGTCCCAATCAGCACAGCCCGCGCCCCCGAACCACTCAAAGCTGGCGTCACTCCACCCAGCTTTCCGCATTCAGCTGGCTCCGCGGGGTTAATGGGGCCTGGTTTACCCCGCGGAGCCCGCTGAATGCGTCACAGCAGTGAGGTGAGGGCGCCGAGGAGGGTGGTGAGGGGACGGGTTTGGGCGTTGTGGCCCATGAGGCCGATTCGCCAGCCTGCGCCAGCCAGCGGGCCCAGGCCGCCACCGACCTCGATACCGAAGTTCTCCCGCAACGCCTTGCGGCCCGCAACGTCGACCATGCCCTCCGGTAGCCGGGCGGCGGTGAGCTGCGGTAACCGGTGGCCCTGCGCGGCGAACACCTCGAAACCGTACTCGGGCAGCGTCGCCTGCAGCTGCTCGCCAACCCGGGCATGCCGCTCCCACACCGCAGGAAGGCCCTCTGCCAGCAACCGCCCCAGACCCGCGTGCACCGCGGCGATCAAGGTGGAGCTTGCTGTGTGGTGGTAGCGCGGAGGATCGCCCTGGTAGTAGGCGTCCAGCAAGCTCAGGTCCAGGTAGAACGAGCAGACCGGCCGGTCCCGGTCCCGAATCCGCTGCACGGCCCGCTCGGACAGCGTCACCGGCGCGATTCCCGACGGCGCACCCAGGCATTTCTGGGTCGCTGAGTAGCAGGCATCGACGCCCCAGGCGTCCACCTCGACCGGGATCCCGCCCAACGAGGTGACGGTGTCTACCAGCAGCAACGTGCCGGTGTCCTGCAACTCACGCAGCGGGGCAATCTCGTTGCGCACCCCGGTGGAAGTCTCGGCGTGCACCACCGCCACCAACCGGGCCTGCGGCGCGGCGCGCTGGGCGTCGAGCAGCTGTTCCGGGTCCAGGGCACGGCCCCAGGGCGCGTGCACGGCCTGCACCTGAGCGCCCATCCGGCGGGCCACCTCACCCAGCCGCTCACCGAAGTAGCCGTTCACCCCGACAATGGCCAGCTCGCCCGGCTCCAGCAGACTGGCCAGGCAAGCTTCCATCCCCGCCGACCCGGTACCGCTGACCGGCAGGGTGAGACGGTTGCGGGTGCCGAACACGGTCCGCAACCTTTGCGCGGTGTCCGCCACCAGGGCGAGGAACTCGGGATCCAGGTGCCCGAGCACCGGCCGGGTCAACGCCTCGATGGCCTCGGGGTAGGGATTGGACGGGCCTGGCCCGAGGAGCAGCCGCTCAGAGTGCACCACTGGATCGTGCCACGCCTGTCGTAGTGTCACCGCGATGGACAGTGTGCAGCAGTGGCCGGTCGACGCGGTGGCCGTCGCCGTGGTGGACGCCTCCGGTGTCGTGGTGGACCGCCACGGGCCGCAGGACCAGCCGTTCCAGCTCGCCTCAGTGACCAAGCTGCTCTCCGCCTACGCGGTGCTGCTGGCAGTGCAGGAAGGGGCGCTGGACTGGGACCTCCCCGCTGGGCCGCCGGGCGCCACGGTGCGCCACCTGCTCGCGCACACCTCCGGGCTGGCGTACGACACGCCACAGGTCTCGGCGGCTCCGGGAACCCAACGGATCTACTCCAACACTGGGTTCGTCGCGCTGGCCGACGCGGTGGCGTCGTCATCCGGTATTCGCTTCGCGGACTACCTGACCGAAGGGCTGTTCCAGCCACTGGGGATGTCCTCGTCGCAGTTGGTGGGCTCCGCCGCGGCCGGCGTGGTGTCCACCTGCGCGGACCTGGCCCGCTTCGCCGCGGAGCTGCAGGCACCGACACTGCTGGCGCCGCAGATCCTGGCCGAGGCGACCCAGGTGACCTACCCCGGGCTGGACGGCCTACTGCCCGGCTTCGGCATGCAACGTCCCAACGACTGGGGACTGGGCTTCGAGCTGCGGGACCACAAAAGTCCACACTGGACGGGTAGCCGGAACTCCCCGGAGACTTTCGGCCACTTCGGGCGGTCCGGGACGTTCCTGTGGGTGGACCCGATAGCCGGCGCGGCCTGCATCGCACTCACCGCTCGCGACTTCGGCCCCTGGGCCCGCGACGCCTGGCCGCTGTTCAGCGACGAGGTGCTCACTAACCTGGTCTCCTGAAGCTCTCTTCCAAAGCCCGAAGCGGCAGGTCCCCATCATATGGTCGACCACCGGTACCCGGCGGTCCGGGCTCATAGACACCAGGGCCGTAAAGCACCGTGACACCCATCTCCCGCAGAGCCTCAACGCTCCACGTGAACGCTGGGTGGGCAGCCTGAGCATTGTTCAACCACAAAACCAGTGAGCTGTTCCAGCACTGCTCGGTCAATGAACTTCACCGCCTCAGGTGTAGGGATAACGCAGACCGTCCAGCCCCGGCCTTAAGCACGGCTGATGAGTTCATTGATGTGCTGGGCCCGTGGGGAAGCGCACACAATGAGGTAGAGCACGCGACGTGCTTCCGGCTCAGCCATCCGCCAGTCCGATACGCGCCGCGAGCTGATCCAGCTCCGGGGTGTGGCCCACTGAGCTGCGGCGAAGATCTTCGACCAGGTCGATGGCCAGGGGACGGCAGCGTATCTCGTCCGGGAACAGGCTCTCGGCTGTGAGCAGCGTGCTGACAGCGTCATCGTGATGACCAGCAAGACTATGGCCCCGGGCAACGTCGAGATAGTAACAGGCGCGCCGCTCCTTGGGCAGCCGGGCGAGACCATCCGTGGCGATGTGACCGGCGGCACTGACGGTACGAGCGCCGTCACCGTGGTAAAGCAAGACGGCAAGGTGATGCAAGTGGACATTGGTCGGACCGAAAGCGGTAAAACGCTCGTTGCCATCGCAACCAAGCTGACGGGCGACACTGTGGCCTTCCGCTAGCAAGCCACAAGCTACCGAGTGTTTGTCAGCACGAGCGGCGACTACCGCTCCCCTGAGGAACAGCATCCCGTAGCACGACAGGTACGCCGATGAGCCGGTACCTCGACCGGGCTCCAGACGGGCAATATCGGCCCGCACGAGTTCGAGCGCTTGATCATAGTGGCTCATGAACATGAGCACTCCAGCAACCCGACGGGTCGCATCACTGATCAGTAAGCTGTCACCGATCTCCTCGGCAAGCACGAAACCCCGCTCAGCAGCTAGCCAAGCGAGATCAAATTCGTCGAGCTTCTGGAGCGTCGAGGCCGTCACCTGGTAGGCCTGGGACAGTAACGTGCGGGCACGTCGTGCCTGATCGTCCGCACCCGGATAGGCAGCAATGGCGGTCTGCGCGGTGGTGAGCAGGCGGGGCAACGTCCGACCAAGCAACGGCCAGTGCGCATTCTGGAAGACGGTCCAGGCGTAGATGACCTGCTTGCTGAGCCGGTCAAGGTCCGGTGGTTCGGACATCTCAGGAGGCGGGGGCACAAACACCCGGCTGATGGCTTGGTAGGACTGCAATGCCTCACGGATCGCGGAAATCTCGAAGAGATCGAGGCAGTGCCGGGCCTGGCGGATCTCGCTGATATCGGTCAGCGTCTCGACCGACACGTGGAGAACCTCGGCCACCCGTTCCAGCATCGGCAGGCGAAGCAGGCCGCGTTCACCGCTCTCCACCTTGTCCACCCAGCTCAGTGACCGTTCGCAGAGGTCAGCGAACCGCTGGCGGGTGAAGTTACGGCGGGCCCGCCACTGTGCCACCCGCCGGCCGATCTCCCGCCGTCGCTCGCTGCCATCGTCGGTTACCACCACGTTGCTCTCCAAGCTCTCA
>JBOHFG010000150.1:0-1854 GCA_050699575.1 Pseudonocardiaceae bacterium
TCACCACCGGCATCGAGGTTGAAGCCCGCCCGCCCGGCAAGAAGGTCAAACGCCTGTCGTTGCTGTCCGGCGGGGAGAAGTCGCTCACCGCGGTGGCCATGCTTGTCGCGATCTTCCGGGCCCGCCCGTCGCCGTTCTACGTGCTCGACGAGGTGGAGGCGGCGTTGGACGAGACCAACCTCAACCGCCTCATCGCGTTGTTCGAGCTACTGCGGGACCGCTCGCAGCTGATCGTGATCACGCACCAGAAAGCGACGATGGAGGTTGCCGACGCGCTCTACGGGGTAGCCATGCGCGGCGACGGCATCACCACGGTGATCTCACAGCGGTTGCGCCGCGCCACCAGCGCCGCTGGGGCCGCCTAACGCGGCGCAGGACGTCGACGAGGAGATCGCACCGTGTCTGAGTCGGGGAACACGCCGTCGCTGCCCTTGACGATGTTGGACGAAGCGCTCCTGCTGCTGCAAGAGGCGCGCTCGTCGTGGAACGTGCAGTTTGAGCTCGGCGCTGACCATCACCTCGACGAGGCGACATTCCGGCAGGCGGTGCTGTCCTGTTATCGACGTCACCCGTTGACCCGAGCTCGACTAGCACCGGCCCGCAACGGTGAGTCGTCGTATCAGTGGGACTTCGCCGATGAGGTGAATCGGGATCCGGTCCGGGTGGTGGACTGCCCTGACGCTGCCGCGCTGGACGGGCTTCGGGCTGAGCTCTACTCCCCGCCGATCGCACTGGACACCGGCCCCGGACTGCGGGCTGCCTTGGCCCGGCGGCCCGGCGGGGATCTTGTATTGTTGTCAGTCAGTCACATCGTCGCAGACGGAGTCGGGGCGCTGCGCCTGATGCAGACCATCGCCCGGGCGTACCAGAAGGAGCCGGACCCGCCGGATCCCTTGCCGCTTGCCCAGGCCCGTGACCTCGGCTCGTTTCTGGCCCCGAAAAACCGCGGCGAACGCTGGGCCCGGCACATGGAATGGCTGCGGCGATTTTGCGAGGCGCTCGATCCGCCGAGCCGGATCGCGGTGGTCGGCGGCACCGACCGCGACGACTTTGGATTTGTCTTTCGCACCCTCGACCTCGGTGAGACAACGACGCCGGGCCTCATACGGCGGGCTTCCGGCACAACGATCAACGACGTCCTGCTCGCCGCGCTGCACCTCACCGTGCATGCCTGGAACGCCAAGCGCGATGTGCCAACCGGCCGGATCGGGGTCATGATGCCGGTTAATGTGCGCCCCGCTCACCGCTCGTGGGACGTCGTCAGCAATCTCACGTCGAATGTCACCGTGTCCACCGATCCAGACGATCGAGTGGACCTGGCCACCGCGACTGCGGCGATGGCCGAGCAGACCTATCAGATGCGACGGGAAGACCGGGCGTACGGCTTGCATGACCTTCTCGAGGTCATCAAGAAGGCACCCTTGCCGGTCAAACGCGCGGTACCCAGACTGTTACCACAGACCAGTGACCGGTTCGTCGACACCGCGATGTTGTCGAACCTAGGTCGCATCCCCGAACCACCCACGCTCGCCAGCAAACCTGGCTCTGGTCCGCCGGAGCTTTGGTTCTCCCCGCCGTGTGACCGCGCCTGCAGCGTTTCCATCGGAGTCGCCACCAGCGGGCAACGACTATCGTTGGTCGCCCGTTACCGATACGACCAATTCGATGCGGACGCCGCGGAAGAATTCACAGATTTGCTGGTCTCCCAGGTGGGAAGCCGACGCTAGCGTATGCCAAAGAATCCCAACGTGAGCGATCCCGACCCCATCGTTGAGGGCCTGTAGCGCGGCGGCATCGGCATCGCCGCTGCCGCACTGTAGCAACGAGTAGGTCGCGACTAGCCGATCGCGCAAC
>JBOHFG010000151.1:0-1060 GCA_050699575.1 Pseudonocardiaceae bacterium
CCCGCGGCCAGCTCAGCGCCGGGCAGCTGGAGAAATTGATCAAGGTCTTCGGGGTGGACGAGCGCAAGGCCGAGGAACTGCGCACACTGCGCCGCGACGGTGATGTGCTCGGCTGGTGGGAGCAGTATTCCGACGTGCTGCCCGACAACGTCGAGTTGCTGATCGGGCTGGAGGCCGGAGCCGCCTGGGAACAGACCTACGAGGATGCCTTCATTCCGGCCCTGCTCCAGACGCCTGAGTACGCCAGGGCCGTGATCGGCTCGGCCGCACCGTTCCTGCGCTCCGCCGACCTGCCCAGACTGGTGCAGCTGCGCGCTGATCGCCAGCAACGGCTGGCCGCCACCGACTTCCGGTTGACGGCGGTGATCAACGAGGCTGTGCTGCACCGCTGGGTCGGTGGACGCGAGGTCATGCACGCGCAGCTGCGTCACCTGCTCGACGCCCGGCACAACGCCACGGTGGAGGTGCTGGTGCTGCCGTATGCGGCTGGTGAGCATCCTGCCCAGGGGCAGTCCTTTGTGTTGCTGAGCTTCCCGGAGCCCGAGGACCCGGCGATTGTGTTCCTCGACTACGCACATTCCAGCGGTTTCCTGGAGAAGGCGTCCGAGGTCCGGCAGCACACCAGCGTGTTCGGCGCCGTCACCGTCCAAGCGCTCAACGCTGACGACTCGGTCCGCAGGATCGCGGAGATCGCGGCCACGTTCGCCTAAACCACGTGTGATCGTGGTTGTCCTAGACTGCGCAGACTGAGCTGTCGCGGGCGGACAGGGCGACCATGGTCAGTGGCCGGGGCAGCACCAGCCAGACGGTATTGCCTGGTCCCGGCCGAACAGGAGACCCATGCACGACCAACAAGGCATCGAGGCACTGCGCAGCGCGCACTACCGCAAGTCCAGCCGGTCCAGCGGCGCACAGGAGTGTGTCGCCATCGGCCACGCCGCGGGATGGACCGGCGTGCAGGACACCAAGCAGCACCAGCGGCCGACTACCCTCGCCGTGCCCACGCCACAGTTCGCCGCGTTCCTCACCGCGCTGACCAATGGACAACTGAACGTCTGAC
>JBOHFG010000152.1:0-6602 GCA_050699575.1 Pseudonocardiaceae bacterium
CGGCGGGCGAGGCGGCTTCGATCATCCGCCGCCTGGACTCACCTCGTGAGCAGCGCCTGCTGGCCGACTTCCGCCGCACCGCCGCCCCCTACGCCAGCTCAGCAGCAGTACGCGAATTCGACACCAAACACCGGGACATCCTTAGCACCTCACGGGCCTGACCGAAGGAGATTTCCGCATGCCCCGGCCCAGTGGGGCCAGCATCACGCGGCAGTATCACGCCGGAAATCGTCAATCTCCTGGGCGGCGGCCTCCGCCTGGGCCAGCAGTTCATCCCGGATGGCGGAATTGGCGTCCATCCACTGCCCGTGGGCGATGCACCGGCGCCGGAATGCTTCACGTTCGATCGCCTCGTGCATCCACGAGTTGATAGAGATGCCGTCGGCGGATGCCCAATGTTTGCATGCCCCCAGTGGCCGACTGGGCATGCCACGGCCAGCGGCAACACCTCGAAAATCACCGGATGCAGCTGCCAGACCAGCAACCGATTGCATCCACTGGTAACAACGGTCAGTGGGCGCCGGCCGACGCCCACTGACCAACTCACAGGTCGAGGCGTTAACCCCGGCTTGCCGGCCAGGATCAGGCCTTGTAGATCATCACCCGGAATCTCCAGAAGCCGCCGTTGTCCCCAGGACCGGGATCGTTGACGGCGAACAACAAGCGCACAGGAAGGCTGCTGTTCCACTGGTTACAGCCAGCGAATTCAGTGGCCTGCCTTGGCGGACCCACCCATCCTCCAGGATTGTTGTTGGTGCGAAGGACAGCCGAGAACTCGAAGAGCCCGGGGAATGGCCAGCCCGCCGTCCGCGTCCGGACGTTGTTACCGTTCGGGCCATAGTTCTGCCCCCAGAGATCCACCCGAACCCGGTCTTCCCAGTAAGGAAGGATTCTCAGCACGTCACCACGCTGGAGAACATTGGGCGGGTTGGCTCCACCCGGAAAACTTCCACCACCGTTGCCCAGCACAGTGACGACTGCTTCTTGCTGTGGAACCCTGCCATTCTGGCAGTTCCACATTGCGGACGCGGCGTCGGCCGCCGCGGGCCCCGCCGGGACGACAAGAGCCATCAGGGACAGCGCTGCGAGGACGAGCAGGCTCGCCACGCGCCCGCGCCGCACCCCCTCCTGCCGCGGACCACCGCGCCACCGTGGTATTGCTTGCCATACGTTGAGTAACCGCATCGTTCGCACTCCTCAGCTATCTTGTGGGTGATGAACTCCACTAAAGAGGTCATCAAAACGAGTTCAATGCTGCTATTTGTGACCAAGGGTGTCAGCCCAGTAACCTGAGCTAGCGATAAAGGGAACCCCAGTCGGGCTAATGGGGGAACCTTGATTGCCAGCTGGGCGCACGCCCGACCAGAAGATCGAGTCACCGGCCGGAGGCGGACATGTGGCGACCGCGATGATCGGCACCGACGTGGACCGCCACGGGCAGCCCCCGCCGGCTGGCCGGCGATGGACTGCTGCCGCGTTGTGCGGAGTAGCCGCGCTGTCGTTCTCCGGTGCGACGATGGTGATCTCGCGGCAGGTGACCGGTCCGGTGTGGTGGGAGGAGGCGTCCGCTCGCCTGGTCGGCGTCTTCGTCGTGGTCGCCGGCGTGGTGATGTGGATTCACCGACCCACCCCGCAGATAGGCAAGGTCGCGGTTCTTTGCGGCGTAGTCTATTATTTCCAGTATCTGCGGGCGGCCGACGGAATCTTGTTCACTATCGGGTTCTGCCTGGCTTATGTCTGGGTTGCCGCCGCGGCTCACCTGGCCCTCGCCTGGCCCACCGGAACACTGGCGAACCGGGTCGACCGGGTCTTTGTGGCCTGCGCGTATCTCGCCTCCACCGGCACCCAGGTCATCCGATATCTGGTTGATCAGCCACGCCCACCGTGGGCCGCGCACATCCCGCAGATAAACACCCGGTGGGCGATAGTGGGCAGTGTCATGGCGACCGCGATGGGGCTGCTGGCGATTGGGCTCGTCATCCATCACTGGGTTGGCGCCACCCCGGTCCGGCGCAGACCCGATGGCCCGGTGTGGATCGCGCTGGCCATCGTGGTGACGGTCAAGATCGCCTCAGCGGTAGCGAGCGTCGCGGGAGCACCAGTCACCGTGCAGACCGCCCTGTCCGCACTGCACTCGCTAGCGGTTATCGTCCTGATCCCGGTGCTGTACCTGATTCGCTGGCTGCACCGGAAATTCGCGCACCAGCAGGTGGTCGCGCTCCTGCTCGATCTCGAACGCAACCTGGAGTCCCTCGCTGATCCAGCCGCATTGCAGCAGGCACTGAGCCGGACTCTCGGAGACCCGACGCTCACCCTCGCCTACCCACTGGACAGCGGCGGATACGTCGATATCCACGGCAAGCACGTCACCCTCGAACCCGGCGCCGGTGGCCGGTCGGTGACCCATGTGCAGCGCAGAGGCCGGCTGGTCGCGGTCATCGAGCACGACATCGCCCTGCAAGAACAGCGCCAGATGACCGATGCGGCAGTAGCGGCCGCGGGGCTGGCAATGGAGAACGCCCGCCTGTACGCAACCATGCGGGAGCATCTCAAACAGATCCGGGAATCACGCCTGCGCCTCGCCCAAACGGCATTCGACGAGCGCGCGCGTATTCAACGTGACCTGCACGACGACGCCCAGCAGCGGTTCGTCACCGTCCTGATGCTGCTGGACAAGGCAGACCGCCAGCTCGCCGAAGGCGGCGATGGCATGCCTGCGGACGTGCCCGGCACGGTCCGGCGGGCCCAGGCCGAGCTCACCGACGCGGTCCGGGCCCTGCGCGAGCTCACCCAGGGCATCTACCCGGCCGTGCTGATCGACCACGGGCTGGTCGCCGCCGTGGACAACCTGGTCGATCGCGCTCCGCTGCCGGTCAGCGCCACGGTGACCAGCACACGATGGCCCAAACACGTGGAGATCACCGCATACTTCGTGATCAGTGAGGCACTGACCAACGTCTACAAGCACGCCAACGCCACCCGGGCCACAGTTGACGTACGCGACGACAACCAGCAGCTGGTTGCCAAGATCACCGACGACGGCCGGGGCGGTGCGCAGCCCGGTGGCGGAGGCCTCACCAGCCTTCGCCACCGGATCGACGCCGTGGGCGGGCATCTCGTCGTGCACAGCGAACCCGACGAGGGGACCACGCTCGTCGCGGTCCTGCCGAGGAGCACATGATGCGGGTGGTCATCGTCGAGGACCAGGGGTTTTACCTCGACTTGCTCACCGACGGCCTGCGCGGGCGGGGCGTCGATGTAGTCGGGCGGGCCAGCCACCCGGCGGAAGCCCTGCACATCATCGACAACACCGCACCCGACCTCGCGGTGCTGGATATCAGCCTGTCCCGAGCCGGGGCCGGCCGGGGCCATGACGTCGAGGGCCTGCGGGTCGCCGAACTCGTCCGCGCCGACTACCCGGACGTCGGCCTGCTGATGTTGTCAGCCCATGTCGAGCCCGCGTACGCCGTGCGGTTACTGGAGGCCGCACCTCGTGCCGTGGGCTATCTGGGCAAGGAACGCCTCGGCAATCTGAACGAGCTCATTGATGCTTTCCACCGGATCGTCCGGGGCGAGGTTGTGATCGATTCCGAGATCATCAGCAAATTGATGTCCCGGCGTAGGATCGAAGATCCGCTGAAACGGCTCACCCCATATCAGAGACGCATCCTGGGCCTGGTTGCCGAAGGCCATTCCAACCTCGGTATCGCCCAGCACCTCGACTGCAAGATCAGCAACGTGGAACAGCACCTGTCCACGATCTTTGACAAACTCGGCCTGTCCCAGGCAACCGGCCACGACCGCCGTCGCGTCAACCTCCGGGTGCTGGCCACGCTGACCTTCCTGCGCAGCACCGACCGCCCGAAACAATGATCACCTAGCCACCAGGCGGCCTCAACCAGGGCATTCTGGCAAGAGCAGGGATCACGGGAGTGGAGGACCGGGCATGACAGAACATCCGCACCACGACCACCACAGGCACAAGGGCCGGTTACGCCCGGTATGGGCGCAGGTCCGGCACGTGGTGACACCGCACAACCACGACAGTGCCGATCGGGTCGACACCGCGCTGGAGACCAGCAATCGCGGCCTGCGGACCCTGATCTGGTCCTTCGCCGCGCTGTTCGGCACTGCCCTGGTGCAACTGGTCGTGGTGCTGCGCAGCGGGTCGGTGGCGTTGCTGGGCGACACCATCCACAACTTCGCCGATGCCCTGACCGCCCTGCCGATCGGCATCGCCTTCCTGCTCAGCCGCCGGATAGCCACCCGCCGCTACACCTACGGGCTGGGCCGGGCCGAAGACCTGGCCGGGGTCGTCGTCGTACTGATCATCGCCGCCTCCGCCGCACTCGTCAGCTGGCAGGCCGTGGCACGTCTCCTCCATCCACAGCCTGTCGAGCACCTGTGGATCGTCGCCGTGGCCGGTGTCATCGGCTTCGCCGGCAACGAGATCGTGGCCCGCTACCGCATCACCGTCGGCCGCGAGATCGGCTCCGCCGCCCTGGTCGCCGACGGTCTGCACGCCCGCACCGACGGCTTCACCTCCCTGGCCGTCGTCCTCGGTGTGCTCGGTGTCAGCCTCGGATTCCCGCTGGCCGACCCGATCATCGGCCTGGGCATCACCGCCGCCATCCTGTTCGTCCTGCGCGACGCCGCCAGGGAAGTCTTCCGGCGCCTCATGGATGCCGTCGACCCGGCCGTCGTCGACCTCGCCGAGCGCACCGCCACGACCGTTCCCGGTGTCCTGCAGGCCGGCGAGGTGCGGATGCGCTGGATCGGGCACTCGCTGCGCGCCGAGCTGGCCGTCACCGTCGACGCCGCCCTGACCGTGGAACAAGCTCACCACATCGCCCACGATGTTGAGCACCAACTCGTCCACGCCGTGCCCCGGCTGGCCGCCGCCACCGTCCACACCGAACCCGCGGTCCGCGCCCAGCACGCCCACGACACTCTCGCCCACCACCACTGACGCTCTCGAACGCTGTACATGTAGCAACATGTACAGCGTGACCGCAGCCGCTGATCGAGAACATGGCCACCCGACCGTCGGAATGCGCGAGCTCTCCCAACGCACGGCGAAGATCATGGCGCTGGTCCGCGCGGGCGCGACGGTCGAGGTCACCGACCGGGGCAGGATCGTGGCGCGGATTGTGCCCGCGGCCGACGACCGCTATGCGCAGCTGGTGGCGGCTGGGGTGATCCGGCCGGCCAAGCGCCCATTCGACATCGCTCACCTGCCCCAGCCCGCAGCCAACCCGACCGGGCTCTCCACCGAGGACTGGCTCGCCGACCTCCGCGGCGAGCGCTGAGTGCCCACCAGGATCTACATCGACACCTCCGCGGTAGCGAAGTTGTTCATCGCCGAGCGGGAGACTTCCGATCTGCGGCAATGGCTCTCGGATCGGCCAGAACCGCACTTGGTGTCCTCCGCACTGCTACCCGTGGAACTCCTGCGGCTGCTCCGTCTCGTCAGCCCCGTCACCGTCACACCAGCGGAGCAATTCTTGGCGGCCGACGTCGACATCGCCGAGATCACACCGCCGGTTCTCGGTGATGCGATAACGGTGCCGCCGCCACGACTGCGCACCCTTGATGCGATCCACCTCGCCACCGCACTGGACCTCGGTGCCTCCGTGGACATCCTCCTCACCTACGACAAGGTCCTTATTGAGGCCGCCCGCGCCACCGGCCTCACCGTGGCTTCCCCTGGAACCGCTGCCACTGCTGTGGTGCCGGTCGAAGCTCCGCACGTTCGCATCGCCTGCCGGCCCGAAGAACAGCCAGCCTTTTTGACATGAGGACGACGTGTACCGGTGGGCCGCGAGCATTCGCCCTACGCTGATCAATCGCATTCCGATCCGCTGCTGGCCCGACGCCAAGCGCCCGGCCGCGTACCATGGCGCGCGGGAGATCGAGGATGCCATGGTACAGACGTGGGCGACTGATGCCGGCACGGTGCGCGTGCTGTGGTCCGACCCGCGTGGTCCGTGGACCTGGACAACATCAACGCACCTGGCGCTAACAACGTCACCGGAGCTCCCGCCGGGCTGGAAGAACTGACCCAGACCAAGTGGCCGCGCGGCACGGTTGTTAGCCGCCGCTGAGGATGCAGATGTTGGCGTCGTTGTGGGTGCGGATGGTCTGGGTGTGAAGAAGCCCCGCCGGTGGGGTGCCGGGCGGGGCTTGGTCTTCGGGGTGGCGGGGTGGTCGTCAGGGTGGCGCTGTGGTGTTCATTCGGTGGTGACTTCGGTGATGGCGGTGCGGGTGGAGGTTTCGTCGACGATGGTTTTGCTGGTGGCGAAGGCTGCGACGAGTGCTTGGAGGGCGAGGTTGTTGATGGCGCGGGGGTAGCCGCGGCTGGTTTGGTGGATGAGGGTGGTGGCGTCGTCGGAGAACAGGGTGTCGGAGCGGCTGTCAATCCCCTCGAACCGTGGAGACTTCGGTTGTAGTGATGTTGAACGGTGTGGGCTGGTCGTGTGGTGCCCGCGAAGGATACGGGGCCGCCCCTCAGGCCTCAAGGGTGCTTCGCATCGCGCTGCGCGCGACGCACCTTCGGCGCGCCCTTGACCCCCGAGCCTCCGCGACCCCTCAGGCAGGAAACG
>JBOHFG010000153.1:0-12421 GCA_050699575.1 Pseudonocardiaceae bacterium
TTCGTCGCCCTGGTCGAGAAGCACTGGGACGGGATCATCGCCTGGCATACAAACCACCTCAGCAACGGCCTGCTCGAAGGGATCAACTCCCTGGTCCAGGCCGCCAAAGCCCGCGCCCGGGGCTACCCCAACAAAAACAAGATGATCATTATCGTCTACCTCACCGCAGCCAAACTCCGCCTGCCCACCCTCACCAATCCCACACCCGCCTACATGACCTCACGCTGAGTAACCCACTGAAAACAGCGAAGAGCCCCGCTCACCCCGCGAGGTTCCGCCTCGTCTGTGACGCTGTCCGCTGTCCATGGCCCGTAGTGTACGAACACCTAATGGGCTCCATCATTGCCCCGACATGTCTCCATGCCGGGGCAGAAGAGTGCCGTTGGCGTGGTGCTGGCGGATGAGTTTCTTGTCGAACTTGCCTACTGAGGTTTTGGGAATCTCGGGAAGAAATGACCAGTGGTCGGGTAGTTGCCAGGACGGTACTGAGGCGCTGAGGTGAGTTCGTAGCTCGGTGGCGCTGGCCTGCTCGCCCGCGGCGATGACCACGGTGGCCAGTGGCCGCTCCCCCCACTTCTCATCCGGGACCGCGACCACCGCGGCCTCGACCACCTTCGGATGGCCCATCAGCAGGTTCTCCAGCTTCACCGAGGAGATCCACTCGCCACCGGATTTGATCACATCCTTGGCGCGGTCGCTGATCGTGATGAAGCCCAGTTCGTCGATGGTGCCGACGTCGCCGGTGCGCAGCCAGCCGTGGTGGAATCGGGCCAGGTCGGTATCCCGGTAGTACCGCCCGGTGACCCACGGACCGCGGACCTGGATTTCGCCGACCGACGCGCCATCGTTGGGCAGCACGGTGTCGCCGTCGCCGACGATGCGCCCCTCGACCCCGGCGACGATCCGTCCCCCGCCGGCCCGGTAGCGCCAGTGCTCCTCGCCCTGCGCGCTGAGCGGCGGGGTGGCAACCGAGCCGAGTGGGGAGGTCTCGGTCATTCCCCAGGCCTGCCTGATCTCGACGCCGAACTCCGCGGAGAACGCCTTCATCAGGGCCAGTGGCACGGCCGAGCCGCCGCACAGCACCTGGCGGATCGAGGACACGTCGCCGCCGTGCTCGCGCAGGTAGCGCAGCACGTCGCCCCAGATCGTCGGTACCGCGCCGGCGATCGTGGGTCGTTGCGTCTCGATGAGCTCGACCAGCGCCGCGGCACCCAGGAAGCGGTCCGGCATGATCAAGCTGGCGCCGGACATCAGCGCGGCGTAGGGCATCCCCCAGGCGTTCGCGTGAAACATCGGCACCACTGGCAGGACCCGGTCGGCCCTGGTGAGCGCGCCTATCTCACCGGTGCAGATGCCCATCGAGTGCAGGTAGGTCGAGCGGTGGCTGTAGACCACCCCTTTGGGATTGCCCGTGGTGCCACTCGTGTAGCACATCACGGCCGCGGAACGCTCGTCGATGTCGCACGGCCAGTCGAAGTCCTCGGGCTGGGCGGCCAGCAGCTCGTGGTAGAAGTGCAGCTGCTTGCCGGCGTCGTCCAAGGCAGTGATGTCGGCCGGGGTGTTCGCCGGGCCGACCCCCGCTGGATCGTCGGCTTGGCCGACCCCCGCTGGATTGTCGGCTTGGCCGACCCCCGCTGGATCGTCGGCTCGGCCGACGATGATGACGTGCCGGACTGTCTTCATCTCCGGCAGCGCGCGGGCCAGCACGGACACCAGCGAACTGTCCACGATCACCACGTCGTC
Source organism: Pseudonocardiaceae bacterium (assembly GCA_050699575.1). Classification (GTDB taxonomy): domain Bacteria; phylum Actinomycetota; class Actinomycetes; order Mycobacteriales; family Pseudonocardiaceae. The sequence continues at coordinate 1,744 of JBOHFG010000153.1, forward strand.
CTCGGCGTGGTTGGCGATCCAGGCCACCTGATCGGGTGGCAGCCGCAGGTTGAGGGTGTGCACCACCGCGCCCATCGCGGGGATCGCGAGGTAGGCCTCCAGATGCTCCTGGTTGTTCCACTGGAAGGTGGCCACCCGCTGGTCACCGGTGACGCCGAGCCCGCGCAGTGCCCTGGCCAGCTGTGCTGCCCGGCGCCCCACCTGGGCGTAGCTCGCGTGGCGGGTGCCGTCGCCGGTCCCGGTGACGACCTCGCCGTCACCGTGCACGGTGGTGCCGTGGCGCAGGAGCATGCCCACGGTCAGCGGGATGTCCATCATTGTGCTGTCCACCGCAGTGTCCTTCCAACTATCCGTTACTGACCAGTAGTCTCGATGAGGTAGAGCGCCCGGAGGTGCCCCGATGCCCTACCCCAGCGACCGTGAGCGTGACAGGCCGTGGGTGATGCGCACCTACGCCGGTCACTCGTCGGCGAGCACGTCCAACGTGCTGTATCGGCGCAACCTGGCCAAAGGCCAGACGGGCCTGTCGGTGGCGTTCGACCTGCCCACCCAGACCGGCTACGACCCGGACCATGAGCTGGCTCGCGGCGAGGTCGGCAAGGTTGGCGTGCCGATCAGCCACGTCGGCGACATGCGGACGTTGTTCGACGGCATCCCGATGGCGCAGGCCAACACCTCGATGACGATCAACGCCACCGCCATGTGGCTGCTGGCCCTCTACGCGACGGTGGCCCAGGAGCACGGGGCGGACCTGACGCACCTGTCGGGCACCACGCAGAACGACATCATCAAGGAGTACCTGTCCCGGGGGACCTACGTCTTCCCCCCGGGGCCAAGCCTGCGGTTGATCACTGACATGGTGGTGCACACGGTCAACCATATGCCGAGATGGAATCCCATCAACATCTGCAGCTATCACCTCCAGGAGGCGGGCGCGACGCCGGTGCAGGAGGTCGCCTACGCCATGTGCACGGCGATCGCCGTGCTGGACTCGGTGCGCGACTGCGGGCAGGTCGCGGCGGGTGACTTCGCCACCGTCGTTGGACGGATGTCGTTCTTCGTCAACGCCGGGGTGCGCTTCGTCGAGGAGATGTGCAAGCTGCGCGCCTTCGGGCGGCTGTGGGAGGAGACCTGCCGGGACCGCTACGGCGTCGATGATCCCAAGCTGCGCCGCTTCCGGTACGGCGTGCAGGTCAACTCACTGGGGTTGACCGAGCCGCAGCCGGAGAACAACGTCCAGCGCATCGTGCTGGAGATGCTCGCGGTGACGCTGTCCCGGGACGCCCGGGCCCGTGCGGTGCAGCTGCCGACCTGGAACGAGGCACTGGGTCTGCCCCGGCCCTGGGACCAGCAGTGGGCGCTGCGGATGCAGCAGGTACTGGCCTATGAGACCGACCTGTTGGACTATGAGGACCTGTTCGACGGCTCGCGGGTGGTGGAGGCCCGGGTCACCGAGATCGCCGCGGGGGCCCGGGCGGAGATCGACCGGGTGCAGGGCATGGGCGGGGCGATCGCCGCCGTCGAGTCTGGGTACATGAAGTCGCAGCTGGTGTCGTCGCTGGCCGCGCGGCGCCGACGGATCGAGGACGGCGACGATGTGGTCGTCGGGGTGAACCGGTTCACTGAGACCGACCTCAGCCCGCTGCAAGCCGAGGGAGCTGGTGCGATCGAGACGGTCGACCCGGCGGCCGAAGAACAGGTGATCGAGGCGATCCGGGTCTGGCGGGCTGGCCGGGACCCCGCAGCGGTGGAGGCCTCGCTGCGGGAGCTGGCGCAGGCCGCCAAGACCGACGCCAACCTGGTCGAGGCGTCGATGGCCTGCGCGCGGGTGGGCGTGACGACGGGGGAGTGGGCTGGCACCCTGCGCGGGGTTTTCGGTGAATACCGGGCACCGACCGGGCTGGCCGGCGCGTCGGCGCCGGGTGTGGCCGGCGAGGCAATCGCGCGGGTCCGGGACCGGGTGCATTCGGTGAGCGAGGAGCTGGGTGAGCGGCTGCGGATGCTGGTCGGCAAGCCCGGCCTGGACGGGCACTCCAACGGCGCCGAGCAGGTGGCGGTCCGGGCCCGTGACGTCGGCTTCGAGGTGATCTACCAGGGCATCCGGCTCACTCCAGCGGAGATCGTCGCGGCCGCGGTGGCCGAGGACGTGCACGTGGTCGGGCTTTCGGTGCTCTCCGGCTCGCACTTGGAGGTGGTGCCCGCGGTGGTCGAGGGGTTACGCGCGGCGGGTGCGGGGAACGTCCCCGTGGTGGTCGGCGGGATCATCCCGCTGGAGGATGCCGAGGTGTTGCGTGCGCACGGGGTGGCGAAGGTGTTCACCCCGAAGGACTTCGAGCTCACCGACATCATGGACCAGATCGTGGACCTGATCCGTCCCCGCGGCGACGGTCAGTGCCGGTAGACGTCCGCCCGGTACCCAAACCGCGATCATGGCCTCTCAGCAACTGACCGAGGTCCTGGTTGGGTTACCGTCGGGGTATGGGGTTTGCTGCGCTGAAGGTTGAACGGGATGGGGACACGGTCTGGATCACCATGAACCGGCCGGAGCGGCGTAACGCGCTGTCCGCCGACCACCTCGAAGAGCTGCGCGAGGCGTTCACCGAGACGGGCCGGTCCGACGCCACCGGCATCGTGCTCGGCGCCGAGGGCACGGTGTTCTCGGCCGGTCATGACCTCGCCGATGTGGCGTCGCGTGACCTCGCCGGGGCCCGAGAGCTGCTGACACTGTGCATTGAGGTGCTGCGCACCATCCAGTCGGTGCCGCAGGTCGTCGTCGCCCGGGTGCACGCGTTGGCGACGGCGGCGGGCTGCCAGCTGGTGGCCTCCTGTGATCTTGCGGTGGCGGCCGAGTCGGCGGGTTTCGCGCTGCCCGGCGGCAAGGGCGGCTGGTTCTGCCATACGCCTGCGGTGCCGGTGGCCCGCTCGATCGGACGCAAGCGGCTGATGGAGATGGCGCTGACCGGGGACGTCGTGGACGCCCGCACCGCCGCGGAATGGGGGCTGGTCAACCGCGCAGTCCCGGATGCCGAACTGGATACCGCGGTGGACGACCTGCTCGCCCGCGCCACCCGGGGCAGCCGGACCAGCAAGGCACTGGGCAAGCAGACCCTCTACGTGCAGCTCGACCGTCCTGAGGCGGACGCCTACGCGATCGCGCTCGAGGTGATGGCCTCGACGTCGCAGCTCGCTGGTGCCAAGGAGGGCATGGCCGCGTTCTTGGCGAAGCGCAGGCCAGTATGGCCGGACTGAGCCACTCGTGAGTGGCATTCAGTGCTACAGCACTGAATGCCACTCACGAGTGCTCTACGCTGGCGCACCGTGCGTCTTGTGATCGCTCGTTGTCAGGTGGACTACCTGGGCCGGTTGACCGCGCACCTACCGATGGCGCCGCGGTTGCTGCTGGTCAAGGCGGACGGGTCGGTGAGTGTGCACGCCGATGGCGGTGCTTACAAGCCGTTGAACTGGATGAGCCCGCCTTGCACGCTGACCGAGCAGCCGGGGCGCTGGACTGTCAGCAACCGGGCTGGTGAGCAGTTGATCATTGAGATCGACGAGCTGCTGCACGACTCACGTCACGAGCTCGGAGTGGACCCCGGGCTGGTCAAGGACGGTGTCGAGGCGCACCTGCAGGCCCTGCTCGCCGAACACGTCACCACCCTGGGCAAGGGCTGGACGCTGGTGCGGCGGGAGTTTCCCACCGCGATCGGACCCGTCGACCTGATGTGCCGGGACGCTGAGGGGGTGTCGGTCGCGGTGGAGATTAAACGGCGGGGTGAGATCGACGGGGTTGAGCAGCTCACCCGATATCTGGAATTGCTGAACCGCGACTCGCTGTTAGCTCCCGTGCGGGGTGTGTTCGCCGCCCAGCAGGTCAAGCCGCAGGCCCGTACCCTGGCCGAGGACCGGGGCATCCGCTGCGTCGTGCTGGACTACGACGCCCTGCGCGGTGCCGACTCCGACGAGTTCCGGCTGTTCTGATGACCTGCACCTACCCACAGGAGACCCGGAGGAGACGTTCCCGCCACCAGGCCACCTGTCTCGGGTCGGTCAACTCGTAGGTGTCCAGCAGTGTGGGTGCGGGTGGGGTACGCGGCACCGGCAGGTAGCCGCCGGCCGGCCGCAGCGACGTGCCGTCGGGCACGACGTCGCCGTGTAGCAGGGACAGGGTACCCAGGCCGCAGGCGAAGTCCAGCTCGGGCAGCGCGCCCGCCAGCGCGAGCTGGGCGGCCAGCCCGACGCTGGTCTCCAGTGCGGAGGACACCACGCACGGCAGTCCGGCTGCCTCGGCCACCTGCAACGAGCGGCGCACCCCGCCTAGCGGCGTGCATTTGAGCACCGCGATATCGGCCGCACCCGCCACCGCGACCCGCAGCGGGTCCTCGGCGCGGCGGATGGACTCATCGGCGGCGATGCGCACGTCGACCTTTCGGCGCACCATGGCGAGCTCGTCGAGGGTGCGGCAGGGTTGTTCCACGTACTGCAACCCGCCAGCGGCCTTGTCCAGCTGTGGGATCACCGCCACGGCGGTGTCGGTGTCCCATCTTCCGTTGGCGTCCACCCGGATGTGACCGTGCGGGCCGAGGGCGTCACGGACCGCTTCGACGCGGGCGAGGTCCGCACCGAGTGCGTCGGGGTGGTCAGCGACCTTGACCTTCGCGGTGCTGCATCTGGAGGCGGACACGATGTCGTGGGCGCGGTGCGGGCTCACTGCGGGGACCGTACAGTTGATCGGTACCCGGTCCCGGACCGGTTCGGGCCAGCCGATCGTCGCGGCCTCGACCGCGGTGGCCAGCCAGCCCGCCGCCTCGTGGTCGTCGTACTCCGGGAACGGGCAGAACTCACCCCACCCGGCAGGCCCTTCGATCAGCATCCCCTCGCGGATCGTGATTCCCCGGAACCGGGTCGTCAGGGGAATGGCGTAGACCCGGGCTCCGTGGAGGTCGATGCCGTCGCTGGTCATGTCGTGAGGTCCCCGTCGTCGTGGGTGGGGCGCTGAGATAGCACTGTATCCACAGAGCGTCGCTATTTGTGCACAGGGTGTGCATGCCGTCCTCGTAGGCCCCGCCCCTACGGTGTCGTCCTGTGAGCCAAACGCCGATCTATGACCAGCTCCGTGGCGAGCGACTCAACGCCGAGATCCCGGCCACTGAGTCTGACCAGCAACTGGTCGGTCACCCTGAGCAGGACCGCCTGCCTGCCGGCCCTCCGGGTGGGGCCGTGGTGCTCGGCTGGCCAGGGCCCGGACCGGATCCTGCCGCGAACCGACACCACCCCGGGGGGACATACCCCACGGGCGGTGAGCAGCGGGCTGCTCCGGTGCGAGGGCTGTGACCAGTCGGACTACTTCTGACACCTTCGGGACTGAACCCGGTAGGTGCGGTGCGCGAACCGTCTAGATGCACGTGCACGTTTCTGGCGACAGCGCAGCGGCCGTACCCTCGGGTATACGGTGATGCGGGGATGAGGACGACGATGACGCAGAGCGTGGACAGCAGCCAGCAGACCCGCTTCGCGTCAGTGAACCCGCGCACCGGTGAGGTCGTCGGCTACCACCAGGTGGATGACGAAGCGGCGGTGCGGGCGGCCGTCGTCCGGGCCCGGGAGGCGGCCGCGTGGTGGGGCGGGCTCGGGTTCGCGCAACGTCGTCGCCGGCTGCTGTCCTGGTGCTCGGCGCTGACCAGGCGGATCGACGAGCTGGCCGGGCTGATCACGGCTGAGACCGGCAAGCCGCGGGATGACGCCCGGCTGGAATGTGTGCTCGTGGTCGCGCACCTGGACTGGGCCGCGCGCCACGCCAAGCGGGTGCTGCGTCGCCGCCGGGTGGGATCGGGACTGTTGATGCTGCAGGAGGCGTCGACGGTGGAGTACCAGCCCTATGGGGTGATCGGGGTGATCGGACCGTGGAACTACCCCGCCCACACCCCGATGGGGTCCATCGGCTACGCGCTGGCCGCGGGTAACGCCGTGGTGTTCAAGCCCAGCGAGTTGACTCCCGGGGTGGGCCGCGCGCTGGCCGAAAGCCTGGCCGACGTGGTGCCCGAGTACCCATTGCTACAGATCGTCACCGGTTTCGGCGAGACCGGCGCGGCGTTGTGCCGGGCTGGAGTGGACAAGCTGGCGTTCACCGGGTCCGCGGCCACCGCGCGGAAGGTGATGGCGAGCTGTGCTGAGACGCTCACCCCGGTGGTGCTGGAGTGCGGGGGCAAGGACGCGTTACTGGTCGACGCCGATGCCGACCTCGCCGCGGCGGCCGATGCCGCGGTCTGGGGTGCGATGACCAATGCGGGGCAGACCTGCGTCGGGGTGGAACGAGTGTACGTCGTTGACGACGTTGCCCAGGACTTCACCGACCGGGTGGTCGCCCTGACGCGGCGGTTGCGGGCCGCCGATGAGCCGCGCGCTGATCTGGGCCCGATCACCCGGCCGGCCCAGGTCGAGGTGATTCGCGAGCACCTTGCCGACGCGCTGGCCCGTGGTGGCACCGCACTGGTCGGCGGCGCGGAGTCGGTTCGTCCGCCTTATGTGGAGCCGGTCGTGCTGACCGACGTCCCGGAAACTTCCCTCGCGGTGACCGAGGAGACCTTCGGCCCCACCCTCACCGTGCACCGGGTCGCGAGCCTGGACGACGCGGTGGCGCGGGTCAACGCCGGCCGCTACGGGTTGGGCGCCGCGGTGTTCTCCGGGCGCCGCGGCGCGGAGATTGCTGCCCGGCTGCGGTGCGGGATGGTCTCAGTCAACAGCGTGATCTCCTACGCCGCGGTGCCGTCGCTGCCCTTCGGAGGCGTCGGCGAGTCTGGCTTCGGGCGGGTCCACGGCGCTGACGGGTTGCGTGAGTTCACCCGTGCCAAGGCGGTCACCCGCCGGCGGTTCCGTCCTGTGGTGCCGGTGCTCACTTTTGCCCGCCCGGTCGGGGCTATCCGATTGCTGCTGTGGATCGTCCGGATGCGCTACGGTCGGTGAGCGGGGGGCCACGTCGCGGAGGCGCAGATGGTGGCACAGATCAAGACGGTCGGCGTGGTGGGTATGGGCACGATGGGTGCTGGGATTGCCGAGGTGCTCGCCCGCACCGGGATCGATGTGGTGGCAGTCGAGGTTGATGAGCACGGTGTGGCCCGGGGTCGCGGGCATCTGGAGCATTCCACCGGACGTGCCCTGGAGCGCGGCAAGCTCGACGAGACGGCTCGCCGTGAGCTGCTGGGCCGGATCAGGTTCACCATGTCGCTGGCCGAGCTGGCCGATGTTGACCTCGTCGTGGAGGCCGTGCCGGAGCGTCTGGATCTCAAGAGCCGGTTGTTCACCGAGCTGGACGGGATCGTGCGCAGCGACGTCGTGCTGGCCTCCAACACCTCCAGTCTGTCGATCACCCAGCTCGCGGTGCAGACCAAGCGGCCGGACCGAGTCGTCGGGATGCATTTCTTCAACCCCGCACCGGTGCTCAAGCTGGTCGAGGTGGTGCGCACCGTGGTCACCGATCCCGACGTCATCAGCGGTGTCACCGCACTTGCGTGCACTCTGGGCAAGACCCCGGTGGTGGTCGGGGACCGGGCCGGGTTCATCGCCAACGGGCTGCTGTTTGGCTACCTCAACCACGCGGCGCGAATGTTCGAGCAGCGCTATGCGACCCGGGAAGATCTCGATGCCGCGATGCGCTTCGGCTGCGGGTACCCGATGGGTCCGCTGGCGTTGCTGGACCTGATCGGTCTGGACACCGCCTACGAGATCCTCGACGCGCTGTACCGGCAGTCTCGGGACCGGTTGCACGCGCCGGTGCCGGTGCTCAAGCAGATGATCACCGCTGGGCTACTGGGCCGGAAGTCGGGTCGCGGCTTCTACACCTACGTGGGGCAGGACTCGTCCACTGTGGTAAGCGATGCCGCCACCCCGCCGGCCGGGGAGTCTGGTGTGGAGACCCGCCCGGTCGGAGCGGTGGGCGTGGTGGGCACCGGGACGATGGCCACCGGCATCGTCGAGGTGCTGGCCAGGGGTGGGCACGAGGTGATCGTCCGGGGCCGCGGCACCAGCCGGACCGATGCGGCGATGGCGGCGATCACCCGGTCACTGGACAAGGCCGTCCACCGCGGCAAGCTCACCGAGACTGACCGCGACGCCGCCCTCGGGCGGATTTCCACCACCACCTCGCTGGACGACTTCGCTGATGTCGACCTGGTGGTGGAGGCGGTAGCCGAGGAGCTGGACGTCAAGCGTGGGATCTTCGCCACCCTCGATGAGGTGTGCAAGCCCGGAGCGATCCTGGCCACCACCACTTCGTCGCTGCCGGTGGTCGAGTGCGCGGCCGCCACCTCCCGTCCCGGCGATGTGGTGGGGATGCACTTCTTCAACCCCGCTCCGGTGATGAAGCTGGTCGAGGTGGTGGCGACCATCGCCACCACGGCTGAGGTCGCGGCCACCGCCCGCCAGCTGGCCCGGTCGCTGGGCAAGGTGCCGGTGAGCTGTGGCGACCGCGCCGGGTTCATCGTCAACGCGTTGCTGTTCCCCTACCTCAACGACGCGGTGCGGATGCTGGAGGCGCACTACGCCTCAGCGGAGGACATCGATACCGCGATGCAGGTCGGCGCCGCGCTGCCGATGGGCCCCTTCGCGTTGCTCGACGTGGTGGGCCTGGACGTCTCGCTGGCCATCCAGCGTAGCCTCTACCAGGAGTTCCGCGAGCCGGGCTTCGCCCCGGCACCCTTGCTGGAGCACCTGGTCACCGCCGGGCGGCTGGGCCGCAAAACCCGCAAAGGGTTCCGCGACTACTCGTGAGCGGGAAACAGTTGAGGCTCAAGCGGGTGCCGGAAGCGCAATCCCGGCGTCCTCCAGCCAGGTTTTGTACTCGTCGTGACGGTCGGCGCCTTCCTTATGGGCGCATATCAGGACTCACAGAGGATCACCGACTGCCGTCCATGAGATCGAGCACACCGGCGTTATCGTCGAGATTTACCCCCGCCAGTGGACGCCCTGGGCTGGTGGGCACCGAAGTTCGCGGACGGGTCGGGTCGGCGCGAGTGGCGAGCGCTTGCCGGAGCGCATCCTCAATCACCTGGCTCAGCGTTCGCCCGCTGCGCGCAGCACTGATCTTCGCTTGCACCACGAGCTGGTCGTCAAGCTGCAGAGTCGTCCTCATGCAGATAAGTGTAGGTGGGAAGCAGATATATGCAGATCAGACGCATCCCGGCGTCGGGCGTTGATCGCGTCGCCGAGTGGGCGGGAGCGTGCAGTTGGGTGTCGAGTGCGGTGACCGCGGGGGGTGGGCCCAGGGTTGCATCAACGCTCGGGCGGTGTGCAGGGCTTGGTGTGTCGTGGGGGACTGGTGCGTGTGGCCGGCGGCGTCGCCGAGGACACGAGCGGCCTCGCTGGTTCGGCGTTCGTCGGAACGCTCGCTATGACGTCGCCGAGGACGAGCGGAGCTGCCGGTCCGCGATGAGGAATGCCATCACGGCGCTAAGCAGCAGCGGAAAATTTCAGCTCGCCCGACACGACACACGTCGTGTCTAAGTCGCCACTCTGAGCTGCGGAATTACCGAAAGTCAGTGAAAGATGTCAATAAGACTCCTTGAAGGGGTGAACAGGCTCAATTCTTTCGGGTGATACATTGTTGCTTTTAGTTATATTGCACCTGGCGAACCAGGCCGATAAGGTGGGTGATGTCACTCTAAAGTATGAACTTTAGGGTGTGGATTGACGTAAGAGGTGACGATTTGGACGCTCAACGTAACCAGCAACGCTGGTGGACGGCAATTGTCTCTCCCGGCGTGAAAGAAGCCTCAACCTGTTCCACAGATGGTCAGGATGTCTTCATCTCGCATTCAAGTAGGGACGCGGCGGTTGCCCGCGAGGCATGTGTCGCGCTTGAAACAGTCGGCCTGCGGTGCTGGATTGCTCCCCGCGACATCTCGCCGGGGCGGACCTGGTCGAAAGCCATCGTCGAGGGGCTTGACAGCAGCCGGGTGGTCGTGCTGATTCTCTCGAGGCACGCTGACCTCTCCGAGGAGGTCCTCCGAGAGGTCGAGCGGGCCAGCCGGACCGGTAAGCATGTAGTGACCTTGCGGATCGAAGATGTGCAGCCATCCGGCGGTCTGGCGTATTTCCTTTTTGCTACCCAGTGGCTCGATGCCGTGCGTCGGCCTCTCCGACCGAGCCTTGAACAGCTCGTCGCGGCGGTGTACGTCCTACTTGAGGTTGCGCCTCCCCCTTGGCCTCCGAGTGAAGCGCCGCGTGAGGTTGTCGACGTCGATCTCGATCACTTGGGGCGATCGGCCAGCCACCGGAGTGGATTACTGGAGCGGCTTCTTCGTGACCGGTGACCTAGTGCAGCGCCGCATATGTTCGTTGGGGGTTCATGCGGCCCTGAGGAGCTTGGCGTCGTAGGTCCAGCGGAAGGGTTTGGCTGTGTCGTTGTAGGCCTTGATGAACTGGGTGATCTTGTTGATGAGGTCGTCGCGGGAGGCGAAGTCGCCGCGGCGGAGCATCCGTTGGGTCAGGATTGAGAAGAAGATCTCGACCATGTTCAGCTAGCTGGCGTGGGTGGGGGTGTAGGTCACGGTGAAGCGTGGATGCTCTTTGATCCATTTGCGGGTTTGTTTGGAGGTGTGCGAGGAGCCGTTGTCCAGGATCAGGTGGATGTTCTTGGTCGGGTCGACGGTCTGGGCTAGCTCGGTGAGGAACTCGATGAATGTGG
>JBOHFG010000154.1:0-1316 GCA_050699575.1 Pseudonocardiaceae bacterium
AGTAAACGCAGCTTCGGGCGCGCACGGTGCTCGTCAGCTCGCCGCTGGGCGGATATCACTCGATACGCCGATCGGCCACCATTTCGCTCAACCTCACGTGACACCACGGTATGGTCTCACTTCAGCAGTCGCCCGATCTCCCGAAAAGAACTGCCGATGGCAAGCTGCCGAGAGATGACTTCTCGTTCCTCGGCAACGATTTCCGCACCCTGCACTGACGATGACCCCTTCTGTTTGCTAACCGGGCGAGCGATAGGGTATCATTCCCGGTGGTGCGTTCACCCTATGACACTAAGCTGGGTAACGCGGTACCGTGCGGAGCACGCTGACGACGAGCCACCGTTGACCGTCAGCGAGCGAACGCGACTGAGCGAGGCCGAGCGACTACTTCGAGAACTCCGAATGGAGAACGAATTCCTAAAAAAGCGGCAGCGTACTTCGCCCGGGATCCCCGGTAGTCGAGAAATACGAGTTCATCGACTCGCGCCGGCTCGGCGACACGAAGTACGCCTACCCCGTGAAGAAAATGTGCGCATGGCTCTGTTTCATCGTCCGGGTTCTTCGACTGGCGACAACGACCCAAGTCCGCGACGGCCGAACGGCGTGACCGATTGGAATTGCTTGTCACCAAGGCATTCAAAGAATCCGACGAAACCTACGGCTATCGGCGCGTCCACGCCCAGCTCGCCCGGTGGGGCGTGCCGTGCGGTCCTGAGCTCGTCCGCGACATCATGCGCACGCTGGACCTGCAGCCCTGCCAGCCGTGACCGTGGCGGGCGAACCTGACCGAGGCCGACGGGAAGGACCACCACATCCCCGACCTGCTCGGCCAAAACTTCACCGCCGAAGCACCCGGCCAGAAAATGGTTGCCGATATTACGTACATCCCGACCTGGGAAGGATGGCTCTATCTGGCAACGGTCATCGACTGCCACACCAAGATGATCATCGGATACTGTATGGGTGAGGATTACAAGACCCCCCTCATCCAGGCCGCTCTTCACCATGCCGCCAGCCGGATCACGCTCGAGCCAGGCGCGATCTTCCACTCCGACCGTGGAAGCAACTACACCTCATACGACTTCGTCGCCACCATCGCCGAACTCGACCTGCGCCACTCAGTCGGCCGTACCGGTATCTGCTACGATAACGCCATGGCCGAATCGTTCTTCGCGGCCCTGAAAAACGAGCGCGTCCACCGCACCGTCTACCCGACCCGGGAACACGCCCGGCGTGACATCACTCGGTACATCGAATTCTGGTACAATTCCAACAGACTCCACTCCGGTCTCGACTACAGGACACCGCAAGAGGTC
>JBOHFG010000155.1:0-3937 GCA_050699575.1 Pseudonocardiaceae bacterium
CGTTCACCAACCACAGCGTGACCAGGACGATGGCACCGGTCAAGGTGATCACCGCCAGCCGGACGACGGGCGACTGCCGGCGTACCCACTCGGTCCAGCCGTCGTAGCAGCCGCGGGCCCAGTGAAGTACCCGACGGGCCCAGCGGAACTCGGTTCCCAGGATCGCCAGACCAGCGAACAGGATCAGCCACCCCGGACCCGGATACGGGATGGCAATGACACCTCCGACGAGCACCACGGTGCCCATCACACCAACCAGAATCCGATAGGCAAGATCGATACCTGGTCGGCTGCGCACACGCTGACGGAACCGGCCGTACCGGCTCAGACCAGACGTCTCCTCGGATCGCTGGGATGACTTGCCCTGAACCGTCAGCCCGCCACCTGCCCTTTCGCCAGGACGTCAGTCGGGAGCGCCGGAGCGCGCCGACCCAGTTCCAGGGAGACCGCGTAGCCGATGAAATTCCTCGTTGCCGTAGCAGTGGGTACGGCATGCAGCCCAGGTGCCTCCGGTACAACGTCGAACGCCGCCAGCGCGATAGGCGCTGCGCTGGTAAGCCCCCATAAGACGTAGGTATGGTCCGCCACCTGGTTGCTCGGTAGGCGGGTGGCGACCACCTCAACCCGATCCCGGCTCGCGAGCACCATGCCCACCGCCTGGCCATCCTTGGCGACCAGGGAAACTCGGGTCGCAGCCGGATCCGCGGCCCTTTGCATCGCCTCGGACATAGCCGTGACCTGGCGTGACGCCTGATCGAGCGCACCGTTGAGCTGCACCACCTGGACTCCGAGTACCACTGCGGCGGCTACCAGGATCACCGCCGCAGCCGCGACCAACTCTTTTACCCGCAGCCGCGACAACATGGCGTTGTGTCGCGTCCGTGGTGCCATTGGCACCACGGACGCTTCCCACGGGGCACCCGTGACACTGAGCACCCGTTGCTCCAACTCGGCGCTGGGGAATGCCGTCGGGATCGAAAGGCCGAGTGTGGCGCCGACTTCCTCGGTCTCCGCAGCAATGCTGGTGCATATCGGGCAGTCAGGCAGGTGCGCGGCGGCGAGGGACTCCTCCTCAGGCTCCAGGGCGTGCAACGCCCACCCGACCGCCAGCTCGCCGTGCGGGCAGTCGGCAACACGGTAACGCTGATCGTTCATGGGTTCACCTCCCTCACCATGCGGGCCTCGGCAACCAGAGCCTCCGGCCCCAGCTGATCGGTCAGCAGCACGCGCAGCCGCTGTACCGCGGTAAACATGCGGGACTTCACCGTCCCCAGCGGGACACCCGTGAGCACGGCAATCTCACGCTGAGTGTGCCCACCGAAATAGGCCAGAGCGAGCACCTGCCGCTGCTCCACGGGTAGGCGATGCAGCGCCGCGCGCACCTGGCCAGCCGCGACACGAGCTAGCGCAGCCTGGTCGGCACCCGGTACCGGAGTCGGCGACCAGTCCTCGCCCGCCTCCGGCGCAGCCACCATGCGCCGACGGATGGTGCTCTCTCGTCGCACCGCATCCACCGCTTTGTGGTGGATGAGCGTGAGCAACCAGGTGGCGAATCCGCCACGCGATGGGTCGAACCGGGTCGGATCACGCCAGAGCGCCAGGAATACCTCCTGCACCACATCTTCGGCCAGCCCTTCGTCGGCACAGATCCGGCGGGCCAACGAATAGCAGGGTCGACCGAAGCGCTGGTAGAGCTGGGCCAGTGCCGTCCCGTCGGCATCCCTGAGTCTTCGCACCAGTTCGACGTCGGAAGACCCCTCAGCCATCTTGGCAGCCGGTGACACCGGCTCCGACGTATCTCGCCGCGGGTCAGGCCGGCGTGCGCTCGGTCGAGCCTCTTCGGCCACCAGAGAGATCCTCACGTCGTACCTACGCCGGACACCACCTACCGGTTCAGGTTAGTTGCCCCAGAGTAGTCCCGCGGATGGCGGCAGGGGGCCACGACGAGCGACGAGCCTGCCACTCGGGCGAACGTATCTGCCCCGTCCGGGTGATCTGTCTTCGGCATCCGGGGGTAGCTCGGCCATGCCCGCGTCACAGCAGCCAAAGTCAATCGTTTCAGGGCCCGAAGGCACAGAAAGGGGTGACAACGATGCGTAACGACCACGTGACTCTCCGTTCATCGGCGGTCTTTGATCTGCTGGCGCCACGCACTCCCGCGGCTCCTGTTCAAGTAACACTCCGTTACGACACTCGAGACCCGTACGCCATCGTCGCCGCCTTCCGCACCGGGCGGGCCGGCTGGGTCGAATGGGTGTTCTCCCGTGACCTCCTCGCCGACGGCCTGATCGCCGACGCGGGAGACGGTGACGTCCGCATCCGGCCGGGCGCAGGTAACCCCGAGATCGTCGTGCTGGAGCTCAGCTCCCCTTCTGGCCACGCTGTGTTCGAAGCCAACGCCCAGCGGCTCGCCGAGTTCCTGGACGCCAGCTACGACATCGTGCTACCCGGTAACGAGACCCTGTGGATGAACATGGACGACGTGCTCGACCAGATGATCGCCAACGATCTGCCGTGAACCCGGTGGGGGGCCGCTTGATCCGGACCTCGTGAGTGGGCTACAGTTCCACTACGCAGCAGGGCGGGGGGCCGGGGCCAGTCCCGTCGTGACCATGCGGACGTAGCGCAGCTGGTAGCGCATCACCTTGCCAAGGTGAGGGTCGCGGGTTCGAATCCCGTCGTCCGCTCTGTGCGACCCACCACGCCGTACCTCCCTCACGGGTGGTCATCGGCGGGTGTTTCCGGGGGTGACAGCCTCAGGTCGCTAATGAGAATCCCTCCGGTATGAGGCAGCGGCGGAGTGGCCGAGTGGCTTAGGCAAGGGCCTGCAAAGCCCTGTACGCGGGTTCGATTCCCGCCTCCGCCTCGGGCGATTAGCTCAGTGGGAGAGCGCTACCTTGACACGGTAGAGGCCACTGGTTCAATCCCAGTATCGCCCACGCAGGTCAGAAGGGGTTTCCGGTCTTCCCGGGAGCCCCTTTTTTGATCTTTGGGAGCCATAAAGGGAGCCTATCGAGTCAGCCAGCGGACTTGTTGCGCGTGAAGATGCGGCCGATCACCTCCGCTCCGTCGGTGAGCACCGGCCGCAGTTCCTTGCGGTAGACGGACTCGGTGACCCTCGTCCCAGCGTGGCCGACCAGCTGCGCGATGGACTCGACCGGCACCCCGTTGGCGGACAGCAGCGAGACGAAACTGTGCCGCAGCTCCCGGGGTGTCCAGCTCCCGCCGACCTCGGACGCCTCCACCACCCACCGGAATCCGCGCCGAACGTTCGCCGCGTCCAGCTCAGTCCCGATCGTCGTGCAGAAGACGAGGTTGGTCTCCTGCCACAACTCCCCCGCCGCCAGGCGGTCGGCCGCCTGCTTGGCCTTGTGCGCCTTGAGTACCTCGACCGCTTGTGATGGGAGGGAGAGCGTCCGGCGCGACTTCTTGGTTTTGGTGTCTCCGTGTGCCCGCACGCTGCGCCACACCTCGATGTGCGGCGGCACGTCGCCCACCTTCACCAGGTGCACCCGGCCCCACGTCAAGGCTCGGGCTTCCTCGGTGCGGATGCCGGTCAACAACGACACCACGACGTAGGCGTACAGCCGCGACTGCGCCGCCGCCGTGAGCACCGCGTCAGCCTGCTCCATAGTCAACGCCTTAGACGGCCGGCCTTGCTTGCCCTTCGGGGCGGTCACTAGAGTCGCGACATTCCGCGCCACCAGGTCTCGCCGCTGCGCCAGGGTGATCGACCGGCGCAGGATTGACAGCACCTGCGCCAAGGTGCTGGTGGCCAGCTCGGTCGCCTTGCCATCGAGCCAGTCATCGAGGTCGTCTGCAGTCAGGTCGCGCAACTTGGCCGCACCGATCGCGGGCACGATGTGGTTTTCGGCGAACGACCGGCACTTGTCCACCGTGCCCTGGTCGCGGCCCTTGAGTCCGACGTCGAGCCATT
>JBOHFG010000156.1:0-13671 GCA_050699575.1 Pseudonocardiaceae bacterium
TGGCCAGCCCCATGGGAGCCGAATATCCACCGTCGCACGGCCGCGTCTGGGTTGTCCTTGTGTTGTGGCTCGCCGCTCCACGGCACGAGCTCCAGCACGTTCAGCACCTCGGCGTAGCCATCGAGCGCCTCGTCCGGCAGGGCCGCGACCTATTCCTGGGCCTCGGGGTAGATGATGAGGCGGTACACCTACCGGCTCAGCCGCTGGCGGATCAGGGCCTTCATCTCCTCGCCCGAGATGCTGCCCGCCGGTGCCATGCCGGTGGCCAGTGCGCGCGCTGCGGTGGCCAGCATCCGCACGTAGGTGCCGGGGTTCTTCGACTCAGCGTAGGCGAAGTACCGCCACTTGTGCAGCAGCTCGTGCACGGCAGTGAGGTCCTTGGCCCGCTTTGCTTTGTCCAGCGCGATTTCCCACTCTGCGTCGAACGCGGCAGCGACAGCCGGCGTCAGACACGCGCGGATGGCCTGCGGATCCGGCGGCGGAACTGACTCGTGGTCCGGGGGAACGCGGCGGCGGGCGAGACCATGCCGCCACACTAGCTTCGGTGCCTGACAAAACCGGGCCTCGGGTTGACAATGTGGTGGACGCTTACCGCCCGTGCCGGTCGTTCGCCCTCGCTACCGCCGACCGTACGTGGGTGGCGGTCTCAGTGAGGGGAACCTGGGTTTGTTCGCCTGACGCCATGTCCCGCACGGTGACCTCGCCGGTTTTCTGTTCTTCCGGGCCGTAGATCAGGACGGAGCGGGCGTGCTGGTCGTTGGCCCACTGCAGCTGCCTGGCGAGCTTGCCTGAGGAGCCGAGGTACACGCCGACGCGCAGGCCCAGGGCCCGGATCTCGTCGGCCAGCCGCAGGATGTCCGCTTCGGCCCCGAGGACCGTCAGCGCAACGTCCAGGCCGCGTTGGGCAGCGGGCGCTACGACGGCCTGGATTGCCAGGATGCGCTCGACGCCGATGGAGCCACCGCAGGCGGGCACGTCTGGGCCGCCCAGCTCGGCGACCAGGCCGTCGTAGCGTCCGCCGGAGGCGATCGAGCCGGGGTAGCCGGTGGCGCTGACCTCGAAGATCGGGCCGGTGTAGTAGTCCAGACCGCGGACCATCCGGGGGGTGAACACCACGCGACCGGCCGGTAAGCCGACGGTGAGCTCCAGGAGGCGGTCCACGTCGGCGAGCCCGCGCCGACCATGCTCAGTGGTGTCGAGCTGCTTGCGCACCCGGTTGGTGTCCGGGGCGGTCACGTCGGCGACCAAGCTCTCGGCCGCGCTCAGGGGCAGGCCCCGGTTGACCAGTTCGGCGGTCACCGCCTCTGGGGTCGCTTTGTCCAGCTTGTCGAGGCTTCCGAGTACTTTGCCGCCCAGCTCGGGGGCGATGCTGTATGCCTGCAGGAGCCCGTGCAGCGCCTGGCGGCTGTTGACGAGGACCTGGAAGTCCCGCAATGCCCAGCGCCGCCACGCCGTCATGGACGGCCCAGATGATCTCCGCATCCGCCAGCGGGGATGCGGAGCCCACCGTGTCGATGTCGCACTGGGCGAACTCGCGGAAGCGGCCCCTGGCGGGGCGGTCGGCCCGCCAGACCGGGCCGAGAGCGTACCGCTTGTAGGGCGAGGGCAGCTTGCTGCCGTAAGTGCCGACGACCCGGGCCAGGGGCACGGTGTGGTCGTAGCGCAAGGCCAGGTCGGCTTCGCCGGTGGCTTCGTGGGCTCCCCGTTTGAGGATCTTGAAGATGAGTGCCGAGGCTTCGTCGCCGAGCTTGCCGGCGAAGACCTCCAGGCGCTCGAACGCGGGGGTCTCCAGGGGGTCGAAGCCGTAACGCTCGAACACCGCGCCGATGGCGTCGAACGCCGCCCTGCGGCGGCACACTTCCTCAGCCAGGAAATCCCTGGTACCTGAGGGGGGCTCGGCGGCCTGCGCCATGAACTTGCCCTCCTGCGAGACCGATGGGTGGACACCCTTGGGCACCCATTGTGGCGTGTCTGTCGCGCGCCGGTGCAGCGCCCCTGCCAGGTCACCAGCTAGCGCCCCTGGCCCAGATCCAGTGGCGCATGAGCGGCGCCGGTATCGTGTTGTTCACCCACATTCCACCGAGAGACTGACGAGCGGTCACGCAAGGCGAAGATGGCTATGTGGAACCGATTGCAACCACGGGTGCATCACGAACTCTGCTGGTTTCCGTCAACGAAGGGCCACGGGCAGCAGCATCTGTGGGCACGAGACTTCCGGTAGATGCACAAAGGGCCCGCAAGGCGGGCTCTAAGGCTGTGCGGGAGATCCGAGGACCGTCCCGCAAACGCACCGTAGCATTCAGAGCAGGTTGCTGCCGCCAGGATCCTGGTCGGCCCACCGCACCGGGGTCTACCGAGAACTTCACGATCGCGATCCGCTGGCACAGCGCGGCGTCAATCTCTCCGACCAGACCCTCAACCTGAGCCGGGCGGGTTAGGCGGCAAGAGGCTTGAGTTCTCGGTCGTAGATCGTGGCAAGCTCACGAGCGATGCCGTAGTGCCCCCATAGGTCCGGCCGATTGGTGAGGGACTTACTGTCAATCTCTAAGACAACGTCGTTCCAGTGCAGAGCATCACGAACAAGGCTTCCGACTGCCGTGCCACTATCTGCAACGTCGAGAGCATCACCACCGGAACTGCGTGGGAACAACCGCTGCAGGTGCAGATCAGCGGCAGTGCAGATGACTCCTTTGCTCGTCACGCCGGCGATCGTTATTGGAACTATCTCGTGCACCGCTTCCGTGCTGGACGAACCAATTCGCGCCCCGGGGAGTGCAATCGCGGTAATCGTTCCGACGGACAGATTCCGTACCCGCGTTACGACTGGAACAAATTCGTCCGCCCCGACGTCGCAGCTCGCGAGCACGTAGCTGCGGTCACCCATGGGCTCCAATGCGACGACACGCCCGACGACAACATTGGCCAGGGGTGCACCGAGGTCTACAGTACCAGGTCCTCGACCTCGACCGTTTTCAGTGTCAGTTCGTGGGCGGGATCCGCGACATCGAGTTCGGGGGGCAGATCAACGAAGTCGGAGACCCATTCGAGGGAAATTTTCACCAGGAAACTCCTATGTGAACTGGCTGAGGAAACGTAGGTCGGCGCTGTGCATGAGACGCACATCATCGATCCCGTATCGCATCATGACGAGTCGGTCGAGCCCAACGTTGACGTAGAAACCGGTCCACCGCTCCGGGTCAAGCCCGCCAGCGCGCAAGACGTTCGGGTGCGGACTACCCCCAGGCATCACCTCAAGCCAGCCTACGTTACGGCAGGTACGGCAACCGCAGCCGACGCAGACCTAGCACCTCATATCAATCTCGAAACCCGGCTCGACGAAAGGAAAGAAGCCCGTCCGCATTCTCGTCAGAACCGGCCGGCCGAAAACGGTGTCGAGGATCGTGGCCACCAAAAACTTGCCAGTGGTGAGCGGTACGTACTCGTCGACGATGAGTACCTCGTATTGAAAAATGCGCGCTCATGTCGGGTATCCGTGCTCTCGTTCCGATATGCGTGACCGGGATAAACGAAGCGGAAAGGCGGCGCGTGCTCCCGCATGTATCGGACACTGGCGCCGGTAAGATGCGGACGCAGACAGAGTCGATCTTTGCCAGATTTCTCGTTCGACTCGTCCAGCCAGTACGTGTCCATGCTTTCCCGTGCCGGGTGGTCGGGAGGAAATTTCATATGATCGAACTCGAAAATCTCCGAGCTGATCTCTGGCCCCTCGTACACCTCGAAATTCAGGGCCGTAAAGGCCATCGTTGAGATCATACATCAACTGAATCGTCGGGTGCAGCCCACCTGCGCTCACTGCCGGTGCGGGCAGCGTGACGTCCAGCGGAGTGGTCAATGCCGGCTCTGAGTCGAGAAGTTTCTGCTCTCGCACCCGAAGGGCCTCAACGAATTCTTGTTGCGCCTGCCCAAGTGCGGCCCCAAACTTTTTTGCGGTCCTCTGGTGCCTTGAGTGCTCCGATTGAGCGACGGACCTCAAGTAGCGTACCTGTTTTGCAGACAAACTCGCGACGCATACTATCGAGTTCGGCCATTGTTTGTGCCCGACGGGTGGCCAGTAAGGCTCGCTCGCGAACGCGAGCGAGCCGCTCAAGGATGTCGCTGTCTGGCTCTTCGCCGGTCGTCAACGTCTCTCATCTCGGTGTGCACGTCTCGCCTTGTTGTCTTGGGTCAACCGCTCGGAATCCTATAACCCGGCTCATCAAGATTAAAAAATGGTCGTGGGGCAGAGATCAACCGTCTGCTCACGTTGAGCAGCGACTCGTCCGTCTGGCGGAGCATGTAGGCCACGACCTGGCCCAGCTCGCGGCCGAGAGCGTCCAACTCGGCACGGGCGCGGGCAGGCAGCGACGAGATCGGCACGCTCCTGCTCGTCGTTTTGGTGTCCCAGGTCCAGGTTAGACGGCCTCGTCACTTGGTCGAGTCCGCGCTTCTGGGTTGACCCACACCACGCGGGCGGTGATGTGGGGGCGAATGCTGAATGCGCGGACTGCGCGTTCGGGCGACCGTAGGCTCAGGCGTCGGTGGCCGTTTATCCTGACGACCTCGGCGCGGTCCTCCAGCGCCATGCCCCAGGCCACGATCTGGCCGTCCACCCGCTCGCCGTACTCCTGCACCACGGCGAACATCCTGGGTGCCTCATCGGCTACCAGCTCAGCTATCTCCTGGGCGAACTCAGCCTTGTCGCACAGCGGAGTGAGGGTGGCGGGGTTGAGCTCCGCGGGTGGCTGATCTGGCTGCGCTAACATCTGGACCTCCTACGTGGTATTTCCGGACTGACTGTAGAGTGGACTGGACTGTTCACTCAACAAGTGGACAGTCTGATGTCCACCCGTATGGGTCGTTGTGCTGCGTTGTCAGCATCCTGGGAGGTAGTCATGACGCAGGGGTCTGGACACCAGCGGGTTCGTGGTGCGTCGTTGGCAGCTCGCCGCCGCCCTCAAAGCGCAGCGCGAGCAGGCTGAGCTCACCCAGGAGCAGGCGATCGAACGGCTGACCAGCGGCTCGGCCCGCTGGTCACGATCAAAGCTGTCGCGGGTGGAGAACCGTGCGCACCATGTCAAGCCGCGCGAGGTCGAGCAGCTTCTCGACGCCTACGGCGTCACCGACACCGAAACCCGGGACTCGCTGGTGCAACTCGCCGCACCACCTCGCGAGCGGGGCTGGTGGCTCAGCTTCGGCGATCGATCCGGGAGTGCTGAGTCCGACTGAGCTGGAGCGCCGGGTCGCGTTGCGGGTGGCCCGGCAGCAGATCCTTGCCAAGGATCCGCCGCCGCCGTTGCACTTCATTTTGGACGAGACGATCCTGCACCGGCTGGTCGGCGACCGGATCGTGATGCACGACCAGATGCGCAAGCTGCTGCGGGCCACCGAGAAGCCGAACGTCACCGTCCAGGTGCTGCCCCGCGACGTGGGTGGCAGCCCCGGATTGGAGGGACCGTTCACTCTGCTCACGCTGCCCGCCCCGATTCCGGACATCGGGTACACCGAGGGCCCCGCGGGGACTCTCTATATCGAGGACCGGGACCGGGTGCGACAATGGACTTTGCGCTTCGGCATCCTGACCCAGCGGGCCCTGCCCTGCCAGGAGTCCGCTGAGCTGATCGCTGAGGCGATGCGCAGCTTCCAGTGACCCGGAGGAGGTCCGCGGATGACCAGATGGGAGCCCCTGGCCCAGCTCCAGTGGCGCACGAGCAGCTTCACGGACAGCGGTACCAGCAACGGCGGTTCCTGTGTCGAGGTGGCCGCGCTACCAGACGGCCGGATCGCCGTCCGCAACAGCAACCACCCCGACGCCGGTGCCGTGTTGTTCACCCGCGCCGAGATGCACGCCTGGATCGAGGGCGTCAAAGCCGGCGAGTTCGACGACCTCGCCTAAGAGCCACTGTGCGAGCTGGTGGCGAGCCGGACGGCTCAGCCGTTGCGTCGTAGTGGGGCCAAGATAAGGGCGCTACTGCGCGCTCCCGGTCCGCGAGAGGTCATCGCGGCTCAAGAGCTGAATGTGCTGTCCTCAGGGGTGATCGTGAAACGCCAGTGGTCGGCGGTGGGGCGGCCGGCGTCGAGCCACCAGCGGTAGCTGGTGTGTACCTCGTCCCACAAGCTTCGTGATCCGGATTGCAGGACGCGGTAGGGCCCGTCGTGGTCGGGATAGTGGTGCAACCGGGTCCACGACGTCGAGAGCGCGTCAACAAGCCATAGGATGCCCTCACCGTCGGCGTCGAGTTCGGGTGGTGCGTAGCTCATCGCGCAGTGCGGTGCCCGGATGCCACAGCGATGCAGGCGTCGAACGCGACGTGACCGTTGGCGATCTCAGCCGGGTGGGTGTCGGTGTGCGAGCGGGCGGCGTGGGCGTCATCGTCTGCGGTCAGGGTGAGTCCGGGGTGGGTAAACCGTTATTGGCGCAGGGTCATAAAGCTGGCCTTGTCGACAAAAGTGCCGACGGCGGTGTGCTGCTCGGTGACGGTGAGGGCTAGCAGATCACCGTTGTAGTAGCTGGTTCCCCATGGGGTGATCACGAGCCCGCCGGGGCGGGTCTGTTCCACCCAGCTGTAGGGGACGTGGCTGGACTGCGGCCGTGGAAAGGACTCGATCGAACGGCTTCGCCGGCGGGTAACCCTGGGCACCGTCACCGGTGACCACCGTGACCGCGTCATACCCGGTGGTTTTCAGGGCGTTTCGGGCGGTCTGGGCCGGATCGTTGTCGATCTCGATGGTGACCACGTTCCCGGCACCGAGCCGGTGGGCGAGCAGGGCGGTATTATACCCGGTGCCGGTCCCGATTTTAAGGACCCGCTGACCCGGTTGGGCAGCGCAGTGGGCAGCATCTGCGCCACGACGGTCGGCATGCTCGCTACCTGTGGCGGGCTGTTGACCAGGGTGGCACCGTGCTGGACATTTCTCTGAAATACTCGTGGAGCAGGAGAGTGCAGCACGGCGTAGTTCGGCTTCTTAATCTACTACACCCCAACAGCTTGGCAGCGATTTTCCTCGTTTTCAGGTCAGTCGCAATGATGCCGACGAAACCATCATCAGTCCAGGAAACTTGGATTGCGTGGAAGAGGCCATATCCCCCAAAAGGGAAAAACTCTAGATTCAGGGCAGGAGGGACGTGCCCACCTTACGGAACCCTGGGGATATTATTGGCATTGCGTCAGGTATTGTGCGATTCCTGCCGTGCGCCTTCGGGTGATGCAGGGGTTCTAACGCGCTGCTACAATCATCTTGACCGTCACATCGTCGGAGTGTCGGCTACGCGGGGGTGCACCATTAACGCCCGGTACCCGTTAAAGTCCTTTCTGCGCGAGTTTATACGCATTATCTTGTACAGTGTTCCTCTTGTGGACTGGTGGGGGTGTTCTCGTATGGCGATTTCTGGGTGGGCAAGTTTTGTGGATGTGCTGCGGGGGAATTATACGGCTGATCCGGGGAGGGTCACGATTACCTTTGTTGATCCTGTTGCGGGTGCCCGGTGTTGTTTGACCAGGGGTGAGTGGGATACTCGGTCGTGTTCGGTTGCTGGGTTGCTTCGTCCGGGTAGCAGGGTGTTGGTGGTGCTACCGAACGGACTGGATTTTTGTGTGGCGTTCGCCGGGGTGTTGTACGCGGGGGCATGCGCGGTCCCGGTGAAACCACCCGCGGCGGGTGCTGAGCTGAGCGGCCAGGTCATCAATGTGGCCGTAGACACCGAGGCTGAGGTGATCCTGACCCATTCCACGATCGCCCCAATCCTGGATCGGGGCTGGCGCCAGAGCGGCGCACCACCGATCCGGATTCTCAGTGTGGACACGCTGGAAACCGATCCCGGCGCGTCCACGCTCACCCTGCCGTTGATTGATCCCGGGGATCTCGCGGTGTTGCTTTACACCTCGGGCTTGACGGGAACACCGAAGGGCATCGCACTGCCGCATAGCACGCTCAGCACCTGGCTGGATGTTTATCAAGAGCGGATGGCCCTGCCGACGGGGGCCTCGGTGGTGAACTGGGCTGCGGCCCACCACGGGCTGGGGCTCAGCCTGGTCCTGCAGGCCAGCTGGCTGGCGGGCGAAGCCATTCTGCTCACCTCCGAGCACATGATTGCCGACCCGATGTGCTGGCTACGCGAAATCACCCTCGCCACGCCCCCCGTGCTCAGCGGTGCACCACCGTTTGGGTACCAGCATTGCGTGGAGATGATCCCACCACCCCAGCGCACCGGGCTCGACCTGTCCGGATGGGAGATCGCGCTGATCTCCGGGGAGCGGATCGGCCCCCGCGTACTCGATGAGTTCACCCAGGCATACCAGCCACACGGATTCCGCCGCTCAGCGTTCTTCCCCGTCTACAGGTCCTCAGAAACCCTCCTTGCCACCGCACACCGCGGCCCCACCGAACCTCTACGGCTCACCCTCGATGCCACCGAACTGGAACGCCGGATCAGTGAATTAATCATCGTCCGCGGCCGCAACCTCACTCCGCAGGACCTCGAACACACGGTGCAGTCCGCCGACCCCCGCCTGAGGGGCGGGCCGGTGGCCGCGGCACCCCGGACACCGCAGGAACAACTACCCACCAAGCTGTTCGCCTTGCGTCTGTCCGGCCAGCTAGACCATGCGGCGCTACACGCCGCGCTGGGGGATGTGGCGGCCCGGCATGAGAGCCTGCGCACTATCTTCCCTCACATCGAGGGCGTGCCCTACCAGCACATCCTGGACGCCGCAGAGGCCCGCCCAACACTGAGGGTCACCCCCACCAGCAACACCGAGCTGGCGCAGGTATTAGCTGCCGCTTCCCGGTACGTGTTCGACCTGGGTACCGAGCTGCCGGTGCGGGCCGAGTTGTTCATTCTCACGCCCGAGGAGCAGGTGCTGCTGATCCTGATGCACCACATTGCCGGAAATGACTGGTCCCTGGGCCCGCTGTCACGGGATCTGGCCGCCGCGTACGCGGCCCGGTGTGGGGGTGCGGCCCCGGACTGGGCACCATTGGTGGTGCAGTACGCCGATTACGCCCTCCAGCTCCTCGGCGACCAGACCGACCCGGATAGCCTGTTCGCCACCCAGCTGGCCTACTGGATCCAAGCGCTGGCCGGGTTGCCCGACCAGCTGGAGTTGCCTACCGACCGGCCCCGCCCGTCGGTAGCGTCCTACCGCGGTGAATCCCTGAGTGTCCAGCTTGATGCGAGGCTGCACCAGGAACTGCTAGATCTGGCCCGCCACGCCGGGGCGAATCTGTTCATACTCCTGCACGCTGGATTCGCCGCACTGCTGTCTCGGCTGGGCGCCGGTGAAGACATTCCCATTGGCAGCCCGATCGCCGGACGCACCGACCAAGTGCTCGACGATCTAATTGGATTCTTCGTCAACACCCTGGTACTCCGCACCGACACCTCCGGTCACCCCACCTTCACTCAGCTACTCGTGCGGGTCCGGGACACCGCGCTCTCGGCGTATGCGCATCAAGACGTCCCGTTTGAGTATCTGATTGAGGTACTCAATCCCACCTGCTCGCTGGCCCATCACCCCTTATTTCAGGTGATGCTAGCGTTCCAAAACACCCCTCGAGACGGGTTCACGCTGCCCGGGCTTGACACCCATATCTTGCCCGCCCCGACCGGAAACACCAAATTTGATCTCTTCGTCAACCTCTGGGAACACCACGGACCCGACGGCGTTCCCCAGGGCCTGGACGGGTACATCGAATACGCCACCGACCTGTACGACCCCACCACGGTTGAGAGCATCTTCGCACGCTGGGTGCGTCTGCTCGAAACAGTAGTCATTGATCCGGAGACCCCGATCAGCCGGATTGACTTGCTCACCGTTGAGGAACGCCACCAGTTATTAGTCGACTACAACAACACCACTGCCCTCATCCCCCCCGCCAACCTGCCCACCTTATTCGAAACCCAGGTGGGGGCCACACCCGACGCGATCGCCGTGGTATTCGAAGACACCACCCTGACCTATGCGCAGCTCAACACCCGGGCCAACCACCTCGCCCACGTGTTGATCAACCACGGTGTGGGTCCCGAACAGATCGTAGCCTTAGCCCTGCCCCGCTCGGTGGAGCTGGTGGTCTCGATCCTCGCGGTGCTCAAAGCGGGTGCCGCCTACCTCCCTCTCGACACCGACTACCCCCCCGCGCGAATCACCTTCATGCTCCGCGACGCCCAACCAGCACTGCTGCTGACCACCATCCAAATCGAAAACGCTCTACCGGACCCCGACCTCACCCGGCTGGTACTCGATGATCCCGGCACTGTGGCGCTACTGGGCACCTGCGCAGACAGCGACCCAGCCGACACCGACCGCACCATCCCCCTGCTGCTCCAGCACCCGGCATATGTGATCTACACCTCCGGCTCCACCGGAACCCCCAAAGGCGTCCTGGTCAGCCATACCAGCTTGAGGAACTGCCTTGCCTCGATGCAGAACGAGTTCCCGCTGCGACCCCAGGATCGGTTGCTGGCAGTAACAACGATCGCGTTCGACATCGCTGCCGTAGAGATGTTCCTGCCGCTGATCTCTGGTGCCCGTGTGGTCCTCGCGCGGAAGGAAACTGTCCAGCAGCCTTCAGCTGTGCTGGAGTTGATGACACAGACCGGCGTTACGATCATGCAAGCCACACCGTCGCTGTGGCAGCTGCTGGTAAACCAGGATCAGAACAGTCTGCGGGGCCTGCAGATGCTGGTCGGAGGCGAGGCTTTGCCCACCGGCTTGGCTGAGATCATGCGGGAACTCGCGGCCACAGTCACCAACCTGTACGGCCCGACTGAGACCACCATCTGGTCGACCATCGCGAGCTTGTGCGGGCAAGCGGGAGCACCGCCGATTGGCCGGCCAATCACCAATACCCGGGCCTATGTGCTGGGTGCTGGGTTGCAGCCGGTGCCAGTGGGGGTGGTGGGTGAGCTGTATCTCGCTGGTGCGGGGTTGGCCCGAGGGTATCTGAACCGGCCGGGATTGACCGCGCAGCGGTTCGTCGTGGATCCCTTTGGTGAGCTAGGTGGGCGAATGTACCGAACGGGGGATCTGGTCCGCTGGAACACCGACGGGAACCTGGAGTTCGCCGGCCGGGCGGATGATCAGGTCAAGATCTGCGGGTTCCGGATCGAACCCGGTGAAATCGAAACCGTGCTCACCCAGCATCCTCAGGTCACCCACGCCGTGGTGATCGCCCGCCAAGACCGCCCCGACGACCAGCGACTGGTCGCCTATGTGGTGGCTGCTACCGGCACCACCCTGAGGCCAGATCTACTCCGTGAGCATCTGCGAGGACGGCTACCGGAATACATGCTGCCCGCGGCGGTCGTGGTACTCGATAGATTGCCGTTAACACCGAACGGAAAACTAGACCGTGCCGCGTTGCCCGCCCCGGAATTCGGTGAGGTCGGGCGTGGGCGAGCTCCCCGGACACCCCAGGAACAGGTGCTCGCTGAGTTGTTCGCTGAGGTTTTGGGCCTGACCCAGGCCAGTATCGACGACGACTTCTTCGACCTAGGCGGACACTCTCTACTCGCCACTCGCCTGATCGCCCGGATCCGCGCCACCCTCGGAGTCGAACTAACTGTCCGCACCCTCTTCGACACCCCCACTGTGGCCGGGCTAACGGAGCGCCTCGACGACACTGGCCAACCCCGGCTGGCAGTAACACAGTACGAGCGCCCCGAAGTAATACCATTATCCTTCGCGCAGCGCCGACTGTGGTTCCTCCACCAATTAGAAGGCCCGAGTGCCACCTACAACATTCCCCATGCCCTGCGGTTCTCTGGTGAGTTGAATCGGGAGGCGTTGCGGGCCGCGGTGGGGGATGTGATCGCCCGGCATGAGAGTCTGCGCACCATCTTTCCCCAGATCGAGGGCGTGCCACACCAGCAGATCCTGGACATCGACGTGCTCTGTCCCCCACTGGCAATCACCTGCACTAATGAGACCGAACTGCCCAAGGCGTTAACGGCGGCGGCCCGATACGAGTTCGACCTCGCTGTCGAACTCCCGATACGAGCCGAGTCGTTCATTCTCGCGCCCGATGAATCTGTGCTGTTGATTGTGGTGCATCACATTGCCGGGGACGGTTGGTCGCTGCACCCGTTGTCACACGATTTAGCGCAGGCATATGGTGCTCGGTGTCAGGGCGAGGCCCCGGACTGGGCGCCGTTGCCGGTGCAGTACGCCGACTACACCCTCTGGCAATACCACCTACTCGGTGACCGGGCTGATCCGGAGAGCTTGTTCGCTACCCAGTTGGCCTACTGGACTCAGACCCTGGCCGGATTACCCGACCGG
Source organism: Pseudonocardiaceae bacterium (assembly GCA_050699575.1). Taxonomy (GTDB): domain Bacteria; phylum Actinomycetota; class Actinomycetes; order Mycobacteriales; family Pseudonocardiaceae. The sequence goes on from JBOHFG010000156.1 coordinate 12,279, forward strand.
GTGGAGTTGCCTACCGACCGGTCCCACCCGACGATCGCTACCTATCGCGGCGATTACCTGAGCGTTCAGCTCGATGCGACGCTGCACCAGGGGTTGCTAGATTTGGCCCGCCACGCCGGAGCAAGTCTGTTCATGGTCCTGCACGCCGGACTCGCCGCGCTGCTCAGCAAACTCGGTGCGGGCGCCGACATCCCGATCGGATCCCCGATTGCCGGGCGGACCGACCAAGCACTCGACGATTTGGTGGGGTTTTTCGTCAACACCCTCGTGCTCCGCACCGATACCTCCGGTCACCCCACCTTCACTCAACTACTCGCCCGGGTCCGAGAGAGCGCGCTCACAGCGTATGCCCATCAAGACGTCCCCTTCGAATACCTCGTCGAGGTCCTCAACCCCACCCGATCTCTCGCCCACCACCCACTATTCCAGGTGATGCTGGCATTGCAGAATGCTCCCCAGGGTCACTTCCAGCTACCCGGCCTGCAAGTCCGCACCGCACCGGTACCGACCGGGACCGCCAAATTCGACCTAGCCGTGAGCCTCTGGGAACACCACGGACCCCGTGGCACTCCCCAGGGCCTAGACGGGTTCGTCGAATACGCCACCGACCTGTACTACCCCACCACGGTCGAGGCGATCTTCACGTGGTGGGTGCGTTTGCTAGAGGCAGTTGTTGCTGCTCCGGACACCCCGATCAGCCGGATTGACTTGCTTACCGTTGCGGAACGCCACCAGTTATTGGTCGACTATAACGACACTGCTGCCCCGGTTCCCGCCCGCAGTCTGCCCGCATTGTTCGAGACTCAGGTGACAGCCACACCCGAAGCGGTCGCGGTCATTTTTGGCGACACCACCGTAACCTACGCCCAGCTCAACACCGCGGCCAATCGGCTCGCCCACAAGCTAATCGGCCTGGGGGTGGAGCGAGAAAGCGCAGTGGCGGTGCTGCTGGAGCGCTCGGTTGATCTGGTCGTGTCGATCCTGGCGGTGCTCAAGGCCGGGGGGGTCTACGTGCCCTTAGACACCCGGTATCCGCTGGCGCGGATGGAACTGGTCATGGCCGAGACCGCCGCATTGGTTCTGGTGACCGACCCGACAACCCAAGCCCCCCAGCACCCAGCAAACACGCACGTTGTCATCGTCGAGATCGATCCGTGTCGTGCCGGCCAGGATCCCGGTGATCCAGGGATTTCCTGTGACCCTGAGCAACTCGCCTATGTCATGTACACCTCGGGCTCGACAGGGCAACCGAAGGGTATCGCGGTCACTCATCGGGATGTCGTGAGTTTGGCGTGTGATCCGTGGTGGCGTGGTGGCGCCCAGGAACGGGTGTTACTACATTCGCCCTCGGCGTTTGATGCCTCAACGTATGAGGTGTGGGTGCCGCTGTTGG
>JBOHFG010000157.1:0-27052 GCA_050699575.1 Pseudonocardiaceae bacterium
GGCCAGGCCGTAGTACTCGGTCGTCCAGGCGGCGTTGGTGACCAGGGTCAGGCACCACGCCTGTTCGGTCTGCTGTTCGAGGTGCCGTGCCCGGACGGTGCCCTCATGGGCGTAGAGCAGGTCACGCTTGAGCGCGTGTAGGGACTCGCCTTTGTTGAGCTGGCGGGAGATCTTGCGACGGGAGGCCGGGTCAGCGAGGTAGCGGGCGGCGTAGATGGTGCGGCGCAACGCGCCGTACTCCTTCAGCGCGGCCGCCAGCGCGTTCTGCCGGCCGGCGGCGGACAGCTTGCCGACCAGCAGCGACGCGGTGGCGTGCCCGAACTTCAGCGACCCGGCCAGGCGCAGCAGGTCGTCGTAGTGCTCGGCGATCAGGTCAGTGTTCAGCTTGCCCGTCAGCAGCGGCCCGGTGTCCGGGTAGTCGGCCTCGACCTGCGCCCGCGACCTCGCCCGGTAGAGGGTGATCTTGCCCAGGTCCCGGATCCGCGGCGAGAGCTGCAACCCGAGCAGGTCGAACAGCCCGAAGTTGACCAGCGTCACCCCGTGGGTGTCCGTCGCATGCTCGGTGACGGGAATGTCGGTCGCGTTGCCCAAAATCTCGTCCAGGACGTAGTGGGCCTCACGTTTCGTCGCGACGATGACCTTCGTGCCGTAGGTGGTGTGCTGGTCGGTCACGTGCGTGTACGTCGACAGGCCCTCATTCGCGAAATACCTGCTCAGAGCCCCGGCGGTGACTGACTTGCCGCGGGTAGCGACACGATCGGCGCGAACGGCAGCATCTCGGTCAGCTCCGCCTTCAACGCGGTCGCCTCGGCCGGGATGTCCTCCGCGGTCAGCGGGGAGATCACCAGGTCACCGGCCTCGTCCAGGCGCACCGGGCCGTCCCCGGCTGCCAGGACCTCCTCCAGCTCGCCGAGCGCCTCGCCCATCTCCTCCTCCGCGTCGGCCAGCGCCCGCGCCGGGTCGGTGGGTTTGCCGACGAGCTGGCAGAACTCCGCCCGCTGGTCGGCCCACTTGTCCGGGGTGAGCAGGTAGGCGGCTGGGTCGGAGTAGCGGCGCGAGCCGGGCACGAACACGTCCCCGGTGCGCAGGCCGTCGCGCAGCGCCAGCAGCGTGCACAGTTCCCAGTAGTGCCGGTAGGCGCTGGTGTTGCCGGACTTCGCCGCGGTCTCCAGATAGCCGCGCCACCTCGCGGGCACGAATCCGTCCGGTGCGTCGGCCGGGACCCGGCGGGCGCTGGTGGCGTCGAGGTCGCGCAGGATCTCCACCGCCGCAAGCAATTCCGTCGCAGCGGTGCCGCCGCCGAACCGCACCGCGTCGAGCACCTGCGGGGTGAACTGGCGCAGATACCCGTAAAAGCCGTCGAGTGCGGCCAGGTGCCCGTGGTCACGCGGCAGCCGCGGTGCGGCCTGTGCGACCGCGGACCGCAGGCGTGGCCACCCGATCCGCTCGCCCCGGATCAGGCCGCCGATCTGGTCGCCGGGGATTCCGGTGTCGGTGATCATGGTCAGCAAGTCGTCGAGCAGTGCCTGCCGGTCCTCGCCGGTCTTGCCGCGCTCGGCGAGCGCGTCGCGCATCTTGCGTTCGGCCTTGCTCTCCCGCACCGAGACGGCCTGGTCAAACAGCTGCACGACCTCGTCGAGCACGTCGGTCGCCGACTGGGCCAGCAGCGTCAGCAGGATCGGGTAGCGGCGCTGCGGATCGCGCCGTTCCAGCGCCTGCGCGGTCAGCCGGCGCCCGACCGTGGCCAGGAACCGGCGCCGCTCGGCGGGCAGCGCCGACAGGTCCAGGATGTCCGCGCCCAGGCCGCGCAGGAACTCCAGCATCGCGACCTCAGCCTTCACCGCCGCTGGGGATGCTTCGACCGGGCCAGTGGCCAACCACCGCAACCGCGTCGTGCGCACCTCCGGGTCGGTGACCAGCAGCCCGTCCAGTGCCGCGCACCGCGCGTCGGTGAACTCGTGTGCCAGCCGGTCGAAGGTCTCCCGCTGCGCCTCGGCGCCAGCGTGCGCGACCCGCTCGACCACGGTCACCGGACCGGGCCGGATCACCCGCGCCGAGATCAGGTACTCGCACGCCAGCCGGAACAGCAACGTCGGCGAGTCGTGTTCCAGCGCCCGCGCCAGCAGGAACTCGTCCAGTTCCTTGAGCTCCAGCGTCGTCGGCAGCCACCAGCTCAGATACTGAGCGACGAGCCGCAGACGCCCGGTCCGAGTCTTCGCCCGCCAGCCGTAGGACCGCAGCGCGTCCGGATCGACACCAAGCTGATCGGCCAGCCTGGCCACCGCCACCGGCGGCGCCGCCGACACCTTGTCCGGCACGAAACCCAGCCACGGCAACGAACACAGAGCCACCGCAAGGCCAAGCCGGTCCGCCGGGCCACGCCCGCGGCCAGGATCGACAAACGCGACGTCCGCCGGAGTCAGGGTGAAAAACCTGAACAGCTCGTCCCGGCCGATCTCCGGGAACCCCCGCAGACGCTCCAGCTCCTCGTCCGCGAACACCTGCGTCGCCAACCGCGAGACCTCCCACCAGTCCCCAAGATCCCCTGGTCAGGAGCCTACTCAGCCATATCCGCCCGATTTTCGGCGAGTACTACGGCGACCCCCTGTTCATCCTCGGCTGAGAGCTCGACAGTAACGAGGACCTCCGCCGCAAGCGGATTGGAGTTACTCATCATCGCTCAACACCCAGATCCGCGCCGTCCCGTCGCCAATACCCCTGGGCAAGCCAGCCATGGCGACGATCACGAGCGCCCCAGCTCCTCCAGCCGGTAGACGCGTTTCGCGTTGCCAGCGCCCAACAGCTGCGCGACGCGCACTGCGTCGGCCCCCGACCACTCCCCCGACTCCACCCACTCGCCGAGCACTCCGACCATGGCCCGCCGCCACAGCACGGCACCGAGATGATGCAGCTCAGCCGGCCCCCAGGCATCGGAGGAGAACAGCAGCTTGCTGAACGGGGCCACTTCCAATGACTCCGCGACGATCGCGCGGGACCGCGCTCCGGTGTAGTTCACCGCCAATCCGACGTCCAGGTACACATGCGGGAACACGTGGGCCAGATATCCGGCGGTGCGGTGATAGGGGTAGCAGTGCAACAACATTACCGGCACCTGGCGATCCTGGATCAGGCGAATGAAATCAGTCATCAGCGACGGGTCACAGCGGTGCAGGGTGAGGTCAGGGTCGCCGTATCCGACGTGGAACTGCAACGGCAGGCCGTATTCGACGCCCTTCCAGAGCAGATGACGCAGCAGCACCGGATCGGTCATGCGCGGTTGACCGATCTTCCGTCGGTGTAGCCACTGCCCGGCCGCACGGCGCACGGCGCCGACGCTGGGGGGCTCAGGGTCGAAGTCAAGGCCGTACCGGTACGCGATAACGGACTTGAGCCCCACGGCGTGCCGAGCCCGTTCGTCCAACGTCGAGGCGAACCGGTCGGCGAACTCAGCCGCAGTCACCCCACTGGTTATCACCTCCTCTGCGACGGACTCCAGGCGCACGATTTCCGACGCGGTAGCGCCCGAAGCAGCTGCCAGCTCGGTGGGCCCCAGAATCTGCTCAGCGCCGTAGCCGGTCTCGACCAGGAACCACCCGACGCCACTCGCGGCGAGCAGCCGGCGGGTCACCTCCAGCGCGCCGAGCTCTCGCCGGCGGGCGAGGTACGCAGCGGCCTCCACGTGCGGGGGTAGGTCGAGCACCGGAGCACACCATCGGCGGACCGCGAAGCCCAGCTGGGAGTCCAGGTGCGTGGTGCCCGCCGGGGGTGGCCACGGTGACTCACTGAAACCGGCCTCAAACGCGACGGCGTCAACCTCGCCCGTCATGGCGCCGTGGACGTGATGGTCCACCAGGCGCAACGCCTCGACAGCGGCGCAGAGTACGTCACTAGTCACGGGCAGCTGCGGTCCGCGCATTTCTTACTTGACAATGCGGCAAGGCCGGTGAATCCAGGATGGGTACGAGCAATACTGCAACGGGCAGTAGCCATGGAATGCGGAACCAACGATCAAGCGACGTCGCGACAAGCGCCAACGCTTGTACGAACAGGTGAAGCAGATCCGGCGCACTGTCCATACTCTCCCGACCACACTATGGCACCAAGCCCGAAATTTGAGGCATGATGGGGACAGCGTACGCACTAACCCTTCCCCACGAAAACAATCTTCACCAAGCTCGACCGTGGGCCCAGACCTCCTGAAGTAGGTCATGCACATCGATCGATACGGCGTTCGCCGGCGGTAAGCCACCATTTGCCCGTCACCCCACCTGTGCACCACCAACTTGCGTGGTGCACGCACCTATGACCCCGCCAACCGGGCGCTGCCTCAGCAGGCGATGAGGTCAGCGCGGAGGGAACACCGTCCCGCCCACAAGCAGTGGTAGCCCCCATCAAGGCGACACTACGGTGAAGATCACGGTTTGGGTGCCGAAAGTGAATCGTTTTTGGCACCGAACCCGTGATCTTGAGTCCCCCGCCTCCCCCGGGCAGCACCTACTGCAGTCTAGGGCCAGGCTTGGCTTGGACACCGGAGTCCGGATCCGGGCGACAATCCTGATCACCAGAACCAAAACCATGTCCGGCGCACTCCCAGTTGGTGCCCCCTCATCAGCACCGGTGGCGGCGACCCCGCGAAGGTGGCGGTCACATCCGCCCACCCAGCGCCACGACTTGTGTCGGGCAGATTTTGTCGGACACAATAAGGGCTATGCAGGACATCAAGTTCGCCCGGTCGGCTCATAAGCACCGCATCGGTCACGCCCACGTCATGCCCACCGCATTGAGGTGGAAACCATGAGCGACAAATTTCGCGTGCTCGATGGTGAGATCGACCTTGAACACGATGACGTGCGCGACAGTCAGGGCCACCGCATCGACGCCGACTACGGTGATCGCGCCGTTGCCGACGCGCACGCCCGCCGGGGCCGCCGCCCCCTGGGCGACAGCACCCCTGTCGCCGGCCACTACACCGCGGGTGTCCTTCCGAGTACCGGAGCAAACCCGCCGCCAGGCCAAGGAACGCGCGCTTGCCGAAGGCCGATCGGCGTCCGGGGTCGCCCGCTGGAGCGCTACCTCGCAACCTGACCCACGACAGCGCACCTCGCGACCAACCAGGGCGGCGTCTCTCGTTGACGCGTCCACGCATAAACCGAGCACGCTCGCTACCGTCACGCCGGTGGCGAGCGTTGCCACTAGTAAACAGACCGGGACGACAAGAGCAAACTTGCGACCCCTTGACCCCCAGCACGTTGGAGTAGGCATCTGCGCTGGTCAGAGTCAGTACCCGCACCTTGCCCGCGACCAGTTGACCTGCGGTTCATCTGTCCGCGTGCAGAGCGTGTGGCCCCCAACCGGCCCACCGATCATGACGCAGGTCCCTGCGTGAGCTGACCAAAATCGAGTCAGTCAGCGAAAAACCAAGTTCAGCTGCCCACCTCGGCGGTCCGAGGCGCAGCCGCACTGGGGTAATACAGCAGCGCGACCAGTGCCTCCGACCCGAGCAACGGTGTTGTTGGCTCGGCGTTGGACCACTGTTATCAGGCACGAAAATCCAAGGACAGAGACACGCGCTTAGCTGGTTGCCACGAGCCTACCGGTGAGCAACACTGTCGGTAACAAATCGACTCGACGTATAGTGGTCTTGCGGTGGCAGCAGACGGACTTTCAGTCTGTTTCGTGACTTAATGTTGACAGTCAAACACCCGGGAGGGTCAGAGTCTTCCTGAAGGAGGCGTCGGATGGCCGAATGCGGCGTCGACCGTGGTGAAAACAGTGTGCTGCGAGATCTGGTTTTGGTTGTTGAGTCAGTGCCTGATGAAGATCCGAATGAGGTCGATCGGTCGGTTCGACAGTTGCGCACCGAGCTCAAGGACCTGGACGTCGAGTCGGTCTCCCCCGTGGCCTCGAAGGAAGCGCCGCCGGGTGCCAAGGGCTTCGACCGGTTGGGATCAAGGCCTCCTGGCGCACGCAAAAAATGCGATAGGAGATTGAAACCGCCGTTCCGGGTGACTGCTGTTCATGCCGATAAGTCAACAGCGAATCCACCGCACCAACCATGCACCCGCAGTGCATTACTACGGCGCTCCCAGTGCATTCTTAGTGCACTTCCAGGCTTTAGAGGCTATTTCTAATGGAACCGGTACAGCTGTGGACGGACCGCACCGCGTGCGCGCTGCAAGCCGCGCTACGGATGACCAATGAATCGTTCGCCGCGCATCTGGGCGCTGCGGTGTGGACGGTCGCGACGTGGCATCAGAAGCCTGACCGCGTCCCGATCGCCGAGATCCAGCAGGCGTTAGACACCACCTTGGAACGAGCCGGGGAGGGCGCCCAAGCACGGTTCACCAGGAATCTCGCCGGAACCACCGAGGGTGCCGAACCGGCGAGTTCGCCGCCCGATGATCCCGCGCACGCCGCTGCGGATACCACCGCGACAGGAGCAGACAACCAGACAGCCACCACCTCGCCTACGATCATCATGGGAACGGCTGATGACACTACGGACGGGGACTTCATGGGCTGGTTGCAGTTGGCGCACGCCGCGTCCGCGCCGCCGGATGGCTCGGATGTGGGGCAGATCATCCGCTGGTACCGCACCTATGAGGGGCTGACCCAGCAGGACGCGGCCGCCCGGCTCAACACCACGCAGTCACGACTATCCAAGCTGGAAAAGGGCACCCAAGCCCTGCGCGATGTCACAGAATTGCGGCACATCGCACGCAAGCTCGGCATCCCGCCGGAGCGGCTTGGCGTGCTGCCGGACCACTCGGGGGACGCGCGCCCGTTCGCCTCGCACGTCAGCGACCGTCCCGGCCCGGTCCGGGACAGCCAGGAACACTGGCGGGACATCCGCCGCAAGCTCAACGCCCACCGCGTGGTGCTGGGCGACCTGGCCGCCGAGCTGTACCCGGCGCAGCAGCGCATTCCGGGAACCACAGTGCTCACCTCGGCGAGCTGGCTGCCGGACGGCCCGGTCGACCTGGCTGATATCGAGCTGGCTTGGCGCGCCGAGTCTCCCATACCGCAGCTCGGGGGTAAAGCTTCACAATCGGCGGGGGTGCGGCCTTTGATGGCCAGCGGTGAGCGTTATGACCGTTACTCCCGGGCACTGCGGGATCTCGCCCGGCCGAAATTGCTCGATAATCGCGTCAGCTATCGGCTGCTTGACGTCGAATGGTCCGGCTCGCGGAGAATACTGGGGTTCAATTACACGAGCTACTTCGATGTTCTCGACGTGGGCGAAGCGGTGGGCCACGAGTTCGCGCAAGCGTGGCTCGCGGCGGGCAGAAAACGCCCGAGTTTCGCGGATCTGCCGTTCCGCCGGAGCATCACCGACCCCTTCGATCTCTTCGCGCGGCCGATGCTGCCCAGCATCAACACGTTGACGATCCGGCGCGACTGCATTGAGGGCCACCGCATGTACCTGCACCGGCGCGACGCCAGAGCGGTCGCCGCAGCAGGCGGCATGTACCACGTGATCCCCGCAGGGGTATTCCAGCCCGCGGCGCTCGCCCCGGCGCATCAAAACAACGACTTCTCACTCTGGCGTAACATCCAGCGCGAGTATTCCGAGGAGTTCCTTGGCAACTGCGAGCACGACGGAAACAGTATCGACCCCATCGCCTACGACATCGACGAGCCGTTCGTATCCTTCGAGAAAGCACGCCAGGCCGGCGACTTCCGTGTTTTCGCCTGCGCCATGGTGCTCGAACCACTCACCCTGTGGGTAGAGCTGCTGACCGTCGCTATCATCGCAGCCCCCGTATTCGACGCGCTGTTCTCCGGAATGGTCGCTGTGAATGAGGAAGGCGCCGCCGTCAGCACCGAGGCCGGCCGTCCCACCGTGGGCATCCCGTTCACCGAAGCGTCCCGCGAACGGCTGCGTGCGGAGCCGTTGTCGCCGATCTCCCGCGCCTGCGTTGAGCTGGCGTGGCGATACCGGCATCAGCTCCTCGGCCCATGAGAATCCTGGTCACCGGAGCCGCCGGATTCGTCGGCTACGCGGTGGCCGCCCTCCTCGTCGAGCACGGTCACCACGTGATCGGGCTGACCCGCTCCCCGGCGTCCGTGCTGCCCGCCGGTGTCCAGCGACTCCAAGGCGACCTCAACACACCCGGCACCCTGCCCGCAGCGCTCGCCGATGTTGATGGCGTGTGCCACCTGGCCGGGCTGACCAAGGTGCGGGACTCCCGAACCAATCCAGTTGACTACTGGCGCACCAACGTCGGTGGCACCCTGGCCATCCTTCACAGACTCGCCGACGCCCATGCCGGCCGGGTCGTTCTCGCGTCAACCTGCGCAGTCTACGGCGAGCAAGCCGAGCAACCGATCAGCGAGACCACGCCCGTAGCACCCAGCAGCCCATATGGCCGAAGCAAGCTCGCCGCCGACCAAGCAGCCGCCGACCTCGCTACCACCGGTGCGATCGGAGCCATCAGCCTGCGCGCCTTCAATGTGGCCGGAGCCCTCCCCGGACACTCCGACCGGGACACGACCCGGCTCATACCCCAACTCCTCGCCGTCCAACAAGGCCGCGCACCCGAACTAGTCATCAATGGCGACGGCACCGCGGTCCGTGACTTTGTGCACGTCGCCGACATGGCTACCGCATTCGCCCTCGCCCTGTGCGCGTGCCAGTCTGGCACCTGGCGCGCCTACAACGTCGGCAGCGGCCACCCCAGCACTGTGCACGACGTCATCACCACCGCCGAGACAGTCACCGGACGACCCGTCCCGCGACGGCACACCACCGCCGCGCACGAGCCCGCGACACTGCTGGCCGACAGCACCCGCATCCGGACCGAGCTGGGCTGGCAACCGGAAAGATCAACCCTTTCCGAGATCATCGCCGACGCGTGGAGCGCTCTGACCAGAGAGTAGTCGCCCACCGCATATTCGATTACGGAATAGTGTTCAACTGACTACGCAGCGTCTACCGCGACGCTCTCCCCTGCTGTTGGCTTATCAGCCATGAGCGCAGAGCCGTCAGCGGGCGCCACACCGATGACGACGTGCCAGCAAGGCTGACCGCGATTGATCACCGTCTGTACCAGATATTGAGCCACTTAGCGGCCGTCGGCCGGTTACTCACCCAACTCGATGAGATCCGTACCAACCTTGCGACGCTGACCGGGTCCCTCGAGGCAGCGGGACTGATCGAGACGAGTGCCGCAGGTGAGCTGCCTGACTCGGAGCCGCCTCTCTCGTCTCCCTCTGCCGGCGGCCAGCCGATGCACCCGATGACTCTCTGCAGAGGTCCCGATGCTGGCGGAACTGCTGGCACAGGTGGTGGAGCTGGCCGCCGGGCGCGCCGTGTTCCCCGGTCGCTGGGCCCAGATCGCTGAACAGGCAATGGAGCACGATTGTGTCCGTCGCGCGGTACGCGCGCTCGGCGGGCAGCTGCAGTGACGATATATCCGGCGCCGAGCCACCACGTGCTGCCGAGGAATGGCGATGGCCGATAAGCCCACAGCTAGCAGCGGCCAAACAGCTGCTCGATGCCGCCAAACAAGCCGGATTCACCTTCCAACGGATCGCGCCCGGCGAAGACGCCCCGCTACGGGGCGTGCGCCATACCCCCACGCCATACCCCCAACTGGCTTGACGAGTTTTACCTGGCGGGCTGTTCCGATCCACAGTCTTGCACCGCAATCCGGCGCCGCCGCTTATCACTGATCGTACCCAACGGACTACCAGTGACAGCACAAGTCCGCGGCGACGCGCTCACGGTCCTGCACACTGTGGTCACCGACTGGCCCGCCTAACCAAAAAAAGACACCACCATGCAGCGGTACCAGCGGTCGGCGGGGCACGCCGATGCCCACTACGACGCACTGACCACCCACGGCACAGCACTTGCCGCCTACAGGCTGAGTTTCCGGCCTCAGCCCAGACTATCCGAGCCGGACCCGCCACCCTCCGATCGACTCGGCCCGCTGCTGCCCGCACTGCCACGCCACCACCGACAACCCCGGACATAACGACGCCAACAACACCCGGCACACCGACGCCGACGCGGGACTGATCGAGGCACTATGACCACCCAGGACCGACCGACACACCACGACGACCGCGCCCGCGACGAACTCGCCGCGCTGGCCCAAGCCAACCTTGAGGATCGCCGCGGATGGTACGGGCCCACATCAACGAAAGCGCCGGAATTGCGATAGTCGATCCCGCAACGGGCTACCGCTGGCCGTGCCGGTCCACCACCATCCCACATACCGGTCAATGATCTCCGACTGGCAACATCCCACCTGTCCCTCAGACCTGGTGCGGGACGGGTCCGATGGGACAGGTTCCGCGCCACTGTTACCTGCGGAAACCCGTCAAAGGGTAGGCTGGGATGGGGTTACCGAGAGCTGTCCCAAGCCGGCCCGTAGCCCCTGGGAGCAGTCTACCTCAATGACGCCCGGCATTCCGGGACGGAGCACCGGTACTCCCTCGAACCGACCCCGCCCGGCTTGCGCATGTGCTATCGAGCACGGCACGGCGCCGGCCGATCTCCAGCTCGGCCCACACCGCGGCCGGGTCCGGGGCTTCCACGATCCCGGCCAGCGGAGTGCTGGCGGTCGCCGCGGCGATCTCGGCTTCGGCACGTTCCAGCCTCGCCATCGCCCGGCTGCGGGCGATCTGCGCCTCAGCGAGGGTCAGTTCCTGCTCACCGAGCATCTCAGCGATCTCGGTCAGCCGAGCCCGGGCAGCGGTGGCGCGCAGCGCGGCCAGGTCCACCTCCAGCGCGGCAGGACGCAACAGCCCAATGGCTTCCGGGCGCGACAGCCGCTCCACGATGATCGCCTCAATGTAGGCATCCAGCGGCCCGGCGACGCGCACCACGTGCCCGGTGGTGCCGCGCTCATCCGGGCAGCGGTAGCACGGGATACCCCGGCCCGCGGTAGACACCCGCAGCGATGGCCGCTCACACCCCGCGCAGCGGTAGATCCCCGATCCCAGCCACTTCACCCGGGCATCGGAGGAGCTAGTGCGCCGGGCGGGGTCAGTCAGGATGGCCACTACGGCCTGCCACTGCTCTTCCGGCACGATCGCGGGCCAGTTCGCCGGTCCGATCACCTGCCCCTGGTGCTGCCGCAGCCCGGCATTGCACGGCTTGAGCAGCAGCGCACGCACCGCGAGCGCAGCGACGCCCCGGCTAGCACTGATTCCACAGCGGCACACACCGCGGCGGCCTCAGGCTCGCGCACGGTGATCCCATCGTCTTCATAGCCGAACGGGCGTGGCCCACCAGCACAGCAGCCCTGCTGCGCATTCTGAAGAAAGGCGCGGCGCACCCCTTCCGAGCGGTGCTCGGACTCATACCGAGCCACCGCGCCCAACTGCCGGGCGACCATCCGCCCGGACGGAGTTGACAGACATCCCAGGGCGCAGCTACTTGTTGGAATGAGAGGTTAGTCCGGTGCGGAACTCGACGACGTCGCCGTCGGTCATCACGTAGTCCTTGCCCTCCATCCAGACCTTCCCGGCGGCGCGGGCCTGCGCCATGGATCCGGCCGCGATCAGATCGTCATAAGACACGATCTCGGCCTTGATGAATCCCCGCTGGAAATCGCTGTGGATCACGCCAGCGGCCTCCGGCGCAGTGGCTCCGGCCCGGATCGTCCACGCCCTCGCTTCCTTGGGCCCGGCGGTGAGGAAGGTCTGCAGCCCCAGGGTGTGAAACCCCGCGCGGGCCAGCGCGTGCAGTCCCGGCTCGGGCTGCCCGATCGAATCCAGCAACTCCCTGGCCGACTCCGGATCCAGCTCGAGCAGCTCGGACTCCACCTTGGCGTCCAGGAACACCGCGTCAGCCGGGTCGACGAGCTTGCGCAGCTCGGCTTGCCGCTCCGGGTCGGTGAGCACGCCCTCGTCGGCGTTGAAGACGTAGAGGAACGGCTTACCGGTCAGCAGGCTGAGCTCGGCGAGCGCCGGGGCGTCCAGCTCCGCTCGCGCGGCGAACAGGGTGCGCCCGGCGTCGAGCACCACCCGGGCGGCCTGGGCGGCGGCCAGCGCGGCGCGGCGTTCCCGGGGGTGGGTGCGAGCCTCCTTCTCCAGTCGGGGCAGCGCCCGGTCCAGGGTCTGCAGGTCCGCCAGCACCAGCTCGGTCTCCACAGTGGTGATGTCGTCGGCCGGGTCGATCCGACCGTCGACGTGCAGCACGTCGGGATCGTCGAAGACCCGCACCACCTGGCAGATCGCGTTGGCCTCGCGGATGGTGGCAAGGAACTTGTTGCCCAGCCCGGCGCCCTCGGCGGCGCCGGCGACGATCCCCGCGATGTCGACGAATGACACCGTCGCCGGCACCACCTTGACACTGTCGAACAGCTCGGCCAGCCGACCGAGACGGTCGTCGGGCAACGGCACCACCCCGACGTTGGGCTCGATGGTGGCGAAGGCGTAGTTCGCCGCGAGAACGTTACTGCGGGTCAGCGCGTTGAACAAGGTGGACTTACCGACGTTGGGCAGGCCGACGATGCCGAGAGTGAGGCTCACGGAACGTCGAGTCTAGGCTAACGCCCGGGCCGCCTGCGCAGGGACGGCGCGCCTGGCCGATTCTGTCGGTGGGCTGTTGCAGTCTGTGACGCATGGATTACCCCGTGCTCATCGCCCTGCTCGCCGGGCTTGCCCTCGGTGCGCTGATTACCTGGCTGGTAGCCGCTGCGATCCACCGTGCCGCGGTGGCCGAGGTCGGCCGGACAGCGGACGCCGCCAGGGCCGCCATCGAGGCCGAGCTCGTCGCGGCCCGCCGGGAGGGTGAGCACGCCGCAGCGGCCAGGGACGCCGAGACAGCCCGGGCCGAACAGTGTCACCAGCGTGCGGAGCAAGCCGGTGCGCGGTTCTCGGCCGCCCAAGCCGAACTGGGCGGTGTGCGGGCCGAACTGGCGGGCGCGCGGGCCGCGCTCGAGACCGAACGGAGCGCCGCGGCCGACCGGGAACGGCTGCTCACTCACCGGGAGGCCGAGCTCAAAGACAGCTTCCAGGCGCTGTCGGCGGAAGCGCTGTCCCGCAACAACGAGGCGTTCGTCCAGCTCGCCGAGGCACGGCTGACCAAGGTCACCGCGGCCATCTCGGCCAAGTCGGACGGCGACGCCACCCAGCGTCAGCAGGCCATTGAGGCTCTGCTCGGCCCGATCACCCAGAGCCTGCACCGGCTCGACGGTCAACTGCGCACGGTGGAGAAGGAGCGCGAGGCCGCCTACGCGGGGTTGCGCGAGCAGGTCGGGGCCATGCACCGCACGTCTGAGCAGCTGCAGAGCGAGACCCGGCAGCTGGTCACTGCGCTGCGGGCCCCGCAGGTCCGCGGCCGGTGGGGCGAGCTGCAACTGGAGCGGATCGTGGAGCTGGCCGGGATGGTCGAGCACTGTGACTTCTCCCGGCAGGTCACCGTCACGGACGCCAGCGGCGACGATGACGCCCTGGTTCGCCCCGATCTGGTGGTGCACCTGGCCGGCGGCAAGCAGGTGGTGCTGGACGCCAAGGTGCCCTTCGGCGCCTACCTGGAGGCAGTCGAGGCCACCGACCCGGACCGTCGAGCCGAGCGGCTGGCCGCGCATGCCCGGCACCTGCGCGCGCACGTCGACTCGCTGGCCCACAAGGCCTACTGGCAGCGCTTCGACACCACCCCGGAGTTCGTGGTGTTGTTTGTCCCCGGCGACCCGTTCCTCGAGGCGGCGCTGCAATCCGACCCCGCACTGCTCGAGCATGCCTTTGAGCGCAACGTGGTGATCTCCACGCCGACCACGCTGATCGCACTGTTGCGGACGGTGGCCTACACTTGGCGGCAGGAAGCGCTGGCGCGCAACGCCGCACGGGTGCACGAGCTGGGTCGCGAGTTGCATGCCCGGCTGGCCACGATGGGTGGCCACGTGACACGGCTGGGCAAGCAGCTCGGTGGCGCCGTCGAGGCCTACAACCGCACGGTGACCTCGCTGGAGTCACGGGTCCTGGTCACCGCCCGCCGGTTTGGTGAGCTCGATGTGGTCACCGAGCAGCTCGACACACCCGAGCAGGTAGAACGCACTCCCCGCACCGTGCAAGCGGTGGAGCTCGTCGCGTCGGCAACGGACTCGCTCGTCGTCCTGGATCCGGGAAGGCGGATTCAGGACTCCGAGTGCGGCGGGGAGGACTGGAGCTGGGTCACCGAGGCGCTGCACCAGACCGGGGGCAACGATCAGGAACGGTCTAGGGTGAACGAGTGACGGGCACCCGATCCCGCAGCGCCGCCCGGCGCGGGTCGTGGGGCCAGCATTCGTTGCTGCCCGACCGCCCCGGCATTCCCTGGTGGGCAGCGGTCTTGTGCGCCTTGGCGTTCGCCGCGACCGGTGTGTTCACCGATCTCGAGCGGCTGAACCGGCTGGGCATCGTCTTCCAGGCTTGCTATTTTCTCGGGTGCCTGCTGGCTGTGATGGTGGTGCAGCGCAAGGGGTTGTTCGCACCGATGGTGCAGCCGCCGCTGATCCTGGCGGTGGCAGTGCCGGGCGTTGTCCTGGCGGCCGGGTCGCCAGCCAAGGACGGGGGGGTGATCGCTACCGCGCTCGCGGTCGGCACTCCCTTGATCAATGGCTTTCCGACCATGGCAATCACCACCGGGTTCACCCTCGCTATCGGCATCTTCCGTCTGATCACCCAGCGCCGCTACCCCACCGAGTGATACCGTTTGAATGCTTGAGCTCGCGGGGTAGAGCGAACACCAGCCTCTCCTCCGCAGTGACGATTTCCTGCACGTCGGCGTAGCCTCGCTCGGCCAGGAAATCCAACACGCCACAGACCAGCACTTCGGGTACCGAGGCGCCGCTGGTGAGACCGACGGTATGCACCCCGGCCAGCCAAGCCAGGTCGATTTCCCGCGCGTCATCCACCAGGTAGGCCGACCGGGCACCGGAGTCCAGCGCGACCTCGACCAACCGCACCGAGTTGGACGAGTTCCGCGACCCGACGACGAGGAGCAGATCGCAGTCGGCGGCCATCGCCTTCACCGCCACCTGCCGGTTCTGGGTGGCGTAGCAGATGTCGTCACTGGGCGGGTCGGCCAGGTCGGGGAACCGTTCCCGCAAGCGAGCCACGGTGTGCATGGTCTCATCCACCGACAGGGTCGTCTGGGACAGCCACACCACCCGCGACGGGTCCCGCACGGTCACCGAGTCCACTGCGTCGGGCCCGTCGACGAGCTGAACGTGCCGGGGTGCCTCACCAGCAGTGCCCTCGACCTCCTCGTGACCCGCATGACCGATCAGCAGGATCTCGTAGCCGTCGCGGGCGAACCGTTTGACCTCCTGATGCACCTTGGTCACCAGCGGGCAGGTGGCGTCCACCGTGCGCAAGCCGCGCGCCGCGGCCTGCTCGTGCACCACCGGGGAGACACCATGTGCGGAGAAGACCACGATGGCGCCCGCCGGCACGTCATCCGCCTCGTCGACGAAGATCGCGCCGCGATCCTCCAGGGTCTGCACCACGTGCCGGTTGTGCACGATCTGCTTGCGCACGTACACCGGCGGCCCATGGGCCGCAAGAGCCTGCTCGACGGTGGCCACCGCGCGGTCGACCCCGGCACAGTAACCGCGGGGCTTGGCAAGCAGCACACGCTTGGTCATTGCCTCACCCTACGGGCGGCCCAACCCGGGTAGGCACAAGCCCGGTCACTGCGGCAGGCTTGACGACCATGAGCCACGTACCCTTGCCCGTTCGGGTCGCCATGGGCCTGGTGGTCACTGCCGTGGAACAGGCCCGAAAATTGCCCGAGCAGCTCTCCGAGCTCCCTGTCACGGCCGCCAGCAGGGCCGTGCAGGCAGGGATGCGAGTGCAGCAGCGGGTCACCGAGCTGGCGATCAAGGGCGACCAGGTGTTCTCACTGTTTCGCCCAGTTGAGGACAGCCCACCGTGGGCCACGTTCGATGAGGACGACCCACCGCCCGGCACCGAGGCCGACGGCACCCAGCCACCCTCCACCGGCGCAAGACCCGGGGACGCCAATCCGACGCTTGCCGGGTACGACGAGCTGTCGTTGGCTCAGCTACGGGGCAAGCTGCGCGGGCTCTCGCTGCCCGAGCTCACGGAACTGCTGGCGTACGAACACGTCCACTCCGACCGGCCTGCGTTCGTCACCCTGCTGTCCAACCGGATCTCCACGGTCCGCTCGCGCACTACCGAGTCACCGTGACCGAGTCCCCGGTGAGCGAACCCGCCACCACGCCGGAGGCACCCTGGCCGGTCCGTACCGTCGCCCGCAAGATCGCGACATGGATCGACCGGTTGGGCACGGTCTGGGTCGAAGGCCAGATCACCCAGGTCAGCGCCAAGCCGGGCACCGGCACGGCGTTTCTCACGCTGCGCGACCCGGTGGCCGATGTGTCGGTGACCCTGACCTGCGCGGCCGCGCTGGTGCGCAACCGGCAGCCACCGCTGATGGAGGGCTGCCGAGTTGTGGTGCACGGCAAACCGTCGTTGCACCTGGGTCGCGGCACGCTGAGCCTGCGCGTCGACGAGATCCGCGCCGTCGGCATCGGCGAGCTGCTGGCCCGCATCGAGCGGCTCCGGCAGCTGCTGGCCACGGAAGGCCTGTTCGATCCCCGACGCAAGCGCCGGCTGCCGTTGTTGCCCGGCTGTGTCGGGCTGATCACCGGCCGGGCCAGCGCAGCTGAGCGTGACGTGCTCAGCAACGCCACCGCCCGCTGGCCCGCCGTGCGTTTTCAGGTGCACAACGTGGCAGTGCAGGGTCCGCTCGCGGTGGGCCAGATCATCGACGCGCTCACCGTGCTGGACGCCGACCCCGCAGTGGAGGTCATCGTGCTGGCCCGCGGCGGCGGCAGCGTGGAGGACCTGTTGCCGTTCTCCGATGAGGCGCTGTGCCGAGCGGTATCACAGTGCACCACCCCGGTGGTCTCCGCGATCGGCCACGAGCCGGACAGCCCACTGGTGGATCATGTCGCGGACAAGCGCTGCTCCACCCCGACTGATGCCGGCAAGTGCGTGGTGCCCGACGTCGAGGAGCAGACCGCCGCGCTGCACCAGCTGCGCAATCGATGCCGGCGCGCCCTGCACGGCTGGGTGGACCGGGAGCGGCGGCTGCTCGACGCGCTGCGAACTCGCCCGGTGTTGGCCAACCCAATGCGTTCCCTGCACGAGCACGATCGGATGGTGACCGATCTGCGCGCCCGCGCCGACCGGGCCCTGCGCGGCAGGCTGCACACGGCGCAGGAAGGGCTCGACCACACGGCAGCCCGCTTGACGACCCTCGGGCCGGCAGCCACCCTGGCCCGCGGATATGCCGTGGTGCAACGGATGAACGGGACGGTGCTCCACTCGGTGGCCGACGCCCCCGAGGGCACCGAACTCAGAGTGCGGCTCTCCGATGGGGCACTCCATGCGGTGGTGACCGGTGACTGATCCTGACGGCAACATGAACGGCAGCGACGCCACGCTGGGCTACGAAGCTGCCCGGGACGAGCTGGCTGAGGTGGTGCGCAAGCTGGAGGCCGGCGGGCTGAGCCTAGAGGACTCACTGGCCCTGTGGGAACGCGGCGAGCAGCTTGCCGCGGCCTGCGAACGGCACCTTGCCGGCGCTCGGGAGCGGATCGAGTCCGTGATCACCGCTCGCGAGCTCCGCGCCGCCGAACCACCCCCGACGACGTGATGATCAACCCGCCATCAGATGTAGTGTGGTCCGCTGTTCGATCGTGCTGCTGATTTCCTCGACCCGCACGGGGTGCTCCGGAGTCGACAGACACTGTCATCGTGCACGGTCGCGGTGTAGGTGACGGAGTGCTCGGTCATCATTGACTCCCATTCTTGAGCCCGGCCTGCCGGAGGATCGCCTGACTCAACCCCTCAGGGTAGTCCTGCTGCTTGGGGTGCGGGGTGCCACCAATCCCTGCGAGCCCGGCCACCACTTCCAGGCTCAACCCGCGACGCTTGCGGATCATGCAGGGGGCTGGGTAGGCGGGTAAAGCGGGCCGGAACGGTGAGTCGCGACCCGTCGCATCCGTACCAGCAGCGCCGCCGAGGGCGTGACCTTGCCGTTCAGATAGGTGGACAGCCGCGACGCCGAGGTGCCGATCGCCGAAGCGAACTCCGTTCTGGTCATCCCGGAAACCGCCTGCAACCGGGTGATCTCGGCGGCCACCGCAGCGCGCTCGGCGTGCTCCGCCCGTCTCCGAGCGGTGGCGAGCACGCCAGTCATCAAGACGCCGACACCGTAGGGCCGTGACACCTCTAGCGCCTCCTCCACTCGCCGGGCGACCAGTCCCCACGGATCCTCCTCGTGTGACACGGTTGAGTCACCCAGCCATCGTGCGACTCAACCGCGTCAAGGACCGCGTCAAAACGATCGTCAAGATCCGCCAGCACGTGATCATGATCATAGGAGTCGCGGTGGCCCGCATACAGGGCCGCTGCCGAGCCGCCAACGAGTACCGCGTCGGGCACCAGCTCCTGCAGTCGTGCCGCAGATCTCAATACCCGCATCAGGGTGCGGCTGTGCACTCCCACCGGATCGTCGACCACATCCTGATTATATCAGATCTGATACGTTCATCCTTTTCAGCCTGGAGTCACCACGCGGGTTCCTCGACCTTGCCTGGCCGATCTCGGGAGCCAGGGCCGGCCGAGGAGAGCCGGGCGGAGTTGGTGCGGTCCCACCTCCGGAGAGCAGTGCTCAATCGAATGAGGAGAAAACCTTGGACCCGTACTGGGCGGGGTGCGACGACTCGCGCCATACTACGGTGCATGGCTGGCCGTTACGAATGCAGCCACAAACCTCGACGATTCGAGGTGTAGCCTCACTTCCTAATAAATTCGCCACAATCCTTGCACTGAAGGCGGTACCCATCACGTATTGTGTGCAATTCCTGAATCTCAGAACCCTCACACCCGGGAAATTCCTTGAAATGCTCCTTAATCTTATTGAACTCCCCATCTCCTCGAATTCTTCCAGGCTTCCGGAGATTCGGCCGAGAAATACTGTGACATACGAGGTGGCTTATTTGATACTTCTCCTTTTCAACTTGTATTTTCTTGTCGCCAACGAGGTCTTTTTCGCATTCCTGACACCAAAGTTGGCAATTTTTCGCCGATGTGCCTGAAGGCTGAATATCAAATACGTGAGCGCCAATACACCCGCGAGAGCGCTCGAAGTGCGCGCTGATCATATTTTTCTCCCCTGGGGATTTACACCCTCTGCGGACCGGCCGCGGAATACCATGGTCTATATAAACTCCAGTACTGCTCACAGCATCCTCCATTGGCGTCACAGGATGAGTGCACTGTCGGAAATAGCACCGTACCACTCGTCAGCGATTAAGGGAAGAGCGTCGTTGTCGATGCGGGGTGTGGAAATTCTCGCCAGGGAACGAGAGCGCATTTCCCGGTAGCTTACAATAGGCTGTTCTTCCCGGCGTAAATCTCGTGGATAAGGACTGGTGCGCACTGCGTGACCTGTGGCGCAAAATGAGATCAACTCTGAAGCAGGGTCATGATGCGGGTCAGGAGGCCACGGTGACCTCACTCATGGTGAACGGTCCCCGGCGAGGCCGAAGCGGTCCAGCCAGGCTGCCTATCTCCCGCAGCTGCCGGTGAGCCCGCTGGGTCAGCTCCCGGACAATCGGGTGGTTGCGCATCCGCACCGGGGCGGCCTGGTCAGCGACGTCAAGGTGCCGGATCGCCTCGTCGTCGCGGCTCCGCTGTCCTGGGCTAGGTCGAAGTGATAACGGCCGGTGCGCTTAGCCAACGTACGAGCTTGGTCGAGATGGTCGCGCGCGTCACCGGCCCGGCCGGCTCGAGCGGCGAGCTTCGCGGCGACCGGCGGACAGCGCCAGATCGTGATGCCTGATTATCCTCACGATCGCGGCGGCGACGGGCGTATTAGTCCTGATCGAGGTGCTCCTGAGACTGCTGCGCCCACTGGGCGAGCCAGCCAGTCGAGCGGCAGGTAGAGCTGCCCGGCCAGATCGGGCACCGAGCGCCCGACCGCGTTCGCGAAATCCTCGATCAGCCCGCGCCGCGCGAACCTGCGCGCTCAAGGTTAGCCCAGCGTGCTGCTGCGGGATGGGTCACGGTTACCATCCTTGTCCGGTGGATGTCGCTGCATTCTGGGAGGATCGCAGTGTTGCGCAGTCCATCCGGGAGGGCACATGAGTACATCCACGACTCCTCGGCAGAACCCGACACCGGAGGAACCGGACCGCAACCTCGCGCTGGAACTGGTGCGGGTCACCGAGGCCGCGGCGATGGCCGCCGGCCGCTGGGTCGGCCGCGGCGACAAGAACGGCGGGGACCAGGCGGCGGTGGACGCCATGCGCAAGCTGGTCGGCTCGGTGTCGATGCGCGGCGTGGTGGTGATCGGTGAGGGCGAGAAGGACGAGGCGCCGATGCTGTTCAACGGCGAGGAGGTCGGTAACGGGCAGGGGCCGGAATGCGATGTCGCGGTCGATCCGATCGATGGCACCACGCTGATGAGCAAGGGTATGCCCAACGCGCTGGCGGTCCTTGCCGTGTCCCAACGGGGCACGATGTTCGATCCCTCCGCGGTGTTCTATATGGAGAAGATCGCCACCGGGCCGGAGGCAGCCGAGGTCATCGACCTGTCCGCACCGGTGGCGGAGAACATCAGGCGCGTCGCTGAGGCCAAGGAGTTGGACATCTCTGACATCACCGTGTGCATCCTGGACCGGCCGCGACACCACGACCTGATACGCCAGGTCCGGGAGGCCGGCGCCCGGATCACGTTCATTACCGACGGGGATGTGGCCGGCGCGATCGCCGCGGCCCGCCCGGACACCGGGGTGGACCTGCTGATGGGCATCGGCGGCACCCCGGAGGGCATCATCAGTGCGGCCGCGCTGCGCTGCATGGGGGGTGCGATCCAGGGCCGACTGTGGCCTCGCGACGACGCCGAGCGCAGGGCGGCGCTGGACGCCGGGCACGACCTGGACCGGATCCTCACCACCGAGGATCTGGTCTGCGGCAACAACGTGTTCTTCTGCGCGACCGGCATCACCGATGGGGAGCTGCTGCGCGGGGTGACCTACCACGCCGGGGGATGCCGCACGCATTCCATCGTGATGCGCTCCAAATCCGGTACCGTACGGATGATCGACAGCGTGCACCGGCTGACCAAGCTGCGAAAATACGCCGCGGTGGACTTCGACCAGTTCCCCCGCGCATGACCCGGGAGTACCGGGTCGAGCGCGACACAATGGGCGAGGTCGCGGTGCCTCTCGACGCGCTGTACGGCTCGCAGACGCAGCGCGCCGTGGACAACTTCCCGATTTCCGGGCGTGGCTTGGAACGTGCCCAAATCCGCGCGCTGGGGCTGGTCAAGGCCGCCTGCGCACGGGTAAACGCCCAACTCGGTGTGCTCGAGCCAGGGCTCGCCGAGGCGATCGCGTCCGCCGCCGATGAGGTGGCCGCCGGCGCACACGACGCGCAGTTCCCCGTCGATGTGTTCCAGACCGGCTCGGGCACCAGCTCCAACATGAACGCCAACGAGGTGATCGCCACCTTAGCCAGCCGGGTCGCCGGCGTGACGGTGCACCCCAACGACCACGTCAACGCGTCGCAGTCGTCCAATGACGTGTTCCCGACCACCATCCACCTCGCCGCCACCGAGGCCGTCGCGCACGACGTGATGCCCGCGCTGGCGCACCTGGCCTCGGCACTGACCCGGAAGTCGCAGGACTGGGCCGAGGTAGTCAAAGCAGGCCGCACCCACCTGATGGACGCAGTGCCGATCACGCTTGGCCAGGAGGCTGGCGGGTGGGCATCACAAGCTCGGCACGGCGTCGAGCGATTGGCGGGCTGCCTGCCCCGGCTCGCCGAGCTCCCCATTGGGGGCACCGCAGTGGGCACCGGGCTCAACGCCCCGGCTGGTTTCGGTGCCGCTGTCGTCGAGCAGCTGCGCCGCACCACTGGTGTGCAGGTACTCACCGAGGCCCGGGACCACATCGAGGCGCAGGCAGCCCGGGACGGTCTGGTGGAGTGCTCCGGCGCACTGCGGACCGTCGCGGTCTCGCTTTTCAAGATCGCCAACGATATCCGGTGGCTGGGTTCTGGACCCCGCACCGGGCTGGCCGAGCTGCGACTACCCGATCTACAGCCCGGTTCGTCAATCATGCCGGGCAAGGTCAACCCGGTGATCTGCGAGGCGACGATGATGGTGGCCGCGCAGGTGATCGGCAACGACACGTGCGTGGCATTCGCCGGCGCGCAGGGCAACCTGGAACTCAACGTGATGATGCCGGTGATGGCACGTAACGTGCTGGAGTCAGCCCGGCTGCTCGCCGCGGCTGCCCGGCTACTCGCCGACAAGGTCATCGAGACTGCCGAGGCCGACGTGCAGCGCTGCCGCGAGTACGCCGAGTCCTCCCCCGCGATCGTGACCTCGCTCAACCGCTACCTCGGCTATGACGAGGCGGCCGCCATCGCCAAGCAGGCCCTGCTGCAGCGGAGCACCATTCGCGACGTCGTGCGAGAACGTGGTCATCTGGAGAATGGCACGCTCACTCCCGGCCAGCTCGACAAAGCCCTTGATGTGCTGGGCATGACCCTTTCTGCACGCTCTGAGGACAGGCCGCAATAATACGAGCCAGAATTGCTGCAACCTGTCCCCAGAATGCGCGAAAACACAAATCCTGACAAGTTGAATGTCAGGTTCTGACAGTTGACGGCGGTGGATGCTCCTCGCAGGGCGTGTCGCTGCCGTAGTAAGGCAACAGATCGTCGCGGACCCAGCCCTGGTCCCCCGTAGAGACATTGCGCAGGAAAGTCCATGTCCCACCGTCTCCCGGGGTGTAGCAGAGGTAGTCGGCGCGCTGGTCGTGTAGCCCTTGACCAGTTTGTATACAGGAGTTGCTGGGGCCACTGCGCAAGGTCACAGTATTGGCTGGGAAATTCACCCAACCATGGTGGTCCTTGTCCGGGTAACTTAAGCCGCAGGCTACCATATTGGAAGCCCCTACGCCAGGAGATTTCGGATGCGGCGACGACGTCTCTCCCGCATTCGCTGGCGCTGCAATAGCAAGTGTGGCGGTGGCTGCAGCAAGCACCGAACCAGCCACACGTGCGGAGGTCCAAGACATCAAAAACCCCTCTCTCGCTCGTCTCGCGGACATCCCAGGTCCCCCGCCCCATCGTCTCCTGGGATAGCTAGACCGTTGCGTTGTGTTGACTACGCTAGATTCTTCCGCTTTCATTCCGGTTTCCACACGCTTGCCGTCGTTCACCCACCATTGCACCAAGCGTTGCAGCACCCGTGCGCGACGCTACCGGGTGGAACCACTACGGGCACCGGGCCGGGCCGACACACCGATCGAGCGAAAGCCCGGTTACCAGCTGGCACCATGTGGCTACACTCGGTGCCAAACCAGCAGTGGGGTGACGGAGCGGGGGTGGCGGCATGGACTTCGAGGTTCTCGGCCCGCTGCGGGTGTGGCATGATGATCAACAAATTCCGCTCTCCGCGCCCATGCCCCGCATGCTGCTCGGGGTCCTGCTCACCCGGGCGAACACACCGGTGCCGGTAGACGTGCTGGTGGATGCACTCTGGGCCGGCCAGCGAGACCCCCGCGCCGCCAAGAAACTCCAGCTGCACGTACACCGGTTACGCCGGGTGCTCGGCGACCCGGCTCGGATCCTCTTCGAGCACGGTGGATACACCCTGCGGGTACACGCTGGCGAGCTCGACGCCGAGCGATTCGAGTCCGCACTGGCCGAGGGTTCCGCGCTGGCCGAGGGTACCGACGCGGGGCAGCCGGCCCGCGCCGTTGCGCTGCTGCGCCGGGCACTGCGGTGGTGGCGTGGGGACCCGTTCAGCGACATCACCGATCTGCCGCTGCTCCGCGCCGAGGCCGACCGGCTGACCGAGCGCCGCCTGACTGGTCTCGCTCAGCTGTATGCCGCCGAGCTGGCCTGTGGCCATGCCAACGCGATCATCCCCGAGCTCGTCGAGCTCGCCGCGCGGCACCCGATGCGGGAACAGCTGCAGGGATCATTGATGACTGCTCTTTATCAGGTAGGCCGGCAAGCCGAGGCGTTGGAGGTCTACCACCGCACCCGGGGCGCCTTGGTCGAGCAGCTCGGTCTGGAACCCGGTAACGAGTTGCAACGGCTGGAGCATGCGATCCTGACCGGCGACCCGATGCTGGAGGCCCCGACGGCTCCCGCGATCACACCGGCGCAGCTGCCCACCGACATCACCGACTTCACCGGGCGCAGAGCTCAGCTCGCCACGATCCAGCAGCTGGCCGCCCCGGCAAACCGGTCCGCCACGGTGCTCGTCACGATCACCGGCAAAGCTGGGGTGGGCAAGACGACCCTCGCCGTGCACGCCGCGCAACGGCTCCGGGTGCACTACCCGGATGGGCAGTTGTTCGTTGACCTCCGCGGCGCAGAGAGCAACCCATTGGCACCAACCGACGTGCTGGCCCGGTTTTTGCGTTCGCTCGGGGTGGACGGCATGGCGATCCCGGACGACGCCGAGGAACGCGCGGCCCTGTATCGCAGCCGGCTGGCCGACCGGCGGTTGCTCATCTTGCTGGACAATGCGCAAGGTGCGACCCAGGTGCGACCGCTGCTCCCGGGTACCCCCAGCTGCGCGGTGCTGGTCACCAGCCGGACGCGGTTGGCCGGCCTCAATGGCACCAGGCTGGTCGAACTGGACAGCTTCGAACCCGACCAGGCCGTCGAGCTGCTGGCCCTGGTCGCCGGGCCACAGCGGGTAGCGGCGGAACCGGGAGCAGCCAGGGAGATCGTGCGGCTCTGCGGTTTCCTGCCGTTGGCCGTCCGGGTCGCGGGAGCGCGGCTGGGCGCTCGACCGCACTGGCCGCTGTCGCGGCTGGAGGCTGACCTGGCCGACGAACACCATCGCCTCGACGCGCTGCGGCTCGGAGACCTAGACGTGCGAGCCAGTCTGGCGCTGAGCTACGACAACCTTGACGTGCTGGCTCGGCGCGCCTTCCGGCGCCTCGGGTTGCTCGAGATCGACCACTTCGCGCCCTGGGTGACTGCAGCCCTGCTTGACGTCCCCCAGGCCAGAGCCGAGGAGCTGGTGGACACCCTGGTCGATCTGCACCTACTCGACGTAGCCGGGCCCGATGCCTGGGGACAGGTGCGTTACCGCTTCCCTGACTTGTTGCGCACCTACGCCCAGGAGGTGGTCACCGCTCAGGAGCCGGAAGCCGACCGGCTCGCGGCACTGGACCGAGCGTTCGGGGGTTGGCTGGCCCTAGCTAACGAGGCTGGGCGGGGTCTGGCCGGTGCCACCTTCGCCGGAACCATCGAGCTCGGCACGTGCTGGCGACCCGACACCGCAGTGCTCCACTCTGTGGTCGCCGATCCTGACGGTTGGTTCAAGGCTGAATGGGCGACCCTGATCAGCGTCGTCAATCAGGCTTACGCGGTGGGGTCAGATCAGCTCGGCTGGGGACTGGGAGTACGTCTGGCCAGGTTCTTCCTCGCTTGCGGATACTACGACGACTGGCAGCGCGTCTGCGAACTCATGCTCGCCAGTGCCCGTCGAGCGGTCGATGACGGACGGGAAGGCATGGCACTGCGCGGTCAGGGTGAACTGGACCGACTCCAGCATTGCCTTGACGAGGCGCTGGCGGGCATCAGGTTGGCCGCTCTCCAAGACACCACGCACGCGGGTTGGTAGCCGTTAGAGGCACCACGCACGCGGGTTGGTAGCTCTTGAAGAGCGGCCGACCCGGTCAGTGTGCGTAACCCTCTAGCATCTCGGTGACCAGTGCTGCGATCGGTGAGCGCTCTGAGCGGGTGAGGGTGACGTGGGCGAACAGCGGGTGCCCCTTGAGCTTCTCGATGACTGCGGCCACCCCATCGTGGCGGCCCACCCGCAGGTTGTCCCGCTGCGCGACGTCGTGCGTGAGTACGACACGGGACCCCGTGCCCAGCCGGGAGAGCACCGTGAGCAGCACGTTGCGCTCCAGGGACTGCGCCTCGTCGACGATCACGAAGCTGTCGTGCAGGGACCGGCCGCGGATGTGGGTCAACGGCATCACCTCGAGCATCCCACGGTCGATCACCTCATCGATGACGTCCGGCGAAGCGATCGCGCCGAGAGTGTCGAACACCGCCTGCGCCCAGGGTTGCATCTTCTCGTTCTCGTTGCCCGGCAGGTAGCCCAGCTCCTGGCCGCCCACGGCGTAGAGCGGCCGGAAGACGATGACCCGCCGGTGCGCGCCGCGCTCCATCACGGCCTCCAGACCCGCGCACAGCGCGAGCGCCGACTTGCCGGTGCCAGCCCGGCCGCCGAGGGACACGATGCCGACGCCGGGATCGAGCAGCAGGTCCAGCGCGATGCGCTGCTCAGCCGAGCGCCCGCGCAAACCGAACGCTTCGCGGTCCCCGCGGACCAGCCGGGCACGTTTGTCCGCGGTGATCCGACCCAGCGCGGTCGCCGTCCCCGCCAGCAGCCGCAAGCCGGTGTGGCAGGGCAGACCGGCAACCTCCGGGTACCCGGTGAGATCGGCGATCCCCTCCTTATAGAGCTCTTCCAGCACCGAGGGCCCGACCTCGACGTCGCTCATCCCGTTCCACCCCGACGGCACCACATCCTGCGCGCGGTACTCGTCGGCGGTCAACCCGACCGCGCCTGCCTTCACCCGCAGGGGCATGTCCTTGGTGACCAGGGTGACGTCCCGACCGTCGGCGGCCAGATTCAGCGCGCAGGCCAGGATCCGGGAGTCGTTGGTATCGGTGCGGAACCCGGCAGGCAGCACCGACTGGTCACAATGGTTCAACTCGACGCGCAGAGTTCCGCCCAGCTCGCCGATCGGGACCGGCATATCCAGCTGGCCGTGTGCCACCCGCAGATCGTCCAACAGCCGCAGCGCTTCTCGGGCGAACCAACCCAGTTCTGAGTGATGCCGCTTGCCCTCCAATTCCCCGATAACCACCAGTGGGAGCACAACCTCGTGCTCATCGAATCGGTACAGCGCCCAGGGGTCGGACAGCAGGACTGAGGTGTCCAGCACATACGTACGCAAACCCGGGACGGTGGAGTGTGGCGAGCGAGAAGCGATCACGGCAGCTCCCTGGCGTGCGCGGCACC
>JBOHFG010000158.1:0-3695 GCA_050699575.1 Pseudonocardiaceae bacterium
TAGGGGGAGGCTTCGCCGACGGCGAGGAGTGGGTAGACCCGTACCTCACTGCGGGAGATTCGGACCAGCTCGGCGATGGCCTGATGGTGGAAGTCCAGATCGAGCCGGTCGGCGTAGCTGAATAGCAGGTGCGAGCTCAGCACCAGGTCGAACCGGCGGTCCTCGAACGGCAGCTCCGGGAGAGCGCCGGGGACGTAGTGATTGCTTCCGGTGGCCAGGTGGGCCGCGAACGTCCTGGCGGCTGCCCGGCGGGTGCTCCGGTGGGCAGCCGGGTCAGCGAAGAAGGTCCACCCGAATCCGTCGGGGTGGACGCGCACGTAGGCGTTGCCGCGCTCGACCTCGGTGAGGGCTAGTAGAGCCAGCTCGGCCGGTGTGGTGGTGGCGTAGATCGGGTCGCAGGCGGTGACGTCACCGCCCGCCGCGGTGACCTCTGCGGTGAAGCTCGACGCACCTCCCGGGCAGTCCAGGATGCGGCGCCGCAGGTCCTCCTCGGTGAGGGCGAACATCCCTCGATATTCGGCCAACGATCGGCAGCTGATCAGCATCTGGCCGATTCCCGTGCTAGGTGGATCCATACTGGGCCTCTCGCTGTGAGTTCACCGCATTATCGGGGCGGTCCGCGAGCAGCCAGACAGCGCCCTGAGGCGTGTCGCGGACCTCGATCCCGGCGGCGGTGAGCCGATCGCGCAGGGTGTCGGCGAGCGTCCATGAGCCCTGTTCGCGAGCCTGCTCCCGGAGCTCGAGAAGGATGTCCACGAACGGTGCGACGACCTCCCGGGGATCCCGTACGCCTACCACGGCCAACTCGGCCAGTCGCGTCACCATCCGGCGCAGCAGGGCCCGGGGCCCCTCGGCGCTGTCCATCTCCTCGGTGTCGGCTGACCAGTCGACGATCGCCTGCTCCAGCTCCAGGACGGCCGTGGCTGCCGCGTTCACGTCACGGGCCCGGAGCCCAGTGTCGAAGACGTGCTCCAGCCGGTCGGCCTCCGCGCGCAGCGAGGGTGGCGGGTTGGCCGTCCCGGCGGCTGGCGGCGATGGTGCGCTCAGCGGAGTCGACCCGCCGCCCGCACTTGACCCGCCGCCCGCGGCGATCGCCCGAAGCTCCTCGATCGACATGGTGGCGCCCGAGGCGAACACCGTGCTCACGGCCCGCCTGCGGACGGTGAGCAGGCCCCGGCCCAGCACCGTCACCGTGTCCGCATCGAGGTCGAACAGGGCCGCGGTGTGCTCGTCCACACCGATCACGATCGTCTCGGCGTCCAACATCGACTCCATGACTCGCAGCCGTCGCTCGCCGAGGTAACAGAACCGGGTGTCGTGGGTGCCGCCCTCGGCGTTGTCGTAGTGCGGGATCACCGCCGCGCGCAGGCCGATCCGCGCCAGCAGATCCATTCCGGGCGCCCAGTACGGGGACACCCCCACCTTGTAGATCTCATACACCGGTACGGTCGCGACCCCCAGAGTTGCGGCCGCCGCGCTGGAGAAGGTCACGCAACCGCCACTGGTGAGCTTGTCCGCCAGGACGTCCGGCAGCTGGCTGTGTTCCCACAAGCCGAGCGCATACGTCGGGCTACCCGGGCCGGCGAAGACATAGCCGGCACTGCCGATCCGGGCCAATGCCTGCTCGCGGGTCAGGACGTCGTCGGCGGTAGGCCACGAGACGACGTCGAGCGGAATCTGGAGGTTTCGAAAGTAGCTGACCGTGCGCTGGGAGATCTCGGCCGCGTTCTCCTGAAAACCGTACGGGCTGTCGAGGAGCACCGCATCGACGGGTGGTGCACCCACCTGAGAAATGAGGAAGCGATGCACTTTTCCCATTGTCGGGGCGGTCTCGCCGGACCCCATGATGGCAAGCAGTCGTGTCACGAAAGAAAATCACCCCTTCCCGGTTCACGAGCCGACGAGCTGACCTGCCACGTCGGGGGTGTGGGCCACCACAGCGTGCCATAGCTGCGGGTGCGCCTCGACTGCTCGCATCACGGCCGGGCTGGTGCGGGCCACCAGGGACAGGTGCCGCAGCGCGTGAGCCAGGACATGCTCGACCGTCACGACCGCAGGGGTGGGGACCGCAGCGTCCGCAGAGCAGACGATACGGGCACCAGCTGGGACGGCCTGCCCGGTGCCAGGGGCCGGGTCGGGCAGTACCGCGTAGGTGAGGATCAGTCCCTCGGTGGTAGGTCGCCATGATGTCGAGTGCACGACTGTCGCCGTGGGCGCGCGGGAGCCCAGGCCCGCGAGCTCGAGGGCCCGAGTGTCGGGTCGGCAGTCCGCTGGCAGATCGCCCTCCACCACCCGCCAGCTCAGCTGGTTGTCGTCCAAGATCGACAGCAGCATCACCTCGATCTGAACCTTGTGCACGGAAACCCCCAGCGTTAGCTGCCTGTTGATTGCAACTGCGATGGTAGGGCAGAGGTGCTGGCTTGTGGTGCACCGTGGTGGCCGCGCGCGTTACGCTCGCGTTGCTGGCAATTTTACTGGCAACCACACCGTGAGGAGCCTCGGACATCCCACCGCTGACCTGGCACATCGCAGTGACGACCTGGACGTCGGCGCCGTTCGTCGACGTGCTGGCCGTGCTCGCGGTGGCCGGTTACCTGATCGCCCTACGGCGCCGGGTATGGACGGCCATGGCGGCATGGCTGGCGGGGGTCGCGGTGCTGCTGGTCTCGGTGCACAGCAGCATCGAGGTGTACGGACACGCGCTGCTGTGGGTGCACATGATCCAGCACCTGCTGCTGATCATGATCGTGCCGGTGTTGTTGATCTGGGGTCAACCGATCCGCCGGGCCCCGACCAGTCGTCTCGCGCGGTGGTTGACCTTTCCCGTGCTCGGGCTGGGCTTGTACACCGGGGTGCTGGTGGTCACGCATCTCACCGGTTTCCCGGAGCTGATGGTTACCCAGCCGTGGGCGCACCACCTCGAGCAGGTACTGTACGTGTCCAGCGGCTATCTGCTGTTCCTGCCGTTGGCCGGTGCGCAGGCCAGCCCGTGGCCCATCCCGCACATCGTCCGGTTCGTGCTGCTCGGCCTCGCGATGGGGGCGGACACGCTGGTGGGCGTGGCGCTGATGCTTACCGCGCACCCGCTGGCCCCCAGCACACTGCTGATGCGGCCTGGCTGGGGACCTTCGCTGCTGGAGGATCAGAACTGGTCCGGAGCGATCATGTGGGTGGGCGGTGACGTGCTGATGATGCTGCTCATGCTCGCCGTCGTCGCCCAGTGGAGCGCTGCCGGATCCCAGGCCCGGCTCGGCGACTGGCTGGAGTCGGCCCGTCGCCAGTCCCTGGCCGGGATCGGATCGGCGTCGGGTGTCGACACCGCCACCGTGGGGGCCAGTCATGACGTCGACGACGACGAAGCGGCCCGGGCGGCCTACAACCGGATGCTGGCCGCCCTGCACCGGCGCTCACCGCACAGCTAGGCCTCGGCGGTTCATGATCGTGGCTTTGGTGCCAAAAGTGACGTATCGAGGCTGTTGCCTAATCGTGGGTGGTGGCGGGGCGGCGCGGGCGGGTCTGGTTCGTGATTGTTGCTGGGTGGTGGGTGTGGTCTGGGGGTGCGCGGTGGCCCCGTGCCGCCCGGCCGGGTTCCCCGGGGTGGGGCCTGGCCGGGCGGGTTATGCGGGGGTTGCGCGGTGGATTTTGAGGAGGTTGAACACGGTGGCGGCGAGGTGGGTCTCGCTGGTCACGGCCGC
>JBOHFG010000159.1:0-12796 GCA_050699575.1 Pseudonocardiaceae bacterium
TGAAATACTGGGATAACACGCCGAATCGCCAGACGAGCCAGGTCAGCCCGGAGACGGCACACCACCTGCCCAGATGCCGCTACACCCCAGACACCAACCCCCACGAACCCGCGCGGACTCCAGTAAGGTCAGCGGCTTTGAGGTAGGCCCGCAGCCCGGCGGCGACATCCTCGGGCAGCTCGGTGAGCTCGTAGTCGAGACTGCCGTAGTCGCGGCGCCAGTCCACCCGCGCCGCGGCGCTTCGGGCCCGGATCGCCACCGGGAACAGGCGCTCACCCACGGCGGTGACCCGCAGGTCAACGTCCTTGTCCGCGATGTAGCGCTGGAACTGATGCGCCGTCACCGCGATCGCCTCCGCGTCCCACCACTCCTCGATCGTGGCCGGCTCGAGCAGTGTCGCGTACACCACACGCGGGTGACTCGGTTCCCGCAGCGCCCCGGGTGACATCGGCTTGTACACCACCGGCGCGCCGAGCGCGGCGAGGAACTCCCGAACCTGGTCCGGGGAGCTGCTGATCAACGTCTCCGGCACGCGCAGACCACACGCCGCCGCCAACCGCAACTGCCCCGGCTTAGCCGAGGCGTCAGCGATCCTGCCGGGATGCGACACCCACCGGCACGGCAGGCACGACAACAGGCCCCCCACCCCGTGATGAGCTTCCGCCTCAGCGAACCGACGGTCCGCGACCGACAAGCCCGCCCCCATCTGATACCGGCTGGGCCTGCGGTAATACACCGCGCCCACCCGTTCCAGATCCACCTGGACGTCCGGGCCGACCAGGCCACCCCGCCACACCCCGGCCGTATCGATCCGTGCCGTCACCGACCAGCGCCGCGGGAAATCCCCCGTGTCGAGCCGGGCCACCGCCGCGCCGCGCCGCACCAACTCTTCGATGACCATGCTCGCGGTGGTGTCACTCTCGTGGGTCAATACCAGGACAGTCGGGATAATGGGTGCCCGCCTTATTCCTCGTCCTCATACGGCTCATCAATGGTGTCCGGCTCGTCGGTGCCATCAAGAATGTTGCAGGTTGCCTTCGTCTCCACCCCATGCGTCCGCGTCTTCCTGTGCTTGACCCGAACCGGCGCGACCGCGAAAGCAGCAGCCAACGGCCGCGCCCCCACCGTCACCGGCCCCGCCCCCGTTGACGGGCAGTCACCCCGCGCGCTCAACGGGAACCGCGCGAAGGCCACCGGGCCAGCACCACCGACAGGACCACCTTCCCGCTGCCGCACCAACCCCTCCCAGCCCGATCTTGACACCAGCCTGCCCAGCCTCTCCCCACGCTGGCTACCCAGCTCCCCCGGACGGCCTATCCGGCCAATGCTCCCGCCGCCGGTCACCCACGAGGTGGAACGGATCTGGCTGCCGTTTGCGGTGTGGCTGGTCGGCGCGGTCGGGCTGCTCCCCGCACGGCAGGCCCGGTGGTGGTTGGCGGCCCAGGTAGCCGTCGCGCTGGCCGTCAACCACCTGCTGCTCACGATGTGGTGACTGGCTCGCGTAACGGGTCGGTGGCAAACTGGGCGACGCCCTCAGTGAACGAGACCCGCGCCCGGTAACCGAGCAGTTCGGCGGCGCGGGCCGGGTCAGCCGTCACATGCCGCACATCGCCCGCCCGGGCGCCACCGACGATCTGTGGAGCCGGCCCGCCCATCGCGTGGGCCAGCTCGGTGGCCAGCTCACCCACGGTGTGCGGCTGCCCGGAGCAGATGTTGACCGGCTCGCAGCGCCCGGCTGGCGGCGGCGCGGTCAGGGCCAGCGCGTTGGCCCGGGCGACGTCGGACACATGCACGAAGTCCCGGCGCTGCCGCCCGTCCTCCATCACCTGCGGCGCCGCGCCGCGGGCCAGCGCCGACCGGAAGATCGACGCCACCCCGGCGTACGGGGTGTTCCGAGGCATCCGGGAGCCGTAGACGTTGTGATACCGCAGTGCCCAGACCCCCCCACCGGTCTGCCGGACCCAGGCCCCGGCGAGATGCTCCTGAGCCAGCTTGGTGGCGGCGTAGGTGCTGCGCGGATCCAGCGGGGCGTCCTCGCCCACCAGCAGCGGCTCCAGATCGGCGCCACAGTGCGGGCAGCGCACCTCGTAGCGTCCGGCGGCGATGTCCTGCGCCTGTCGTGGTGGGGCCGGCACGACGCCGTCAGCCGGGCAGGCGTAGCGGCCTTCGCCGTAGACCACCATCGAGCTGGCCAGTACCAGCCGATACACCCCCGCGGTGTGCATCGCGGCCAGCAGCACCGCGGTGCCGAGGTCATTGTTCGCGGCGTAGTCCGGCGCATCGGCAGGTGTCAGCCCGTGCCCGACCATCGCCGCCTGGTGGCATACCGCGTCCACACCGGACAGCAGGCGGGCTAGCAGCTCGGCGTCCCGGACGTTGCCGTGCACCAGCTCATGCCCCCTCACCCACTCCGGCGGCGTACCCGAGCCGTGGGCCTGCGGCAGGAACGCATCCAGCAGGAGCACCGAGTGCCCGTCGGCCACGAGCAGGTCGGCGATGTGCGAGCCGATGAAGCCCGCGCCACCAGTGAGCAGGATTCGCACGCCGCGCACGCTACGTCACGCCATCAATGATCTCCAGCACCCCCTCGGCGGTTCCGGTCACGAACAGCCGGCCGGTGCTGCTGTCCACAGCAACCGTGTTCGGTTGGCGGACCGTGGGCAGCGGGCTGGCGAGCACCGGCGTGTCGGCGCTGAGGTTGAGTCCGATCACCTCGTTGAGCGCGGTCAGGGTGACCCACAGCCGGTCGCGGACCGGGTCGTAGGCAACCCCGTAGGGCGTGCCGGGGAGGGCGACCCGCCCGATCTGCCGGATCGTGGGCTGGAGCGCATAGAGCAGCACGGCCCCGCCGCGGGTGTCGATGACTGCCAGATGGCCGCGTTTGTCAGCGACCACGTGGGTGGGCCCGGCGCCGGCGGGCAGCTCAGCCACCCGCTGCAGCCGCCCCGCGTCGTACACGGTGAGGGTGTTCTCCCGGACGTCAACCAGGCCGACGAGGTCGCCGACGGCTGCCAGCCCGGCCGGCTGGGTGACGTCGGTGAACGTGTGCACGACCTGGTCGCCGCGCACCGCGACCACGCTGTGCCCCAGCTCGTTGGCCACGAACACGGTGCCATTGGCCGCCGCGGTGGCATCGTGCGGCACTACGCCAGTGATCACCTGGGAGGTGACCTCGCCGCCGGGCAGCGCCACCCTGATGAGTCGGTTCGACCCCTCATCGGGGACCAGCACCGGGCCGCCTGGCCCGGTGAGCTGCAGATGCCGCAGCGCGCCGGGCAACGGGACCTTGCGCGTCACGGTGCCGGTGGTGGCGTCCAGCAGCGTCAGCGCGAACGGCTCGCGCACCCCGACGGCCACCACGTGGGTCTGCGGGTCGACCACCACGCCTTCCGGTGTGGCGCCGACCGGCACCGTCCGCCCGGCCGGTGGGGCCGCCGGCGGGGGAGCGGGGGCCGGTTCGGCCGCCGGCGGCAGTTCCGATCTTGTGGGAGGCTCAGCTGGGGAGCCGCATCCCGCGATGAGAGCGGCAGCGAGGACAGTTCCGGTGATCCAACAACGGCGCACGACCGGTGATCCTAGCTGTGGAGGGAATGCTCGGTCTCCTTCACCAGCACTTCGAGGCCGTACCGCATCACATGCTCCGCGTTGTTCAGGTCAATGGTACGAATGCCGTCGCGCTGCAGTCGGTCATTGATGGCAGTAAGGTTATCGCGGATGATTTCTTTCTCGGCATCCGTGGTCTTACCCCGGTGTGGCTTGCCGGCATGTTCCAGGGTCGCGTAGTCCAGCTTGTCGGCAGCCGATGCTGGTGCTGGTTTGGTTTGCTTGCGCGGTGCGTACGCAGGCTGTGCCTGTTGGATAATGTCTGTCATGTCCATACCGGCGGCGAGGTTGTTGAATTCTTCGATCTCCATCGTGACGGCTGCCGGCTCTGATCCGTCACCCTCGTAGAGTTTGAGGCTGACGACGCTCAACGCGCTCTTTCGGATGAGTTCGGCCTCGTGTTGAGCGGCCTCGATTTCTACGGGACCATTCCTGAGAGCCGGGTGCTGCTCAACGACGATGCGTACCGAGGCGTCGTCTTCGATGATCTTATTGGTCAGATCTGAGAAGCGAACCATACGTTGCGCCATACCGTGTTACACCTTCCTCCGCGGGAACATGCCAGCGCCAGATGCTATCACCCAGCGCTGGCCGGCTGCTCAAGGCCCCAAACTATTAGCTGACCGCTAAGTGGAACCTAATGCGGGCCAGTACGGCACAGCCTCGAGCTCAGCTGCCGCCTTGCGGCCATTCGTGGGCGAGGAGAGAGTCGCGCCACGCGCCGTTGGTGAAGACGTGATCGCGTAGCCGGCCCTCCTCGGTGAAGTCGAGCCGGGTGACGAGGGCGAGGGACGCGGCGTTGTCGGGCCCGATGGCTCCGGAGATGCGGTGCAGTCCGAGTGTGGTGAATCCGAAGGTAATTATGGTGCGAGTGGTGTCGAGGGCGTAGCCGTGGCCCCAGTGTTCCGCCGCAATCGCAGCACCGAGTTTGGCGGCCTGCACGCCGGACGGGCCCAGCCGGACTAATCCGATCAGTCGATCATCGGTGTGCGTGGTGGCGGCGAGGTAGTACTCGGTGCGCGGGGTCTGCTGGGCGCGTTCGATGGCGCCGGTGAGCATTGCGGCTTGCTGCTCGCGGGTTCGGGAGTCGAACGACAGCCAGCGGGTCACCCGGTCATCACCGAGGATGGCGTCGGAGTCATCGAGATCGTGAGCCCGGTCGGCGCTCATGACGATCACCTGCCCTTCCCAGTCGGTCCGCGCGCTGCCCCGCTCCGTCGCGGCACCGGGCCGGCCGGAGTGTCTCGATGCCATATGGTGAGCCGAACAACCGGCCCACCGGCTCCTCGAACATCTGCTCCAGAGTGTCCTGGGCCTGCGGGTAGGGCAACCCGCGCACCTCTCCGGCCACCCACCGGTACGCCTGCCGCTCGCTGAGTGGGGTCCCGGCGGTTCGTTGGTACTGCTTCCGGAACTCCTCCAGTGTGACGTGTCGCTGCCGGAGCAATTGCTCCAGCCGGGTCCGCGGCTCAGCCACATCCCACCCCATCGGTCTAGTCAGCCCACCTTCCCGAAACTGATCACAGTCAAGTACCGCGACCGGAAGCGGTGCGGCTGGGTGCTCTATCCACATGGGATGGCCGTGTTGATCACCGATGACGCCGCCCGTCCGCTCGCTGGTCGCATCGGCGGCCCGTCATGACCCCTGCAGGTCGGCGATGATGTGTTTGATCACGACGTGTGCGGTTTCGGTGTAGGCCGCAGCGGCCCGGAGGCGATCCGCTACCAGGCTCTATCCCGCACTGCGGCAGGTTTGACCCGTATCCCGGTCGCCCCCTCATTGCAGTGTCATACCTGTGCTTCCGGGCGGGCCTGACGATCTGTCATACTGTACGTATGACGGTGCAGATAGCGGTCAAACTCGATGACGGATTGGCTGAGCAGGTCAGGGCCGCAGCGGCGGACGCAGGGACGAACCTGTCGGAGTGGGTGCGGGCGGTGCTGCAGTACCAGGTCGCAGTGGCTAAGGCGCGGCGTGCTCGGGCCGAGGAGGACGGCCGTGGGCCTGTCTACACCCCCGAGCAGGAGGTTGCGTTGATGGCAGCGCGCCGTCGTCGGGCGATCGCCGCACTCGACGAGCAGTGAGCGCACCCGGCGCACCGATCCACTACGGCCAGGTGTGGGTCTCCTGTGACGAGGTGATGGGCCCGATGAACTATCTCATCGTGTCTTCAGATGCCTACAATGCGGCGTTCGCGGATCGGCGGGTGATCGCGGTCGAGGTCGACTCCCGCTCGGTCTACGAGGGCACGTATCGGGAGCCGATCGTCGATGCTGGTACCGCGATGCTCGACCGGCTGGTTTGGGTGGCGCGCGCCGCTCTGCAGGAGCAGGTGGCTGAGCTTCATCCGAACCGTCACACGGCAGTCGCGGCCCAGATCCGCGAGCTGATCGGAAACTGAAAGTCGTCCCTACGCGAAAGCGAAACAAACTTGGGGTTGCGACGAGCACTGTCAGGTTGACGGGGCTGGGGGTGATCGGGGCTGTTCCGGCTCAGGATGTGGCTACGTGGACAGAAACCGCTGTGCCCCGCCCGGTGAGGTGAATTTTTTCATCAGACCTGGGGCGCGCACTCCAAAATTTGCGGATGGTGTCGATCTTGTCCATCGGGTTGGCGTCTAGCAGCTCGTGCCGCACGGCCCAGCGGCAGAACGAGGCGACTGCGGCCCGCTTGCGCTTGCGGCTGGCCGCCGACAACCCGGCGATCTCGGACAGGTAGTCGCGGATCGGCGCGGCGGTCAGCTCGCCGATCTCGCCGTCGTGATGGGCGGCGAAGGCGATCAGGTCGCCGCGGTAGGCGCGCACGGTGTTGGTCGGGCTGCCCGCGTTGGTTAGGTCGGTGAGGAAGTCACCGAAGGCCTTCGCCTGGGCAAGGCCTAGGTGGGGCGGTGTTGAGGAAGGGGCTGTGTTGGACGAGAAGTTGACCAGCTTGCTCACCGGTGCGCCAGCTTCCGGCCTCTTCAATGAACTTGAGCACCACGGGGACGAAGTAGGGGTGGGGACGTATGGCGACGACTTTCATCCGATGCAACTGGGGAAGAGCGGCGAAACGCTGTTCCAACACAGGCAGTCGTTCACGTGCGTAGCTGCTGCTGACCATCAATGCGTCCAGAACTTTCCCACCCTGAGTGGACGGGTGGATGAGCAGTGTTGTCAGCGCGACCGCGAGATGCCCGCGGGCGACTTCGGGTCGGGGCTCGTAGACCTCGCTGAAGCTGCGCAGCGACGGGTGGACGCAGAGGTTGCGGTCTTCTCGGATGCGTTGGAGTTCACGCTGGCCGATCGAGTCGATCAGCTCGAACTCCGCTGCCTTGTCCAGCAAGCTGGCTTCGATGTTCTGCATCGCGCGGACGCCGTCTTGGCTGATGCTCTTTTTCTGCGCGTTGGCGACCTCGGTGCGGAAGGTGACCGCTCCCGACTCGCCGTCATCAGCAAGCTGGATGAGCTTGGTGATGACGGCGGCGGTGATCGCTGTCCAGATCGCGGCGATGCTCGCCCGGATCGCACCGGAGTTGTAGCACCGCCAGGCTTCCTCGGCGAGTGGTCGTGTGTCCGGGTTCCACACCTGCGTGAGCAGGTTCTCCAGGTCCGTCACCGACATCCCTCTTTCGTCGCGTCCTGGCGATTAGCGGTGCTCAACGCGGGGACTCAGCGCGCGAGTGCTTCGGATCTCCACCCCGGTGGTGTCGTGCCGCCAGCAGGGGTGTAGCGGGCAGGGCATCAGGTGGGGCGAGGTTGAGCACGAGGTCGCCCATGCGGCGGATGGTGTGCTGGATGTAGGGGGTGATGGTGGCTAGGTCGTCGCGCTCGACCGGGTAGCCCTCGGCGGCGAGGGGAAGCGTGCGCTCATTCACGGTCGATTGTTTTCATGGTGGAGCGGGCAACCGCGGACGTCTGCTCAGGAGACGCCCTGGTCCGCGCGCAGGAGGCCCTCGCCGCTTCAGTTAGGCGACACGCGGACACCGTCCGCCTCGCCCTCCTGGAGCCGGCCACTCCTCGGGTCGACATCGGCACTGGGTGACCGCTGGGTGATCAGCCGATCAGCGGGTTGTGGTCACTGGCCACGATCTCGCCCGGTTGGGCGCCGGGGATGAACTTTTGCCAGTCACCGCTGAGCAGGGTGGGGGCTGGAC
Source organism: Pseudonocardiaceae bacterium (assembly GCA_050699575.1). GTDB lineage: Bacteria > Actinomycetota > Actinomycetes > Mycobacteriales > Pseudonocardiaceae. Next base: position 7,737 of record JBOHFG010000159.1, read on the forward strand.
TCACCCGCACCCCGTCCCGGAAATACGTCGCCGACAGCACTATCCGCGCGGTCGTGGTGTGGTTGGCGCCCGCGGTGTGGAAGCAGTGCGCTGAGTGGAAGCTGATCTCACCGGTGGCGAACGGGCCGTCCTCCACGACCACGCCGCGGTCGCGAAAGATCTCCGACACCCGGCGGTCGTAGGACGTGCCGTGCTTGTCGAACTCGATGTCACTCACCAGCCGCCAGGTGTCGGCGCCGCGGGCGAAGGCCAGCGGGCCCATCTCGCGCGGCGTGGGCTGCAGCGGGATCCACGTGGTGAGCACGTCGGGGGAGTCGAGCGGGAAGCTTTGGGCGTCGTGGTGCCAGGGGGTCCGCCCGACGCCGGGCTGCTTGGACAGCGCGTTGTCGTGGTAGAGCCGTACCCGCTGGGCGCTCAGCAGGGCCGTGGTGAGGCCGCCGATGCGGGGCGAGAGCACCGCACAGCGCACCAGCGGATCGGTCCGCCACATCATCTCCAGGCTCTGGAAACCCAGCGCTGGGTCGACCTCGGCGTCGAGCAGCTCCCGTAGCCGGGCCCGCAGCCGGGCCGCCGTGCCCGGGGTGAGCACCGCAGGCAGCTTGACGAACGACTCGTCGGCGAACTGGCGGGCCTGCGCCGGCGTCAGCGGGTAGGGCTCGGCGAGCTCCGCGGCCACCGCGTCGTCGGTGGGCAGTGGCCCCGGATCGTGCGCAGCCAGCTGCAGCAGCGGACCGCCCGGCACCGGCCCGTCGGCCAGTGACATGTACCAGTCCCACCACTGGTCGTTCCCGCCGTCCCAGGCCAAGGTGACATCCGACGCCGCGCCGGCCGCCGTGGCTGCCGACAGGTGCGGGTTTCTCACATGTTCCCCCAGGTCATCAGGTGCACCTCATGCTCGAAGAGGTAGCTCCCGTCGGGTGCCCGGCAGCCCGCCAGGTACTCGGCCAGCGGTCCGGCCGACTCCATCTGGGCCAGCCACACCGTGTTGTCGAACGCGCAGCGCTGCAGGTAGCCCTCGATCACCGCGCGGTCCGCCGAGCCGGTGCGGTAGTGCAACCGCTGGACCATGACGTCCACGCCGGCCGCGGCTAACGCTGCCGCGACCCCCTCGGCGTCGCTGTAGGGTGTGATCTTGGGGGCGTAGGTGGCCCGGTAGGCGTCGTAGAACACGAGGTAGTGGCTTGCGGCACTGGCCTGGGCGACCGCGCCGAACCCACCGGGGCGCAGCGCGGCGACCATCCGGGCCACCCCGCCCGCGAGTTCAGCCGGGGGCAGCGCGTAGAGCGCATGCATGGCCCACGCGACGTCGTAGCGGGCTCGCACGTCGAAGTCCTGCAGCAGCACCTCATGCTCCGCGGCAGCCTCGAACGGCGTGGCCAGCACGGCGCGGGCCTCGGCGATGCTGAACGCGGAGGGATCGAGCAGGTCGACCGCCACGGTGAGATCCCGGGCCGTGGCGGGCAGTCCGGCGGCCAGCAGTGCGGTGGGGAACTTGCCGCTGCCGCAGGCCACGTCGAGCAGCCGCAGGTGGCCGTCGGTGGCCCGGGCTCGCAGGTCGGCGGCCCAGTCGCGGGCGGCAGCGAGACGCCGGGAGTCCTCGGTGGCGAGCGCGTAGAACGCATCCATTTCGGCTCGCCCTGCCTCGCTCCAGTGCTCGAGGCTGCGCTGCGCGGTTTCTGGGGGACGCATTCCATGCACTCAACCACAGTTGCGTGAACTTCGCTGTGGTGCCGCCGCTGGGTCAGTAGCCGGGGAAGACGCGTCGCAGGTCGTCGAGGGTGAGGGTGTCGCTGGTGAGCACCACGGTGGGTGGGGTGTGCGGTGGCGTGAGGCGGCCGGCGACCAGGCGCAGCCATGCCTCGGCGGGGGCGGTGAGGACACCGCTGGGCTGCCCTGCGGTGTCCACCACGGTGACCGCATCGCTCAGGTCGAGCCCGAAGGAGCGGTCGGGCTCGGTGGTCTGCACGGTTAAGGTCACCGGCCTGCCGTCGAGTGTGTCGGGGTGCCCGAGGAAGCCGATGAACCTGCCCACGGGATCGAGCAGCAACTCGACCGCTGCGGGGGCCAGTACCGCTGCCGGATCGGACATGACCCGGATGTCCCAGGCGTGGTAGGTGAACTCGATGAGCCGCATCGCCGCCGCGGTGGCCAGGTCGACCGGCTCGGGCAGGAACGTGAGGTCGACCTGGAGCTGCGCCCGAGTGGTGTCATCGAGGCTCTCGTAGCGCTTGACCAGCGTTTCGTCGGCGCGCAGGAAGCCTTCGGCGTGCTCGCTGGGGGTCATCGCGTTCCAGCGAGCCCACACGCGCTGGTTGAACTCGGGCCCGGGGCTGCCGGTGCCCTCCAGCGCTGCCTCCAGGGTGGCCAGCCCGATCTCGGCGCCGCTACCCAGGTGGCTGAGCACCTGCGAGACGTCCCATTCGGCGGCTGCGGAAGGTTGGGTGAGCTCATCGGGGGTCAGGCCACCGACGAGGGCGGCGAACTCGTCATGACCGGTGCGCAGCGCGGTGATCGTCTGGTTGGCTTGGTCGCTCATCGGTGATCTCCCTGGCCGGTTGTTGCAACGCTGGGTCAGTCGAACGTGCCGATGCGGACACCGCTGAGGAAGGCCAGCCACCCGGCACGGGTGAACGCCAGGACGGGCCCGGCGGGGTCCTTGGAGTCGCGCATCGCAACCCGGCCGGGCAGCTCGGCGACTTCGACGCAGTTGGTCTGGTCTCCGTAACCGCCGACGCTGCGGCTGCTCTTGCGCCACGCCGCTTCGGACAAATCGGTCCACTGCACGGTGCTCGCCTCGCTCGTTCTCGGTGGTCATAGGTCGATGGCCAGCCGCTCGACGAAGGCTGCCGAGTCGCACGGGCTCAGTGCTTCGGACCGCAACCGACCGAACACCAGTTTATACCCGCGAACCTCGGCCTCCTTGTGCACTGTGGTTTCCCGCCTCCGGTGCTCCGGCTCGTGCCGTGGTGGGTGATGCCCAGCACGCAGAAGTAGCGACACGATGGCGAGGACGCCGTTCGTCGACACCACCACGAACGGCCACACCCAGAGCCTGGATCCGCTGGAGGGACATTGCCATGACTGTTGAGCTCAACCACACCATCGTCGCGGTCCGCGACAAGCTGACCGCCGCGACCTTCCTGACCGACCTGCTGGGGCTGCCCGCGCCGACCCCGTTCGAGCACTTCCTGGTAGTGACCCTGGGTAATGGGGTGAGCCTGGATTTCCTCGACACCTCGGACGATATTCACCCCCAGCACTACGCGTTCCTGGTCAGCGAACCCGACTTCGACGCGATCTTCGGCCGGATCCGGGCGCTGGGTCTCCCGTACTGGGCCGACCCGGCCCACCATGAGCAAGGCGAGATCAACACACGGGATGGTGGCCGCGGCGTGTACTTCGACGATCCCAACGGCCACATCCTGGAGATCCTCACCCGTCCCTACGGCAGCGGCACGCCTTGACATCGTTGTCTTGAATCTTTTCAATATAGAAATATGTCGAAACAACTGGATGCGTGCTGCTCCCCGCTGGTCCGTGAACCCTTGTCCGAGCCGCAGGCCCGTGAGCTGGCGCGCATGTTCAAGGCACTCGCCGACCCGGTCCGGCTGCGACTGCTGTCGTTGATCGCCTCCCACGAGAGAGGCGAAGCCTGCGTCTGCGACCTGACGGATGCGTTCGAGCTGACCGGGCCGACGATCTCCCATCACCTCAAGGTGCTGCGGGAGTCCGGTCTGATCGCCGGGGAACGTCGCGGGACTTGGGTCTACTACCACGTCCATCCCGAAGTCCTTGCCCGGCTGTCCGCGGTTCTGGTGCCCGCCGCATCGGTGTCGGGGTGAGCGTCACTGACACCGGTTCGGCGGGTGTGGTCGGCAAGCTCTCGACGCTGGATCGGTTCTTGCCGGTGTGGATCGGCGCGGCTATGGTGGCCGGCCTGCTGGCCGGCCGCTGGATCCCCGGTTTGGACACTGGGTTGAACGCGGTGTCGATCGACGGGATCTCCCTACCGATCGCGATCGGCCTGCTGGTCATGATGTATCCGGTGCTGGCCAAGGTCCGCTATGACCGGCTCGACACCGTCACCGGTGACGCCACGCTGTTGTGGACCTCGCTGGTGCTTAACTGGCTGATTGGTCCGGCGCTAATGTTCGCCCTGGTCTGGCTGCTGCTGCCGGACCTGCCCGAGTATCGGACCGGTCTGATCATCGTCGGGCTCGCCCGCTGCATCGCCATGGTCATCATTTGGAACGATCTCGCCTGTGGCGACCGGGAAGCCGCCGCGGTGCTGGTCGCGCTAAACTCGGTGTTCCAAGTGGTGATGTTCGGTGTGCTGGGCTGGTTTTATCTCTCGGTGTTGCCCGGCTGGCTCGGCCTGCCCCAAACCGACCTGGCCGTGTCGGGATGGCAGATCACGAAAAGCGTACTGATCTTTCTCGGGATTCCCTTGGTGGCCGGGTTTGTGACTCGCCGGTTCGGGGAGAAAGCCAACGGACGTGACTGGTATGAGTCCCGTTTCCTGCCCAGGATCGGCCCGGCTGCCCTGTATGGCTTGTTGTTCACTATCGTGATCCTGTTCGCCCTGCAAGGCGACCAGATCACTAGCCGCCCGGTCGATGTCGTGCGGATCGCGTTGCCGCTGCTGGGGTATTTCGCGGTGATGTGGGCCGGATCGTATGCCTTCGGCAAGGCCGTGGGCATGAACTACGAGCGGACCGCCACCCTGGCGTTCACCGCGGCGGGCAACAACTTCGAACTCGCCATCGCCGTGTCGATCGCGACGTTCGGCGCGACCAGCGGCCAAGCACTGGCCGGGGTCGTCGGTCCCCTGATCGAGGTCCCCGTCCTGGTCGGCCTCGTCTATGTCTCCCTGATGCTACGCCGCCGATACCTGGGAGTTACCGCCAAGAACTAAGGAGTGACCGTGTCCGATCTACCCGAGGTGCTGTTCGTGTGCGTGCATAACGCCGGACGGTCGCAGATGGCCGCCGCATTGCTGCACCACCACGCCCAGGGCAAGGTTCTCGTCCGCTCTGCCGGTTCCGCCCCCGCCGAGTTCC
>JBOHFG010000160.1:0-2377 GCA_050699575.1 Pseudonocardiaceae bacterium
CCCTCGGTCTGCTGCTGACCGTGATCGTTACCGCGGCCTCGGTGCAAGACCGCGATGGGGCGTGTCAGCTGCTGGCCCTGTCGCGCGAGCGGTTCTCCACGATCAGTCTGGTCTGGGCCGACGGCGGATACTCCGGTCACCTGGTGCGGGCACACACCGTGCTGGCCCTGACCCTCACCATCGTCAAACGCAGTGAGGACACCACCGGATTCGTCGTACTCCCCCACCGGTGGGTCGTGGAACGCACCTTCGGCTGGCCGCTGCGCTACCGCCGCCTGGTCCGCGACTACGAACGACGTCCCGAACACCACGAAGCCATGGTCCTCTGGGCCACCGTCACGATCATGACCCGGCAACTGGACCGCAAGAACTCCGGCACGCCGCCTCATCCCCGATAGGGCAGACCCCGCACCGTAGCGCCGACACCCGAACTACAAAATCGACAAACAACGTGACCATTTGCCAACAGGCTCTTAGCCGTAGATCGGTGCCGGCGGCAGCGGCGCACGGAACCAATGAAGATCAAACTACATAATGTCACTTATCGGATCAGCTGAGACCGTCGTGCAGTAGGTGGCCCCTGCGCGGCGGGTGCTGGTGAGCACGTGCTCACTGGTACCTTCCTCGGGGGGTCGGGCGAGGTCCGCTACCCTGCCGACGATCAGGTGACCAGTGGCGGGTGGTCGTGCAAGAAATTCACCACTGGTGGTTAATCAGGCTGCGCCGGTCGCATTGTGCGACAGTAGGCTTTATGATCTCTAGCTGGGAGGTACCATCATGCCACATCGCGAGCCGACGATTCGCAGCCGGGAGTTGGGTGACGGACTGCGTGAGGCTATGAAGCAGGCTGGGCTGAGCGGCAAGCAGGCCGCCCAGATACTCGACGTGACGCCGAGTTACGTGTCGATGCTGCTGTCCGGTAAACGGGGGGCCAGTGAGGTGGACATCGCCGCGTTCCTCGGGGCGTGCCGGGTCGACGGCCCTGAGCGGGACCGGCTGCTGGCGCTGTGTCGGGAGCAGGACACCCCGGGCTGGTTCCAGCAGCACGGCACTCGGCTACCCAAACAGCTCGTCACGCTGATCGACCACGAGAGCAAGGCAATCACGATTAGTGAGTTCGAGGCGATTTTCGTCCCCGGACTGTTGCAGACCGGCGAGTACGCCCGCGCGGTGATCAGCGGCAACGTCAATGTGCCGCCCGGCGACGTCGATGACCGGGTGGCCGCCCGGCTGGCCCGGCAGAGCCTGTTCGGCCGGCACCACCAGGCGCGGTTCACCTTCTACCTGCACGAGTCCGTGCTGCGGTTGCCGGTGGGTGGGCCCGCGGTGATGGCCGAGCAGTTGCGCCATTTGCAGCGGATGTCGGCGCGCTCCTACGTGACGCTGCGGGTGATGCCCAGGGCGTTCGGTGCGCACGCGGCGATGGCCGGGGCGTTCACATTGATGGAGTTCGCCGAGTTCAAACCGGTGGTCTACCTGGAAACTGAGGCCTCGAGCTTGTTCTTGGAGAAAAAAGAGGAAATTCAAGCATACCAAGGTATCTTGGCGGCACTGGCGGACACGACGCTGAACGAAGAACAATCCGTGGAGCTGATTGTCACTCTGGCAGCCCAGCTCTACCCGGATGAAGAGGATTATGATCACCGTGCGTGAGCGGGCATTACCGCCGCCCACCGAACCCGAGTTTCTGAAATTCTTATGCACGATCCTGATCGTCGGTCGGCACCGATTTCCGCACATTAGTAGTACGGCACTTCTTGGAAGTGTGTGACCGTGGTGAAAAGGTTACCGGTTACTTGCATCAGTGGACTAGTCGGCGCATGGGTACACCATTGAGGTCGAGAAACTCTGGATTGAACCAGGCCCGTCGCACTTGTCCAACGACAAGTCCGTGGTCTCCGCCGAAATCGGCTAGATTTCATTATTTGACAATCTATCCACCCTGCGCCGTCCGCGAGCACGGGACCAGAGGGGGACGTGCCATAGTCGAACAACAGGCCAGATGCAGTGAGTTTTTCTTGTGGTTTTTCAGCCGGTAACGAGAGTAGTACTGTATATAGATATGTTTTCATTTACGCTGCCTGACGGGCCACATCGTCAATCTCAGTGGCACGCAAGAGAGCGTCCATGTGGGCCATGATAGCACGGACCTTGTCGAGGATCTCCTCCACGGTAGCCATCCATGTGATCGGCTTGCAATCACTGTTCCACTGTTTGACGAACACCTCGATATCCCGGTTGAGAGCTTTTACCGACTTGAACGTGCCACGCCGGATCAACTTCCTGGCGATGATCCCATTCCAGATCTCAATCCGATTCATCCATGACGCGCCGGGAGGGGTGAAGTGAAAAACAACTTCCCCGTTCTGCTTGGCAA
>JBOHFG010000161.1:0-27318 GCA_050699575.1 Pseudonocardiaceae bacterium
CAGGATACGGGGCCGCACCTCAGGCCTCAAGGGTGCTTCGCATCACGCTGCGCGCGACACGCCTCCGGCGTGCCCTTGACCCCCGAGCCTCCGCGACCCCTCAGGCAGGAAACGCGGGCAGGCCCAGGCCTGCCCCACCCCAAGACGCGGGCACCACAAGACCAGCCACCCCGTTCAACATCACTACAACCGAAGTCTCCACGGTTCGAGGGGATTGACAAACCCCTCGCCGCCACGGGTTGTGGTGATGACGCGCGGCGAGCCTTCGACACCGCCAACGCCCTGCTCCCAGCCGACCCCATCGACCCCGCGCTACCGTTCCGGCGGACTTCGTCCGGGCACGCACCGGCCTGCTCGTCGACCTCGCCTACGCCCACGCCGCCGCTGGCGACCGCGACGCCGCCCTCGCCTACGCCCGGCAGGCCCGCCGCCTCGCAGCCCAGATCAAATCCGACCGGCACCAACTACGGCTCAACCAGCTCGTCCTACCCGGCAGCACCCCCGTGTGAGGCCAGGTAATACAGCAACGCGACCAATGTCCCCGACCCCAGCAACTCCTGCCGCTGCACCAACTCCGGCACCCGCGACAACGGCACCCACTCCACCCGGCCAACCTCCTCCGTATCGGTCGGCTCCCCAATCCGCTCCGCTCCCCGCCACAAAAAAACATCCACCGGCGCCGTGACCTGCCCCGGAAGCGGCTCAAAACTCACCAGACGCTCCGGCTCACCGAGTGGTCGCCACCCGCTCTCCTCCTCGGCCTCCCGAGCAGCCGTGGCCGCCGCGTCCTCACCTGCATCGACAAGGCCCCCGAGCAGCTCATACCCCCACTGCTCCGTGACGAACCGGTACCGCCACAACATCAACACCCGGTCCTGATCATCCACGATCAGCGCCACCGCGATCCGGCCCAGATGCACCACGTGGTAATCCCACCGCTCCCCGTTCGGCGCCCCCACATCCACCAACCCCAACCGCACCCACCGGTTGTCATAGATCGTTTTCTCCCCGAACCGCTGCCACCCGCCGCGCGCCTCAGCCACAGGTCGCAGCCTAGGTAGGTCGAGGTGGAGCAGTGTCAACGCCATCGAGCGGCTGCGGGCTTATTCCGGCTCGGTGAGGTCCCACTGCATCGAGCGCTACGCCCCGGCCGCGCACGAACAGCGTTGAGCGGACGTTCTCACGATTGACTGCGGCACCAGTACGCATACCGGTAATCGGGAACACGGCAGCCCACAGCAGCACGTTGTTGCCGAATTTGGTTCTATGGGGTTCAAGCGCGCCGACTGCGCCGACGGGGCCATGTCTGGGTTGGTACTCTTTCTCGCGTGCTCGCGCGGGTCGGCCCGGCGGGCGCTCGTGGTCGACGGATGCCCCCGCAGCCGTAGGCGACGTCCGCCCAGGGGTGCACCCGCAAGCCCCCTGGTCGTAAGCCAGGTCCTCAGACGTCCACGGAATCGTCCACGTCACACCGACGAGATCAGCGGCCAGGACGAGGGGATGACCGCAGAGTAGGCGCAGGCTGGAGGGAAATCGTCTTCTGCTCGACGGCAACGGCCTACGCCTGTCCTGCCCACCAGGCCTGCCAAACCGCGCGCGGATAACCGAGCGATGAAGATCTTCATCAGCTCGGTCACCCAAGGATTCGAAGCCTGCCGCCACGCCGCAGCGGCAGCAGTGGAGACGCTCGGGCACCAAGCCATTCGCGCAGAGGACTTCGGCGCGTCACCCGACAGCCCCCAGCAGGCATGCCTCGCTGGTGTGCGCAATGCCGACATGATGATCCTTATCCTCGGCTCTCGGTACGGGCACGTCCAAGCATCTGGGCTCTCCCCTACACACGAGGAGTACCGCGAGGCGCGAGACACGCGGCCTGTCCTCGTGTTCATCCAGCAAGACGTCGACCCGGAACCCCAGCAAGCCGAGTTCATCCGTGAGGTACGGGGTTGGGAGCAGGGCCACTTCACCGCCGAGTTCGAAGACACCGGGGGGTTTCGTGACAAGGTCATCCGCGCCCTGCACGACTACGTCCTCGCTAACGAAGCAGCACCCTTGGACGAAGCCGAGCTCGCCAGCCGAGCACGAGCACTCGCTTCCAGGGAACGCTCTACTGGCAGACCCGACCTCATCGTCGCCATCGCCGGTGGTCCGCTGCGCACTGTCCTGCGACCTGCCGAGCTAGAGAGCGAGGACCTGCGCCGCTTCCTGTTGGCCGAGGCCCTCACCGGTGCCGACGCACTCCTGACCCCGTCTCTTGGGACCAACACCACGATCTCGGGTGATGCACTCCGGCTGATCCAAAACCAGGGTTCGGGTCTGGTTGCCCTCGATGAGGCCGCCAATCTTCTCGTCGTGCAACCCGCGCTGGAGAACAACAACTCGCGCTCGGGCATCACGTCTTTGATCGAGGATGCAATCACCGAGCGGATCACTCACGCCATCCGATTCTGCGCGCGGGTTCTCGACCACGTCGACCCAGCTCAGCGAATCAGCCACATTGCGCCGGTCACCACACTCCGCGGCGCCGAATATCTCCCATGGCGCACCCGGGCGGAGCACGAGCGCAGCCCAAATCAGGCCACGATGGGCTTCGGCAGCGCCGAGCATGTCGTCGTGCTGTCGCCGCCCGTCCGTCGACGCGCCGCGTTGCTCCACGACACTCAGCGGATGGCAGAAGACTTCACTGTGCGGCTTCGCCGTAAGGTGAAGCGGTGACCAGCCTGGCCGATACCGAGCTTCTCCGAACGAGGTGGCGTCGAACACTCAAGCTCCACGCCATCGACACAGTCGATCGCGACCACTTCGCCGTCAGTGGTCTCGCGACGCGGCTCCAGAAACCCTTCGTGCAGCTCCTGGCCCTCCCTAGTGACCCCGACCGAAGTGCTCCACCTCGACGACGCTCTCTGGGCGTGGCTGGATACGCAGAACAGCGTGAACGTCGACGGTCGGGCCATCCGTTTCGGTGATCGGCGATGCCCGACCGCGCACGCGGCAGCGCTCGTGAACGGGTATGGAGACCTCTGGAACAACTACCTCGCAGTTCATCGATCTGGCGCCATCGAACTCGGATTAGGAGACCGCGGCGGATTGGAGCGACAGAACCGAGAGGGAGAAATCATCCGCGTGTTCAACCTCATCTCTATCGTGACCTATACTTGGGCCGTGCTGAAGTTCGGGGCCGCGCACTTCGAGCGCCTCTCGCTCGTCGGTCCATGGCACCTGACCGTTGCCGTGCATCGAACTAAGGGTGCGCTGCTTGGCAATGTCGGCGAGGGTTGGCCCGAACCTGGCTCCTTCGAGAACAGTGGTAGCTGCGTCGATCAGAACCTGCTCTGGCATCTCGAACTTCAGAACTGGCCCGACGAGGAAGGCCAGCAACGACTTGCGTTTGCGGTCGGTGATCGCCTTGAGGACGCGTGGGGAGTCAGCCATCGCCGTTACCTCGCCGCCCGCGGCGACCGCGTGGGACGCCTTGATCTGCAACGGGTGTGGTCATACTGTAGCTGGCCAGCTGCGCCCAGCCTATACCCGCCTGAGCGGCATCGGCCAAGCCCGCACTGCAGGCACAGTCCACAGGCGCGGGCGCAGTCTAAGTCCGATCCGGCGTCACCGTCGGCGAGAGCCCCGAGCCCTGATGGCCGGGCGCCCGCCGGGCTTGCGATCTCTTGACCTGTCCCGCGACGAACGATCCGTCCGCCGCTTGGCCTTGGCCCCGATCGAGTCCTTCGACGGCGGAGTCAAGGAATTCGTCGAGTCCATCCCGACCCGCCGTCTCAACTCAGCGTTCCCCACCTCCAGCGTCTCCACCCTGGCCATCAACCCCACCACCAGCGCGGCACGCTCCTCATGCGAGGGCTCAGGCTCACCGGGCGCGGACACAACCCAGATGGTCGACGATCACAGACCCGAGATCGAGTCAACACGCCGGTCACAGACCACCAGACCCCCGGACATCAGCCCACCACGACAGCTCAGCTCAACCAGCCCCCTGAATGGACACCTACCGTGCGTGCTCTGCGGATTGCCAATCGACTATGAATTGACGCGTGTAATGCCACTGCACGAATACGCCGGAACCGTGCACCACATTGTAGGACTCGCGCAAGGCGGTGATCCATTGGCCCCCACGAATTTGTCGCCAGCACACCGCTCGTGCAACTGTCGCGACGTCGCGCACTGCCGGCAACACCCCGAGCAATACCAGTCGGCACGCAACTCACGACGTCGGTGATCTCGGTACCGCTTAACCATGCCTGACCTGCAAACGCCAACCCAAATAAGATCAACTTTCTTTTAGGGCGCCCGCGTCGCGGCGATGGCTCTATCTGCTCCCCCTCTCCGGAAGTGTGACGGTCGCGGGTTGGCGATCACGGTGCGTAGTAGGAAGCCCGCTGTGATCATTCGTCTGTCGCGCTACGCAGTTCTATTCCCTCGGCGTGATTCTCGTAAACGAAACACTTGCCAGCAATTCCACGGCGCGTTTCTCCTGTCGCGCAATTAACCAGCCGGTCCCGATTTGGACCCGCGCATCCAGTCGGTACCGCCCGACACGAGAAAGGATTTAACTTGCTCTTTGGTCCATTCTAGAGCGAGCGCCTGAAAGCACGCACACTTAGTTAGTGATATTCCTTGTGTTGCGCATAGGCATACTCCTGTCAACCGTAGGCCGCAGGCCGCTGCGACAAAGTGCTCGTCCACCCCTGAAAATGGAATATTCTTAATAAGTTCGTGGGCAAAAATTCGCTCGGGAGTATGTAGCGGGTTCCGCCACTTTAGCATCGCCACGTCAGCCACGGTTTCGTGCATCTGAGCTTTCGCGTCAAGGATTTGTTGAGCGAGCCGCGCCATCCACTTGCATTGAAAGCGACCCCATTGGCGCCGTAGAGCGTTCCATGTGTCACGGCTTACGCGATCGGCAATTTTGTCAGCAGCCGCTTCTATTGCTCCATCCTTGATGGTCGACATGCAGAACTCGGCAGCTTCATCGATTCGCCATTTTTCTTTCTTGCGCATTGAACGACGATGCCTGATTTCGTACTCGGGTGGGTCGTTCCAAAATTTGGTTGTCGGCGGCAAATGGCTGACCGAGCCCCTTCCGCCGTTCGGCCGATTGGACCTGTTGCTATTCCGAGTGCGTTGAGGTGGAATAGTTGCGCTACCGTCAGGTAACTGACGGTAGTGAGGTTTGACCCAATGTCCGTCGCGATAGTGACCCTTTACATGTACACGTCGCATGGCAAGCTCCCCTTGAAGGTGTTTGATTGGGGGGAATTCCACCATGCTCGACCCGACGCTTGCATGTGAGTTTTGAGGTAGTTGTGCCGAGATGAATCTTCTGAGCAAGCAGAGGTGAAAGATGTAGAATTTTTCACCCATTCGGACCAGTCAGTGGTGAATGCCTGAAAATGCCCCCGGTACCGCGCGGTGGAGTGCATGATCAAAGTGCGTGTTGCGCCGCTCCAGTAACCGGTCCAGCATCCAGGGCTCCGTCAGTTTGATGTTTGACCGTTTTGAGTGGTTTGGCGATGAGGTGGACGCATCGGTCGATGCCGTGTGCGAAGTGGCGGCGGGCTTGCTTGAGGTTTGTCCATCCGGTGAGCTGGAACGTGGCGATGAGGGCGGCGGCGGCACCGATCCAGAGATCGACTGCATCATGCTACGGGACGTCCGGTTTTTCGACCTGGATGAGGCGCCGGATGCCCCGCTGGGGTGGTCGAGCAACATCGTACGGGGGCGTAGCTATGACCTTGCCTCGCCCGAGGGCAGCTACGTGGAGCAGGTGCTTGACACCTTGTTGAGTCGGCATTTGAGCCGGGTTCCGGACGCCGTTTCGGGTTCCGGGCGAGGTCTTCGGACAACCCCGACTCGCCCCTGTCCGGATCGGCCAAGCGGTCTTCAAGGCACTCGTCCAGGAGGCCTACGGTCGGCGTTGCGCGGCGACCGGCAACAAGATCATTCCTGTGCTGCAGGCGGCCCACATCCGCCCCGTGGCCGATCACGGCGAGAACCGGGTCGACAACCGCCTGCTGCTGCGCGTCGACGTCCATGCCCTGTTTGACCGTGGCTACCTGGGGGTTCACCCGCAGAAGAAGACGTTGCTGGTCAGCCCGAGCCTGCGGGCGGACTGGGGTAATGGCGAGGAATTCTACCAGCGAGCGGCGTCCGGCGGAACCATCAGCATGCCTCGACGGCGCATCGATCAGCCGAACACTGACTTCCTCACCTGGCACGCCGATACAGTCTTCCGTGCTTCGTAGCGGAGGATGCGGTGCCAAGGATGCACCAGGGCAGCCACCCGCAGGGGTTTTGCCCGCTGTGTACGGCAACGCTCGCGGGTGCGAGTTTGGGTGCGAACCAGAGTCCTCGGGTGCGAGATTTGCGGCTTCGGGCGGCACTGCGGTCAGCATATGCCCTGCTAATCGCATCAAGAGATGCAACATGATCGTCTCATAATCCGTCAGGTCGTGGGTTCGATCCCCACCCGCCCCACCATCTCTAGCAGCGACGACGCTCTCTTCAAGATCGATAATTGTGATCTTTGTCCATGGGATTGTCTTTGAACTGCTGTTCACATTGGCTTCGTGCCATGGTCCAGTAGAGGAGGATCATGGTGTGCGGCAATTGCCCGCGTACTGGCGCGCAGCTTGCCCCGGGTGGACGCAGATCATGCGTTGGGTTGCCTCGGTCTGGTCGGTCAGCGGCAGGACCATGGTGGACGAGCCGCTGGTTTCGCGGGCAGAGCTAACGGCCCCGCAAGGTATTCGTGCCACGCCGGAGCATGCTCGGAGGTTGTTGTCATAAATGTAGGCTTGTACCCTACGCTAGTGACAGTAGAACAGGGTCGGGTAGCGGCGCGGGTGCCTCCGCAGTTGCTGAGCGGTCGCACTCGTGTGCTGCGGCCGGTTGATGCGGTGGGGGTGTATGCGCATCCTCGGCCGGAGTTTGCGCGCTTGGAGCGGTCGGGAGCGTTGCGGCGTGTCGCGCCTGGTTACTACGCGGTGGTTCCTGATGATCGGGTGGGGCTGGCGTGGTTGCCGGAGTTGGAGGCGGTCGCGTTGGGTGTCGGGGTAGCAGCCGCGGGGGTGGATGGAGCGGCGTTGATGGGGTTGAGCGCGGCGCGGGTTCACGGAGGTATACCGCGGGCTGTTGGGGTGGCGGTGGTAGCGATGGCCCGGCATCGGCCGGTGTTGCAGTTGACCGATCGGGATACGGTGGTGTTGTTCGTGCGTCGCAACCTGGTTGGGCTGGACTTGCAGCGACATCAGACTGAACTGGGTGAGGGGTGGGTGACCTCAATTGAGCAGACGGTGGTGGACCTGGCGGCCCGCCCGGATTTGGGTGCTATGCCGCAGGCGGTGATGGCAGCGGTGGCGGCGCTTGTGCCTCGGGCCGATCCGCAGCTGCTGGAGGAGCTAGTGGCCGGACATCGCCGCGGGCCGGGCGTGCGGCGGTTGCTGGCTCAGGTGCGCTGAGGTGCTGGATCCGGTCGAGGGAGCGGCGGTCGCCGAGCAGTTCGGGGTCGCTGCTGCCCAGGTCCGTCGGGATCATCTGATCTCGCACCTGCTGGCCGCGTTGAGCGTGAGCCTGGTTGATGAGCTGGTGTTCTTCGGGGGCACTGCGCTGGCCCGGAGCCTGGTGCCGGATGGTCGGCTGTCGGAGGACATCGACTTGTTGGCGATCGGTCGGCGGCGTGATGTGGTCGGTGTCGTGGAGCGTCAGCTCGTCCAGGGGGTTCGGCGGGAATATCCAGGTCTGTGGTGGGAGCCGCCGTTGAGTGCAGTGCGCGATGTCGAGCCTGCGGTGCTGCGAGCGCTGGACGGGACCATGGTGCGGGTCCAGCTGTTGGCTCCGACCGGCGTGGCGCCGTGGCCGGTGGAATTGCGGGAGCTGTTCCAGCGGTACTCCGATGCGCCACCGGCGCGGCTGCGGGTACCCACTGCGGCGTCGTTTGCGGCGTGGAAGATGATCGCGTGGCTGGACCGTGCCGCCGCCCGTGACCTCTACGACCTCTGGGCGCTTGCCCAGATCGGTGCGATCGACGAGCTGGCTGTGGACTTGTTCGTGCGTTATGGACCGACTGGCCGGCCACCTTCTGTACACCGGTTCGAGCATCCACCCGATGAGATCAGGTGGCGCCGTGATCTCGCGGGCCAAGTCCAGCTCGGCCTCACCGCTGTGGAAGCCTTCGAACAGGTCCGCTTAGCTTGGAGACGCGCGATCGGGCAGCAATGAGTCAGTTGGCGCACCGGTCAGAGGAATCGGGGCGGTGCCGTTGCCCACCGAATCGAGTTCTTGCGCATCGACGTTCCAGCCTTGACACATCGTGGAAGAGAGCGGTCATTTCCTCTTTATCTGGCGGTTTCGAAGACGCACCTTTTAATCCGTGGTCGGCAGGTGCAGGGTGGAAGTCCTTCTCGATCTCATTTTTGCTGTTCCTGCTTGAGCTAATGGACGAATGGCCTGCGCGTCGGTGGCGCATTTCGACTAAGTACGGTCGGCTGTTGCAGTTTCCCAAGCGGACGTCTCGTCCGGTATGGTGACCAGCTGCGCTACTCGGGTTCAGAAGATGGGACGGTCGGTTCAAGGGCGCTGCTTGTCCATGGATCTGTCCATGAACTCGGTGCCATAGGTGCCTCTGTTGCACGCTGAGTGGTCGAGCCGGACACCAGAGTCCCTGGTCGTCTACTTCTGCCGGGTGAATTCGGAGACTCATAATCCGTCAGGCCGTGGGTTCGATCCCCACCCGCCCACCGTTTGAGCAGCAGAGATGGTGACGATCCCCACTCGAGTCGGCGTGGCATGGTACGGGTTCTGGCGCGCGATGCTACTGTCGTCGTATGCTATGGGTCACCGTCGAGGTTGGCGACTGGGGAGCATCGAGGAGCTTCCCAGTGGCGCGCTGCGGGTTCGGGTGTACGCATGTGCCGACCCGGTTACTGGTCGGCGGCACGACCTCACGGAGACGATACCGGCCAGGCCGAAGGCCGGAGTGCAGTCTGAGTAGGCGTTGACTCGGTTGCTCAATGAGCTGGACGAGCGCCGAAACCCCCGCACCAACGCCACAGTCAACCAGCTTCTCGACCGGTACTTCGCAATGGTCGACGCCGAGCAGACCATTACCCGTACGTACGTCGGTTACTCTCGTAAACACATCCGCCCGCTGCTCGGTGAGCTGAAGGTCGGCGGGTCTCTGCGGGGGCTTCAACCTACGCTGAGCTCGACCCGGTGGCGGGCAAACCGGTGTAGTCGATCGCCAAGCCGACATCTGTGCGTCACCTCGAAACCCTGTACGCTAAGTTGCCGCGTTCGGTGTGAGGCGGAAGCCTGAGCACAAGGCGGAAGGCGAGCACGACTGCGTGAAGGCGAAGTGCAAGCCTATGGCGGCCTCCAGCGAAGCTACCGTGTGGGGTTCGAATATAGGATTGTGGGCTTGACCTGCGGGTTTTGGGTGCCCGTTTGGGTCATGCTGCGAGCTGATACTCGCTGGTGAGCCCGTCGAGGATGGGTCTGCGGCGGACCTGGTAGTCGGCGAGGTTGATCACGTGTGGGGGATGGGTCTCGGCCTGGGCCGGTGCAAGTTGTCCGAGCGTCCGGTGTGGCCGTGCGGTGTTGAAGTGGTACAGGTATGTGGCGAGGATCCGGCGTAGGTGGTGTTCGTTGACGATCAGGATCCTGTCGAGCAGTTCGCGGCGTAGAGTTCCGATCATTCGTTCGCAGATCGCATCCGCTCGTGGCGCTTGGGGTGGACTGGTGAGGATCCGGATGCTGTCCGCTGCGAAGACCGCGTCGAACGCTGCGGTGAACCGGGAATCCCGATCCCGGAGCAGGAACTTCACGGTGGTGACACAGTCGCTGAGACCCATTAACAGGTTGCGAGCAGCTTGAGTGGTCCACGCACCGGTCGGATGCGCCGTCACCCCGGCCAGGTGTGCCCGGCGGGAACCGTGCTCGACCGCGATCAGCGCGTAGATCCGCCTGAGGAACACGGTATCCACGTGCACGAAGTCCACAGCCAGGACAGCCTGGGCTTGGGCGGTGAGGAACTGGCGCCAGGTCGGACCCGATCGGCGCGGAGCGGGATCGATACCGGCGTCATGCAGAATCTGCCACACGGTGGAGGCGGCGATGCGATGGCCGAGTCGGATCAGTTCGCCCTGCACCCGCCGGTGTCCCCAGGTGGGATTCTCGACTGCCATGCGAATCACGACTTTTTTGATGGCCACAGCGGTCGGGGGACGTCCGGACTGGCGGCGTGTCGTGTAGTTCCCCTTGCGTGAGACCAGTTTGCGGTGCCAGGCCAAGATGGTGGCAGGAGTCACAGCGAAGATCTCTGCCCAGCACCGACGCGGCACGAGCCGGGACAAAGCGGCCAACCACGCCCGGTCGGCAGGCGTGTAGCGCACCCGGGCAACCTGTCGGCGCAGCACGGTGTTCTCATGCCGTAAGACCAGCAGCTCGGCATCCTTGCTCAGATCTTGCCGCGCCAGCACAGCGATCAGACGAGCAGACAACGCACGAACCGGTACAAGATCGACAGTAGCATCCGACGATCATCCACGATCGACCAGCACACGAGGAGCCCAGGTCAGGACGCTGCATCGCGTTTCCGAGCCCCACAGGGTCCAGCGTTGCTTCACCAGGTCCCGATGCCACCGCAGCACCGTCTCCGGCGCGACGATCCGATGCAATCGGCCAGCCTTGGACAGCAACCGGATCAGCGCCGCGAACACAGCGCGGTCCGCCCAGGACAGCAGCGGTCTGCTCACCTGGCGATGGAGCACGGCGACCTCGTGCCGGAGCACCAGGATCTCGGTATTCTTCGATCGTAAGCTCCGGGCCAGAAGTCCGAGCCACGCCACGAGCTGCCGGAAGATCAGATACAGCAGACGCATTGTCACAGCGGCCGATCATGCCCGACGACCACCGCCCAGCGATAGCGCAGGTCACCGCTGTGGATGACCAGTTCGGCACCCACGCGACCGCTGCCCGGGGCCGAATCAGTGGCGTACTCACTACTGTTGAGGCGATGACGACGACCACACCTCTCGCCGTTGTCGGCGAAGCCTGCGCACGTTCTGGTCTTAATGCTTCTGGTGCAGTGCCATTGCACCAGCACGCAGCAACACTGTACCTCATCGAGGCGGAATGTGTTATCGTCCGTCTAAACTATGATATTGATGACCGCAGACGCGCACGGACCGTTGTAGAACTTACCAGGTGGCTGACCCAGCAAGACTTTCCCTCGGTCGCCCCGGCAAATGTTGAGCAGCCGCTCGACATACACGACTACACGGTAACGTTCTGGCGTTATTATCCACAGAACAACCGGCCAAAGCCAACCGTCGGTCACCTCGGGGCGATATTGCGGCACCTGCACTCGCTTCCCGTGCCCCTGATAGAGCTGCACCCGTATCAGCCGCTCAAGAATCTTAGCGACTCCGTGCGGGCTAGCGTCGTTTTGTCTGTCGGGGATCGGGCATGGTTACTCGCCCGCCGAACCGAGCTACTTGACGAATACGCGCGCCTTGATTTTCCTCTCGGATATGGGTGGATTCACGGCGACGCATATCCAGGAAACATGCTTTGGGATGGTGACTGGGCGTTGCTCGGCGACTGGGATGAGGTCGGCACGGGACCGCGAGAGCTTGACCTCGTGAACACACATCAGGGAGCGCGGTTCGGCAGGCCCCGGGCCGAGTGTGACGCATTCACCACAGCATACGGTTACGACATCACCGAATGGCCAGGATTCCCCATCCTCCGGGAGATGCGAGACCTCCACACTCTCGGATCCTATATTCGACTTGCTGACACCGGCAACGAAAGAGCCGCGACTGAATTTGATTTCCGGCTCGATACCCTGAAGCGGGGCCATGTGGACGTCCAGTGGAACGCCCGATGAGTCAGCAATGTCCATAGTTAATCACCTGCGGAGGGGTGGGTGTCTGTGGGGTGCCGACTTCGGTGGCGGCGACTTTGTAGGCGTAGCGCTCGTTACCCTGCAAGCCCCGCCGGGTGCGCGCGTGAGAGTAAGTCAATCTCATCGGTTCCGGTGTGGACAGCGTGTCCGTGATGCATCTGTGCCGCGATTTTGTGGCGTTGTTATGGCGCGGTGGTGCTGATCTAAGACGGAGCTATGCTGCGAGTGTCGCGAATCTCGGGTTAGAGGAGGTCTTGGGGTATGGCGGTCAAACGTCGTTCCTTTGCCCACGCACGTAAGACCGCTGGGTATAGCCAGGAGAGTCTGGCTGAACAACTGGGTGTGGATCGCATGACCGTGGCGCGCTGGGAGGCAGGAGAATCTGTGCCGCAGCCCTGGCAGCGTCCCCGGATCGCCGACGCGTTCGGGCTCTCGCTCTGCGTGCTCAACCAGCTGCTCGACGAGGAAACACCAGAGCGTGCCGCCGAAGCACCGCTGGTGGGGGAGGAAAGTGCAGGACCAGCTGGGTATGAGCAGGTGCACGCCGCCGCGCGAGAGTCTCTGGCCTTCGTTGCCTGGGCCGAGACCTCGAATGTGAGCGCGTCCGCTCTGGATCATCTGACGTGTGAGATCGGCAGGGTTGCGATCAGCTACGTTCATGCCCCTCTCGTGCCGCTCTTCCGTGACCTGGTAGGGCTTCGGAGCCTGGCGTTCGGTTTGCTCACCACTGGTCGGCAACACCCCCAGCAGGCCCGCGAGCTGTTTTTCTGGCGGGTACGAGCTGTCTGTTACTCGCCCACGCCTCGCAGAACCTGGGCGATTCGGCCTCCGCGATGGCGCAGCTGCGAGCAGCGCTAACCTGCGCTGAGCAGGCTGATCACCATGGGTTGCGGGCCTGGGCACACGGCACGGCCGCGCTCATTGCCGAGTGGACCTACCAGCACCGGCGTGCCATCGAGTCCGCCCAGCGCGGACAGCAAGTTCACACCAACCGCCGAATCCCGCGTACGGCTGGCCTCGCTGGAGGCCCGTGCGGCCGCCCGGACTGGTGACCGGGCCTTGACCCTGGACGCCTTGGACCGGGCCGAGTGTGCCCGCGACAGCGCGGCCGGGCCTGACCAGCTCGGCGAGTTCGGTGGTTTGCTCAGCTTCCCGGTATCCAAGCAGCACTGCTACGCGGGTAGCGCCCATATGCTGCTCGGCGATGCCGACCAGGCTCAGCAGAACTGCTTGCTGGCGATCGCGATGTATGAGGCTGGCCCGGCTGAGCAGCGGTCCTATGGCGATGAGACGCTGGCCCGGGTCGATGTGACCACAGCCCACCTAACGCTGGGGGATCTGGACGGTGCCCGGGAAGCACTGCGCCCCGTGTTCGAGCTGGCGCCCGAACGCCGCATCGAACAGCTCGCGGTCGGCCTGGGCAGGGTACGTTCCGCGCTGAGGGCACCGCGATATGCCCGGGTGCCGCTCGCCCGGGAGATCGCCCAGCAGGTCGACCACTTCCAGGCCGAATCAGTGGCGAACTCACTACTCCTTACACGCTGAGCGAGGTCACCAACGGTCGGAAACGATGGTCAAGGAGCAGGGCTGGTGCTTGTGGCCTGTA
Source organism: Pseudonocardiaceae bacterium (assembly GCA_050699575.1). Classification (GTDB taxonomy): domain Bacteria; phylum Actinomycetota; class Actinomycetes; order Mycobacteriales; family Pseudonocardiaceae. The sequence continues at coordinate 13,527 of JBOHFG010000161.1, forward strand.
CCCATTTCTGGCCGAGTTGGCGGATCTCGGCGAGGTCAGTCCAGCCACCCGGCAAGACCGGGATGGTATCCAGGACGTGGCTCATTCCGTGCTCGCCGGTCACCTCGTTTCCACCGGATGGTGACACCGCCCAACCGGCGACGGCCAAGGAATACCCACGTTGTGGGTTTGGTAGCGGGGGTGTAGCCACCGTTACGGCCCATGGTGTGCGCCTTTCCTCACCACCGCAGGTGGGCTCAAGAACAACGACGTCACCGGGCCCTGCTGCTCGTCGAAACAATCGAGGTCGATATCGGTGATCAGGCCGCCCCCGCCGTCGCCGTGTTCAGCAGGTGCACCGGCCGGGGCCCCTGCTGTGGGTAGCGGGCCCGCAGTTGGATCAGGTACGGGATGAGCTGATCAAGGGTGAGCGGTGCGCATTCCTGCGGGATCATCAGCTACTGATGCTGATTAGGGTGACCATCCGCACCGGGCGCGCGGGATTGATCACGCTGGTGAGCGGGCTTACTGATCTAGCACCTGGACCAGGTGCGGTCGGATGCGGGTCAGCTCGGTCTCGCCCTCGAATCGCACTACCAGCCGGGTAGCACGGCGACACTTGCCCCGCCGCGAACACAACGCGCCCAGTTCGGCGTCGATGTCGGTTTACTCGACCCGCGCGCCCAGGGCGATGGGATCCAATCCACATCGCACCACGAGGCACTGTTGCATTAAGCGATCGGCTCACCCCAACCTAGTCCACCTGCTCACCCAGAAGCACCGCAGTGGGCCTTCGGATGCCCGGTTTGTGGCGGTTCTCTAAGGTGTCTGAGGGGCCTGCCTCCCCACTTTGGTGGCTGGCGAGGGCGCCCATTGTCTTAATGCAACAGTGCCCGACTACGTGGTCGTTACCACCGGCTGGTGTTGCGCTTCGGCGGCTACCGTATCCCGCACCCTGTCGGTTCCGGGTGTTGTTGTCGCACTGGGTGGACCCGGTACCCCGTTAAGTTAGAGGCAGCAGGACGTACCGGACAACATCTGTTAGCGAGGTGTCGATCTGGGGTTATCGGCTCCCAGGCGAGTAGCGTGGGTTCCCCGGTACTGCTTCGGCGTGGCGTGGACGCTCGGTGCGTGTTGGGTCGGGCGTGCTGGCTGGCGTCGCGGCGGCGGTGTGGTAGTGATCGACTCAGGATGGATCCGATGGTGGAGCTGGTGGTCGTCCAGAGGGCAGCGGTGAACCTTCCGCACGGACGGGGACCGGATCCCAACCGACTACGCCATCTTGGCCGGTCGGTGGTGCTCAGTCAGGGCAGCGGGTGATGAACCGCGCGAAGCGTGGTGTTCTCTCGACGGTGGCCTGTGCGGCCGTGCTGATCATCGCGGCGTGTGGCGGTGGAGACAGCGGCGGCGCAAGCTCGGGGTTCGCGCCGCGCAACAAGGTGTCGATCAAGGGTCAGGAGATCAACGTCCTGTTGCCGTACAAGGTCCCCGGGCGGCTCCTGGCCGCGTTCACGGGCGAGACCGGCGTGCAGGTGAGTGTCAACGTCGCCAGCTGGGACGCGGTGCACGCCAAGCTGATCGTCGCCAACACGGCGAAGACCTACGTCGCCGACGTGACGGAGTTCGACTGGTCCTCCACGGGTCATTTCGCCGCTGCGGGGTGGTATGAGCCGGTCGAGAAGGTGCTCGATCCGGCGCTGGTGACCGATCTTTCCCAGGCCGACGCAGCCTTCACCGCGGGCGGCCACACCTACGCGGTCTGCTATTCGAACGACTATCGCCTGTCGCTGTACAATGCCACGATGTTCCAGGCGGCTGGTCTGAGCGAGTTCCCGAAGACGTTCGCCGAACTCGGCCCGGCGATGGCCAAGCTCAAGGCCTCGGGCGTGCGTTATCCGCTCGGTATACCGATGGCTGCCACGGAAGGCGGCGTCACGCCGTGGTACCTGCTCGCCCTGGCGATGGGCGGCCAGCTCTTCGACCAGGACTTCAAGCCCCTGTTCGCCGACCTCGGCTCGGCCGGCTACCAGGCCCTGCAGTTCGAGGTCGACGCGCTCAAGAACGGCTGGGTCTCTCCGGGCAGCGTCACGCTGGACAACGGACCCGCGTTCGACAAGTTCGCTGCCGGCTCAAGCGCGATCCTCTTCGCCGCAAGCCCAGGCAACCTGCCGACCGCCAACGATCCCAAGAAGTCGAGCATCGCCCCTAATGCCAAACCCGCGCTCGTCCCCGGCGTCCGCGGCTCGGGCACGACGTTTGGCCTGCCCGAGGGCCTTGCGATCCCGGTGACGGCCAAGCACAAGGACGCGGCCCGTGCTTTCATCGAGTGGTGGATGCAGCCGGCCAACCTCCGCGTGCTCTACCAGGAAGCGGGCATGGTGCCTTGCCGCAGCTCGGTCGTCACCTCCATGGCCAACAGCGGCGAGCTCGATGGCGGCACCGTCCTGAGCGACGAGCTCGCCCACGTCGTGCCGCTGTTCCCGCAAGGCGCGCCGAAGTGGTATGGCCAGTTCAGCTCCACCGCGCAAGGCTTGCTCAACGCCGCCGTGAAGGGCGAGATGAGCGTCGAGGCGGCGCTCACGCAACTCGCCGCGAACGCGACGGAGCTGGCCTCCTCCGGTTCGTAGCCGGCGATGGGCTCGGACATCGGCGAGGAGGAGGTAGACACCGGCGGCGCGCCCTGCAGGTCGGTCGATCTCGCTGCGCGGGAGGCGAGTCGGGTCGCGATGCTGATGGTCGCGCCCGCGGTGATCGTCACTGCGGTGCTTGTCATCTATCCTCTGGTCAAAGGCTTCGAGACGAGCCTTGAGTCCGGGGACGCGGTGGTCGGCGGGCAACCGCGCTTCGTCGGGCTACGCAACTACGGCGACGTCCTGAGTTCCCCGGCCGCGCGCGACGCGATCGTGCACACGCTCAGCTATGTGGCGCTGGCGGTGACACTCGAGCTCGCGCTCGGGTTGATCGTCGCCGTGGTGCTGCATCGTGTGTTCCGTGGACGCGGCATCGTGTTGGCGATCCTCATTCTGCCGTGGGCGTTTCCCTCCGTGGTCAGCGGCGTGCTGTGGCGGCGTGTCTTCGACCCTGACAGCGGGCTGCTCAACAGCGTGCTTGAGCAGCTGCACATCGTGAGCCACCCGCACGTGTGGCTGGCGAGTCACGGCTGGGCGCTGGTGTTCATCACGCTCGTGCATGTCTGGGATGTCCTGCCGCTGGTCAGCCTCATCCTCATCGCGGGGCTCCAGAACATCCCGGAGGAGGTTTACAGCGCCTCGGCAGTCGATGGTGCGACGCCGCTGCGCCAGTTCCGCCACATCACGTTGCCGCTGCTGCGGCCCTCGATCGCGGTCGCGCTGACCGTCGGCACGGTCTGGGCGATCAAAATCTTCGACGAGATCTACGTGCTCAACGGCACGGCGCTCAACACGCGCTCGATCCTCATGGAGGTCTACAACACCACGTTTGTCAACGCCGACTTCGCCCACGGCAGCGCGTTCGCGTTCCTGCTCACCGCCGTTACCGCGCTGTTCGCGGCCGGCTATGCGGTCGCCTTCGGGAGGTCGACGACGTGACACGCTACCCCGCTGCGCAGCTCCTGCGGACCGTGGTGATCGCTGCGATCGTCCTGTGGTCGCTTGCGCCGATCGGGCTTGGCGTGGCCACGAGCCTGTCGACGCAGGCCGACGTGCAGGCGGTACCGGCTCGCTGGCTGCCGCAGCACGCGACGCTCGATCCCTACCGTTCGCTGCTGGGCGGCACCGGTGACGCCCGCGCTGGCGGCACCGTCGCGGAGGGTGGCGCGTTCGCCCACGCATTGTGGAACAGCGCGTCGATCACGCTGATGTCGGCGCTGACGATCCTGTGCGTCGCGATCAGCGCGGGCTATGCGTTCGCCCGACTGCGCTTCCCCGGCCGTGGTGCGCTGTTCTGGGCGATCGTTGCGACGGCCGTCGTGCCGGTGTTCACCGTCGTCATCGCGTTGTTCGGGCTCCTGGCGGACGCTCACCTCCTCGACCGCAAGCTTGGGCTGGTGCTGGTGTTCCTCAGCACGACCACGCCGCTGGCGATGTGGCTGATGCACAACCACGTCAAGGAGCTGCCGGCCGAGCCTGAAGAGGCTGCCCTCATCGATGGCTGCACGCGCTGGCAGGCGTTCTGGCACGTGGTGCTGCCGCAGCTGCGTTCGGGCATCGCCGCACTCAGCGCGATCGTCGTGCTCTTGGTCTGGGGTGAGTTCCTGATCCCGCTGCTGTTGACCTCGACCAGCGCCAGCAAGCCCGTGACGGTGCTCATCCCGGAGTACATCGGCAAGTACACGACGAACTACCCGCTGCTGGCGGCGGCGGGCGTGCTCGCGCTCCTGCCGCCCGCGATCGTCGCCCTCGTCCTGAACCGCCATATCCGGGGGATGCTGAGTGGATCGTCCTGACGCCGTGTCACCGAGCGGGATCGTTCTCGAGCGGGTCCGCAAGGAGTTCCCGGGCGGCGTCGTCGCGGTGCGCGACATCAGCCTCGAGGTCGAGCCGGGCGAGTTCGTCGTGCTCGTCGGCCCCTCGGGCTGCGGGAAGAGCACCACGCTGCGCATGGTCGCCGGACTCGAGGCGGTGACGGCCGGCGAGGTGCGCATCGCCGGCCGCATTGTGACCGGTCTGGCACCGCGGCATCGCCACGTCGCGATGGTCTTCCAGAACTACGCGCTGTACGCGCACATGACCGTGCGGGCGAACATCGGCTTCGGACTGAAAATGGCGGGCACGCCCAAGCGCGAGATCCGCGCGCGGGTGGACCAGGCGGCGGACGTCCTCGGCATCACCGACCTGCTCGACCGCAAGCCGCGCCAGCTCTCGGGCGGTCAGCGTCAGCGCGTGGCCATGGGACGGGCCATCGTCCGCGAGCCGGCGGCGTTCCTGATGGACGAGCCGCTCTCGAACCTCGACGCGAAACTGCGCGTCGAGCTGCGCGCGGAGATCACCAACGTCCACCGGCGCATCGGTGCGCCGACGCTCTATGTCACCCATGACCAGACCGAGGCCATGACGATGGGGGACCGCGTCGCGATCCTTCGCGACGGAGCGCTCGAGCAGATCGGTACGCCGCTCGAACTCTACGAGCGGCCCGTCAACGTGTTCGTCGCCGGATTCGTCGGCTCCCCGGCGATGAATCTCCTGCCAGCGAAACTCGATAGCTCCGGCGACGTATGGTACGCGTCGACCGGCGGCTCCCGAGTGCTGATCCCCCCGAAGGCGCGCGCAGCACTGCGGCCATTCGCCGGCCGCGAGGTTCTGCTGGGACTGCGCCCAGAGGACTTCGTGTCGACCGACGATGTGCGCGACGGCAAGCACGGGATCATCCACGCGACGGTGACGCGAACCGAGTCCCTAGGGCCCGAGCTCCTCGTGTACTTCGCCCTGACTGGCGCCTCGCGACCGCTTACGGCGCGCCTGGATCGGCGCGCCGCGGTGCAGGAAGGCGCACCCGCCCGGATCGGCGTGGACCTAGAACGGCTGTATTTCTTCGACCCCGACAGCGGCGCCGCCATCAGATGAGTCGCCGAACTGCCCCCCACCGACCGGGCATCCAGACAACTCCTCAGCAAGTACTCGCACTCACTTAACTTGGCGACCAGCCAGCGCTTCTTGCGCCGTGTCAAACATGACCACACGGAGGTGGTCGCAAAGGTCTCCGATCCACAGCCGCAGAGTCTGCGCGGAATACCTGAACTACCGCACTGGATGGGGACCTGGCTGGCAGCACGGGCAGTAATAGGTGTGCCTGGCGTAAACCCCCTCACCTTGCACCGCCCTGATCACTCGTTGCCCACAGCGGCGGCACGGCCGCCCACCCCGCTCATACACCCAGTGCTGTCGCCCCCGAGCCAAATCTCCGGTAGTGGACTGCTCCGGCCGCTCCGCATTAACCAACAGCAGTCGCCGCCCCAGAGTCACCACCACACCCGGATCAACGCCACGGACCGGAGTCCACGGAGAGACGCCCAGCAGGAAACACATCTCCGTCTTATATAGATTCCCAATACCTGCCATGATCCGCTGCTCGAGCAGGGCGAGGCCCAGCTCGAGGTCGGGTTGCGCACGAAGTCGTTGCGCCGCAGTAGCGGCAGTGCTCTCGGTCCAGTGCGGGCTGAGCAGGTCGGGACCCAAGTGTCCCACCAGGCGCTGCTCGTCCTCGATAGGCACCAGCGCCATGTCGTGCAGACAGAAACCCACGGCTACTCGGTCCAATGTGCTTAAGATGGCGCGGGCTTGGTGGTGTGGTCGTCGCCAACGCTGGTCAGGTCGGTACAGGTGCCAGGAACCATCCATCCGGAAATGCGTGTGCAGGCTCCGCCCGTCATCGAAGCGGGTGAACAGATGCTTGCCGACACTGTGCACCCCCAACACAGCGAGCCCGAAGAGATCATGCTCAGCAAGCCGCGGATGGCGCAGCTCCCCCTGAGTGAGGCGCTTGCCGTTCAGCGCCGCCGCCATACGCTTCGCCGCCAGGTACACGGTGTCACCTTCCGGCACAGCTACCTCAGCACGGCGCGGTAGAACAGGCCAAGCAGCGTAGCGGCACTGACACAACCCGCTAAACAGGTAGCCGAACCAGGCATAGGTGCATCCTACAGAGCGTGCAAAACCACGACGGCCACGAACATCCCGGCTACCGTGCCGCCAAAAGCCCAGCGGCGGGTGGCAACCACGCCGATCCGCGGTTGAGGACCCCGGCCCGGCGACCAAACCCCGGCGACGATGGTCGGCGTGGGCCGAATGAGCTGGGAGCCGGTAGCTGATGTCTCGGTGGGTGTCCGGACCAGGCCGTGCCTTGCTGATCCGCGGTCGGCGGCGCGTCGGCAAGTCTCGGCTGGTCGAGGAGTTCGTCGAGCGCGCAGAGGTGCCTTATCTGTACTTCACCGCCTCGGCGCAGCCGACGGTTGTGGCTGACGTGCGGCTGTTCGTTGAGGCGGCCCGCTCCTCGACCCTGCCCGCCAGCGCGGTGTTCGAAGAGCAGGCGCCGCAGACGTGGGACGCGGCATTGCACCTACTCGTCGCTGCCTTGCCCACAGATCGAGCCACGGTCATCATCCTGGACGAGATGCCGTATCTCGTCGCGACCGATCCGGGTTTCGAGGGCACGCTGCAGAAGCTCTTCGACCGAGAACTGTCCCGCCGGCCGGTGTTGCTGATCTGTATTGGTTCTGATCTGGCCATGATGGAAGCGCTGAACGCCTACGGTCGACCCTTCCACCAACGCGCCACCGAGATGGTGGTGCCGCTGAGTCCGGCGGATGCGCAGGAGATGTTGGCGGTGCCACCAGCGGACGCCTTCGATGCCTATCTTGTCTCCGGCGGGCTTCCCCTGATCCTGGCCGAGTGGCCTGCTGGCGCGACCGTCATGGACTACCTGGCCGGCGCGCTGATGGACCCCACCTCAGCGCGAGAAACCAGATACGCCGTTGCCGATCCCTACCTCCGGTTCTGGATTTCGTTTGTCGGCCCCTATCTGCCCGAGATAGAACGCGGCCGCGGAGACCTCACCTTGGCACGGGTCCGGCGCTCCTGGACGTCGTGGCGGGGTCGGGCCATCGAGCCGGTAGTCCGGGAGTCGATGCGGCGCCTTCCCGGCGACCGGCTGCCTACTGGTACGAACGTTATCGGTGGCTACTGGACGCGGACCAACGATCCGGAGGTCGATATCGTCGGTGCTGATCGCGGGCCTGTGGCGAAAACAGTCACCATGGTGGGCTCAGTGAAATGGCAGGAGCGGCGCCTGTTCGACGACCACGACCTTGCTCGGCTCGTGCTGCACCGATCGCAGGTTCCGGGGACGGCTGAGATGACACCCTTGGTTGCGGTCTCTCGCAGCGGTGCATCCACGGCCGGGTTACTTGTCCTCGGTCCGGAAGAGCTCATGACCGCCTATCGCAGCGCGACCGGCTGACATGCGTTATGTCGCGGTGCTGGATCCGCGCCGACCTCAAGCCCGGAAATGGTACACATTCGGCATGACACGTGGTCCCGTCCTCAGCAGGCGCCAGCTGTTGCGCACCGTTGTGATCGGCGGGCTTGCCGCTGGTCTTCCGATTGGCGCCGCTATCCCTGCTTCGGCTGGATCCGCTCTGCTCCGTACGGGCCGCCCGGTTCTGACTCATGGTGTGCAGTCCGGGGACGTGCTGGAGCGCTCTGGCCTGGTGTGGGCGCGGGCGGATCGGCCGTCACGACTGCTCGTTGAGGTCTCAACCCGGCCTGACCTGAAAGACGCACGCTGGGTTGCCGGTCCGGTGTTGACGGCGGGCACTGACTACACCGGGAGGGTGCGGGCGCGTTGTGACGGCCCGACTGCGTACTACCGGGTGAGGGTGGAGGATCTGGATGGGCGGTTGGCGAGTGAGCCGGTGACCGGCTCGTTCCGGGTCCGTCCTGCCCGCGGTGCGGGGGTCCGGTTCGTTTGGTCGGGTGACATTGCGGGGCAGGGGTGGGGCATCAACCCTAACGACGGTGGCATGCGGATCTTCGCCGCGATGCGGGAGCGTGACCCGGACTTCTTCCTCTGCAGCGGCGACACCGTGTACGCCGACGCACCGCTGCGCGAGACCGTCACCCTGGCTGACGGGCGGATCTGGCGCAACGTCGTAACCCCGGAGAAGTCGAAGGTGGCCGAGACGCTTACCGAGTTCCGCGGTCAGTACGCCTATAACCTCCATGATGAGCACCTGCGTGCGTTCGCTGCGGCCGTCCCGCAGGTCAACCAGTGGGACGACCACGAGGTGATCAACAACTGGTATCCAGGTGAGGTTCTCACTGATGACCGCTACACCGAACGGCGGGTGGACGTGCTCGCCGCTCGGGCGTTTCAGGCATTCCACGAGTGGGTGCCGCTGGATCCGCGGCGGGCCGTCGACGGGCGAGTCTACCGGCGGCTGCCGTATGGGCCGCACGTGGAGATCTTCGTGATCGACATGCGGTCCTACCGGGACGCCAACAGTACGAGCACCGCACCGTATGAGCGGATCCTCGGCGACCGACAGGCACGGTGGCTGGTGCACGCGCTGGCCACGTCGCGGGTGACCTGGAAGATCGTCGCGGCGGACCTGCCGATCGGTCTGCTGGTCCCGGACGGCACCGCGCGGGAGGCCGTCGCCAACGGGGTGGACGGGCCGCCATCGGGGCGCGAGGCGGAGATCGCCTGGGTGCTCCGATCACTGCACAGACGCAACGTGCGCAACATCGTCTGGCTGACCGCCGACGTGCACTACACCGCCGCACACCGGTACTCACCAGCTAACGCGAAGTTCACCGAGTTCACTGAATTCTGGGAGTTCGTGTCCGGCCCACTGCACGCCGGTGCGTTCGGACCCAACCAGCTGGACGCGACGTTCGGGCCGGTGGCGGAGTTCGTCCGGGCACCACCGGCCCAGAACACGCCACCGCTGGACGGGTTCCAGCACTTCGGCGAGGTCGACGTGGCACCGGGTGGAGCGACGATGCGGGTGTCGTTGCGCGACCGTGCTGGCGCCCAGCTGTGGTCGACCACGCTGGAGGCCGCACGCTGACCCATGCCGCCGAGAAAGGAGGGATGATGGCCGAGGACGTGGTGCACGCGGTGGTCTTCGACCTCGACGGCGTGCTCGTGGATTCGGAGGAGTTGTGGGACGCCGTCCGGCGCCGTGTTGCCGCCGAAGCCGGCCGGCCCTGGCCCGCGGAGGCGACCCGAGCGATGCAGGGCATGAGCACGGCGGAGTGGTCGGCGTACCTGACTGACGCGGTGGGCGTGCCGGCCGAGCCGGACGAGGTGGCGGCCGCCGTCATCGACCGGATGGTCGCGCAGTACGACGCGCGGCTCCCACTGCTCCCGGGTGCGGTCGAGGTGGTCGAGCGGCTGGGACGCCGCTGGCCGCTGGGGCTCGCGTCGTCCTCACCGCGGCGGATGATTGACACTGTGCTGGAGTCGGCTGGGTTGGCACAGTGGTTTCGGGTCAGCGTCTCCACGGAGGAGGTGGAGGTGGGGAAGCCCTCGCCTGCGGTGTATCAGACCGTGGTGCGACGGCTCGGCGTGGACCCGGCGCGGGCGGTGGCGATCGAGGACTCCAGCAACGGGCTGCGGTCGGCCGCTGCGGCCGGACTGAGGGTGCTCGCTGTGCCCCATGCGGCCTTTCCGCCATCCGGGGATGCGCTTGCGCTTGCCGACGTCGTCGTGGACTCACTTGACGAGATCACCCTGGAGCTGGTGGCGTCGCTGGGCCATTAAGGCTAGCAGTTAGTGGTCTCGAAAAGTAAGGCTAGGCCGGTGAGTCGGGCGTATTTCGTTGGTAGACTCTACGCAATAGTGAAGTTGGCGACCTCGCTCTGACAATTCTGCCCCTCGACCTTCACATCGACCGCGCCAGAGCCATCCGGGACTCTCACCAGCAGTACCTCGCCATCGACATCGAACGAGGCCTCCTGGTCGCCGAAGAAGATTTTTTCTGCGTCCCCCAGGCTGTCACCTTGGATAATTACGGACTGGCCCGGCGGCGCCAGGTCGGGAAGAATACTGTCGATCCGCATAGGAACTCCTCGCTATATTGGCAGTTGATGGTGGGTCCCCTAAAGCATGTGTTGTTAAACTGGCGTGGCTGCAACGTCACCCATTCGTTGCAGGCTAGGGGGCGATCTAGGCGGTGAGGGTGCCAGCGGCGCAGGATACAGCTGGCTTTGATGACGTCGATAGGGAGCCCGCAGCAGACTCCTGACGAAGACCCCGGATGCAGGGCTGACCGTCCATTTTGTCCGGGTCGACTGTGATGCGGAGTCCACACCCATCATTTCACGGCCCAGCGCCGCACGGTGGTCATGGGGTTGCCGGTCCCGTACCGGTCTCTCGCAGTTAGTCGAGGAACGCACAGGTCGCTGACCGGACACCAGTCGGAGTGTTCGTACTGGTCATCGCTTTACCCTCGCGCGGCCGCCGAGGTCTTGGCCGCCCACCGGGCCGCTCGCGCTGACATCGACGCCGCGAGACCGCCCGGGCCGCAGGGGTCACCATGCCACCCGGACTGCCGGCCAGCAACTTGCCTGATCTTCGAAGATTCCTTCGGTGACCACTGATCGAGGTTTCCGGCAACCTTCGCCGATCCTTGGAGCGGATCGCCAGCGACCTGTCGTGACCCGGAAATTGGCGGGACTGGAAGCGCCGGTAGTGCGATCATCGTCCACTGTGGATGCGTGGGCATGCTATCGCCACGCCCCGTCAATCAGCTCGACTTCCTTGAGCGATCCAGCCGCAAGTTGTTCGGGGATTACCCGCCATTCCTTGAGTACGCGCTGCGCGACAACCGGAGACTTAAGCCACCAGTCGGATCTAGTTACCGTAATGCTGTCGTAGATCGGTTCCCAGGTGGCGGCGTGGAAGAACGATTCCGCTGGCAGAGGTCGGAAACTCCGGTTCGCCGGGCTACCTTGAGCGCCTGCACGGTCAGCTGGCCTGCACCCCACGGTAGTTGCGGCAGGGTCGTAGCCCGGAGCGTCTCAGCTGTGGCCCAGGCTTCGGCAAGTGCTGCCTCACGGCTCCACCGCTCGTGGTCCTGCCTGGCGGCCTGTATACGCCCCGGTCCTGGGTGCCGTCCATGTGGTGATGAGACGAGCACACGAGCGGAGTTGCGGGCGTGGCGCTGCATGCCAACCGATCCTTGTCGGTGCCGACGGCTACCTTGTGCCGCATGCTCCCCCTAGCCTTGCGTGACGTCGACCTCACCGAGGTCGCGGACGCAGTCGGGACCGCCTCCTACGCGAGGGGTGCCCAGTACGCACAGCAACACGCGGTCGTCCGGATGCGGTGGGATCCTTCGGAGCGCGCACTGCACGGCACTGTGCGCGGGAGGGGCGGTCTCTACACGACGGCGGCGTTCTTCGATGAGTTGTTCCCGGAGTTCGAGCTCGGGCAGTGCAGCTGCCCCGTCGGTTTCAACTGCAAGCATGTCGCGGCGCTGGTGCTGGCGGCACTGGGCGCCGAGTATCCACCGGCCACACCCGGCCGGAGTCCACGACTCGTGACATGGGAGCAGTCTCTGGGATCGTTGCTCGAGTCCCGGCCGGTCGCTCCCGCAAGTCAGCCAAGTACGACACCGTTGGCCATCGAGCTGACGTTGTCCGCGGACGCACGACCGGCGCCGTCACGCGGCTCGGCGGCGACCGGGCCGGCACTGAGGCCGCTGGCCCGGCTGGTGAAGCCGGGAAAGAACGGCTGGGTCAGCGCCGGGAGCTGGACCAAGCTGAGTTCCCAGCAGCATGACGGCGGCTGCCTTGTTTCGCACGTGCGGTTGCTCCAGGAGATGTACGCCGTCTACCGGTCGCGTGACAGCTATCGCGACAGCTATCCGGCCTACTACTCCTACGGCGAGGAGAAGTCGATCGACCTGTCCGCGTTCGAGAGTGGTCAGCTCTGGTCGATGCTGGACGAGGCCGAAACGATCGGCGTGCGGCTGGTTCACGGACGCAAGCGGCTCGGTCCGCTGGACCGGTACGGCTGCGCGCAGGTCTGCCTTGATGTCACTCGCAGCGGACGGTCCGGTGCGCTCGTGATCGCCCCAGTGGTCCGCGTTGAGGGCACAGACACGGACGCTGTCGCCGTGCCGATCCGGTTCATCGGGACCGAAGGGCATGGCGTGATCTACGTTGACCGCACGGAAATTGTGGAGAGCGCCGATCACGGCGACTGGCATCTCAGGCTGGCCAAGCTCACCAAGCCCGTGCCACAGCAACTGCAACGAATGGTGCTGGAGGACCAGCGTTTCGAGATTCCCGCCGCCGAGCAGCCCCGTTTTTGTGACGAGTACTATCCGCGGCTGCGGCACATGGCCACGGTCATCTCGTCCGACAAGTCGTTCATGCCACCAGTGATCTCGGATCCCACACTGGTGCTGCGCGCGTCATACGCTGCTGATCATGGCCTCGATGTTAGTTGGGAGTGGGCGTACGAGGTCGGCGATTCACGGCTGCGGGCACCGCTGTATGCGGAGCCGTCGGATGCCGGATTCCGGGATATGGACCAGGAGCAGGCCATCCTGGCCAACCTCGACATCCCGCTCGATCGGTCCGGACTGCTCTGTGCCGACCCAGGACGGACCCTGGCGCCACGCGCTGAGCTCGGCGGCATCGACACGATGCGTTTTACCACGGAGGTGCTGCCGCTGCTGGCGGACCAGCCCGGGATCGCCATTGAGGTTGACGGAGACCCGGCCGATTATCGAGAGGTGGGTGACTCGCTCACCATCGGCGTGTCAACCGATGATGTGGTGGGTGAGACGGATTGGTTCGACCTCGGGGTCACCATTGCTGTTGAGGGACGCCAGGTTCCGTTCACCGACGTGTTCTCGGCGCTGAGCAGGGACCAACCGCACATGATGCTCGCCGATGGCGCCTATTTCTCCCTGCAGAAACCTGAACTGCAGGCGCTGCGGAGGCTGATCGAGGAGGCGCGGGCACTGCTGGACCTGCCCACCGGCCCGCTCAAGATCAGCCGGTTTCAGGCCGGACTGTGGGATGAGCTGACCGAGTTGGGAGTGGTCAACCACCAGGCCAGGGCGTGGCAGCAGCAGGTACAGGGACTGCTGTCGATGGACTCCCTCGACTCGACGGAGCCACCGGCGACCTTCGCGGCGCGGCTGCGCCCGTATCAGCTGGACGGGTTCCGCTGGCTCACGTTTCTGTGGGAATGTCAGCTCGGCGGTATCCTCGCCGACGACATGGGGCTCGGCAAGACGCTGCAGTCATTGGCGCTGATCTGCCATGCCAAGCAGGTTGACCCCACCATCTCGCCGTTTCTCATCGTCGCGCCGACG
>JBOHFG010000162.1:0-1854 GCA_050699575.1 Pseudonocardiaceae bacterium
CGCACCCTGGCCACCGGCAACTACGACACCACGGCGCGATTGTGGGACATCAGCGACCCACGTCACCCCAGCCCACTGGGCACCCTGTCCGGTCACACTAACGCCGTCATCGCGGTGGCATTCAGTCCCGACGGGCGCACCCTGGCCACCGGCAGCAACGACACCACGGCGCGGTTGTGGGACATCAGCGACCCCCATCACCCCAATCCGTTAGGTGCCCTGTCCGGTCACACCGACGTCGTCGGCTCGGTGGCGTTTAGTCCCGATGGGCACATTCTGGCCACCGGCAGCCACGATGACACGGCGCGGTTGTGGGAAACCAGTATCGCCCGTGTCGCCGCTCGGTTCTGTCGCATCACCCCGACCATTACCCGCAGTGAGTGGGATGATTATCTCGCCGGCCTGGCATACCGTCCCCCCTGCGATGAACCATCGTTGATGGCCCGCTGAGCAGGCATAGATCATTATCGCAGGCAGTACGTGCGCGCACAGCCTTTTCTCGTGTCTGGCCTCCCCGTAGCTTTCAGCGAAAACCAACGGTCTGGCCAGCGCAAACGGGCCAGACCGTTGGTTTTTCACTGAAAGCTGGCCTGTCGGTAAGGCTGGCGCCAAGAAGTACAAACGGCGCCGTTTCTGCTGGTCAGCTCGTTAAGTAGCTCCCCGAGGACATCCGGTGGAGGGTCGGGAACTGGCGCGGTGGTCTTGATCGACTGTAGGTCACAGAGCCGCTGTGGCCTCACGGTTTCCCGTGGGGTTGTTCTTCTCCGTGGCCGTGGTCTGATCGTGGCTCCGTTTCCAGCTCCCGCCCGTCAATCCGTGCATGCGGTTCTCCCGCACACGGCTTACCGACGTCGTTCACCGCCGGCATTCGGTTTCTCCCGCCAGTCCTTGAAAGGCCTGGGAGCGACAACAGTTCCTGACAGGGAGATCAGCCCACAGTGGTCCGGAGACTGGTAAGCCAGCACGGACCACCCATACGCGCGGGATCGCTGATGGCGCTTGGCGATGACCAGCGCTATCCGCGTCCACGCGTGGTGCATGATCTTTTCGAAGCGCACCGCGGAGTTGCCGTACCGGAAATACGCGGCCCAGCCGCGCAGGAAACGGTTCACCTCTTCCACGATCACCTCGACTCGAAGCAGTAATCGCGACCGGCGGGTCAGTTCCCTGATCTGGTCGCGGGCATGCTTCATGGCCCTGTCCGCGGGCCAGCGAGCGAGGAACGTGACCGGCCGCCTGTGGTTGCGGCGTCCGGTCACCCGAACCAGCCGGTGATGAAAGCCGAGAAAATCAAACCCGGCACCACCGACTTCCAGATGTACTATCCTCGTTTTGGCTTCCTTCGGTTCCAAACCAAGCTCAGCCAGCAAAGCCCTTAACCGCGCCAAGGCGGCCTCGGCCTGCTCACGAGATTTGCACATCACCAGCGCGTCATCAGCGAAGCGGACCAGCACCCCATACTCGCGCGTGTCCCACACTCGGTCGATCCGGTGCAGATACACATTACAGAGCAAAGGACTGATCACACCGCCTTGCGGCGCACCGGTGACCGGTCGCCGCACCTGCCCATCCTCCATCACCCCCGCGCGCAGGATCACACGCAGCAACTTGAGCACGGACTGGTCGCAGACGCGTTCCTCAATCGCGTGCATCAACTTCTCTTGCGGTATCGCCGAAAAACAGTTGGCGATATCCGTCTCGACCACCCACCGGCGACCCCGCCAGGACTGCTTGATCCCAACCGGTCGAAGCAATTGATCTTGGTGTAGATCGTCGGCAAGGTGATCGCCGCGCGGATGGGGCGGTGTCCTAGCGGGAGATCGCCCGGCACGGCGGGCGGGCCAGGTTACCGGG
>JBOHFG010000163.1:0-24355 GCA_050699575.1 Pseudonocardiaceae bacterium
TTGTGGTGACGCTGTCGGTTGTGGTGGTCAGTTTGGTTGTTGGGACCAGTGATACTCGTGGGTCAGCTGGTGTCCAGAGAACTCGTGATGTCCGCCGCCGTCCATACCTAGAGTGGGTGAACGTGTACTGATCCGGGTCAGTGGTTCCGGTCGGCGAGCATGGCCCGGATGGCCCTGCGGTCGGGTTTGCCGATGCCGTGCAGCGGGAGTGAGTCGAACAGGATGATCTCTTTCGGAACCTGTGCTGCGGTCAGCAACTGACGCGCGGCCACCCGCAGCGCGCCGGGATCCGGCGGCCGCCCAGGATCAGCGGGGATCACCACGGCGGTGATCCGCTCGCCCCACTCCGGGTCAGGCACGCCCACCACGCAGGCCGCAGCGACCCCGGGCAGGCCGGTGAGCACGGCCTCCACCTCGGCGGGGGCCACGTTGAGCCCACCGGTGACGATCACGTCGTCAGCTCGGCCGAGGACCTGCAACCGGCCCTGCTCGGTGAGCCGGCCGAGATCGCACGTCTGGAACCAGCCGTCGCGGAACGCCTCCGCGGTCTCCCCAGGTGCCTCGAGGTACCCGGTCGCCAGAGTCGGACCAGCCAGTTCGATGCGGCCAGCGCGATCTACCCGGACCTGTACCCCGTCCAGCGGCCACCCGTCGTACACGCAACCGCCGGCCGTCTCCGTCATGCCGTAGGTAGTCAGCACGCGCACTCCCGCCGCCCGTGCCTGCTGCAGGAGCCCCTCCGGTGTGGCGGCACCGCCAAGCAACACTGCGTCGAACCCGGTCAGGAGCTGGGAATCGGTGCTCAGCAGCCGAGCCAGCTGGGTGGGCACCAACGCGGTGTAGCACCGCCCAGCCAGTTGCTGTGTGGCGGCGCCGAACTTGGCTGGATCCCACCCGCCGCGCAGGTCGAGCACCGCGGGCCGGGTTTCTGCCAGCGCCGTCCGAATCAGCACCTGCAGTCCAGCGACGTGCTGGGCGGGCAGAGCCAGGAGCCACTGTCCGGGACTGCCGAGCCGCGCCTGGGTGGCCGCGGCGGAGGCGCTCAGCGCGGCCGCGCTGAGCTGCACCCACTTGGGCCGGCCGGTGGAGCCCGAGGTGCCCAGCACGACCTGGCCGGGACCTGGGTCCCGAGGTGGCATCGCCTGCCCCGGCCCCATCGGGGCTACCGCCTCGCCCCCGGCCAGCATCGCGCGTAGCGCCGCGGCCAGCTCCCAGATCACCTCCGGTGACCCATCACAGTGGATCACCTGCACTGGATCACCCGAGTTGGGGAGGCCGCTCTCGATGCTTCGACCGCGTACTGTGTCCCGAGCGCAATGTCAGCGTCGTCGCGTTGGTTGCCGCCAGCTCTGCTGTCGAGTTTGGGACGTCTGGAGCGCATCGGGTTCTCTGCTCTGCTGGGGGTAGTGTTCGGTGGAGCAGGACCGTACCGGTGCGGTACGCCGAGCTCTGCCCAGCCTGGCAGGACGGGCTCGTGACCACCGCCGCGTAGGGCTGGTCAAGGCAGGAGTCAACTGGCACTGCATACCGAGCCCTCCGTCAGAATTTCAAACAGAGATTTTTCACTGGTCCAGTCCAGAATTGGTCTGAACTCACCGCGAATTCGGGTGCCGAGGATGGCTTCCAGCTCATTCATGGCATTCGGTATGGTATGCTAAGAATTGTGCGAGAATCTTCAACGGATTTCTTCCTCCGTACCGGGGGGTCAGGCGAGTGGTGCGGGCAGCATGAGTCAACCCTCACATTGGACCGCCGTCTAACCTGAGCAACCCAGAGCGAACACGATCGTTGGGCGGCGGCGCCTCGCGCTGGCCGCCGCCCACCTGTATCGGTCCTGCCTCGGCGTGTCCTCACGCTAAGTAACCCACTGAAACAGCAGATAGAGTCGAGGTTTCTGTTGCTCACGCCCTGGGTAAATGAGCGTATGTTCCTCCTGCGGCCTCCGGGTGTGTATCGAGTCGGTAGTGACACATCTTTGTTGATAGATGTCCTGCGCGAAGGCCGCTACGCAACCGGGCGCCGCGTTCTGGACATCGGTACGGGCACTGGTGCACTGGCGGTGGCCGCTGCTCGTGCGGGTGCTGCCTCGATCACAGCGGTGGACGTGTCGTTGCGATCGGTAGCTGCCACGTGGCTCAATAGTCGCCTGCATCGTGTCTCGTGCACTGTGCGCCACGGTGACCTGTTTGGCCCGGTGACCAACCAGTGTTTTGATCTCATCGTGGCTAACCCACCTTACGTCCCCGCGGCCACCAGCGTGCTACCCCGCCACCGGGTCACCCGGTGCTGGGATGGCGGTCTCGACGGACGCGCCGTGTTGGACCGCATTTGCACCGAAGGACCTGTCCTGCTCGCACCCGGCGGGATGATGCTGCTCGTCCATTCCGCCGTCTGCGATGCTGGTCTGACCCTCAGCTACCTGGCCGACGCTGGCCTGCGCGGCGAGATCCTCGCTCGCGCCACGGTGCCTTTCGGCCCTGTTATGCGCCTTCGCGCCACCATGCTCCAGGCCCGTGGACTCATCAAATCCGGCCAACAAGACGAGGAACTCGTGGTGATCGGAGCCTCCCGTGCCTGCTGAGTCCACCCGGTGCCACGTCGCCGTAACTGACGATGGACCCGTGCTGGTGTACGGTCCGGTCGAGGTCGTGCTGCCCGACGGCCGCCGAGTGCGCTCCGACCGGGCGGTAACCGCCCTGTGTACCTGCCGCCGCAGCCGCCGCTATCCACTCTGCGACGCCAGCCACCGACGACGGGGGAGAAACAGCACTACCTCGGGAATCGATCCCGTTGTGGGTCTTGAGGGAGCCGGATGCTGAGCAGCCCCGCACAACGATCCGGGACGGCGCCTGCCCTTCCGGCGCCGCGCGGTCCGCTGAGTACCGCTGTGCTTTCTACCCTGCGTGGCACAGCGCAGTCCGCCGCACTGACCGGACCAGTGGTCACCGCGCAGGCCGACGCATACGGCGAGGATCTACAGCTGGCGCTGTACTGCTGTTACGAGCTGCACTATCGGGGTTTCGCCGGAGTCTCCGATGATATGGAATGGGACCCGAGACTGCTCGAGCTTTGCCGGCAGATGGAAGGGGGCTTCCTCGCCGCGCTGCGTGCCGATGTCGCGGGTGGGACCGATGTCGCTGCCGAGGTCGATGCGCTGCTGGTGGAGCCGGTGAACGCGTGGGGCCCCTCCCACCACTTACGCCGCGACGGGCAGCTTTGGCAGCTGCGCGAATACGTCGCGCAGCGCTCGCTCTACCACCTCAAAGAGGCCGACCCGCAGGCCTTTGTCATCCCCCGGCTGACCGGACCGGCCAAGACGGCGCTGGTGACCATCGAGTACGACGAGTACGGCGCGGGCAACCCGGATCGCATGCACGCCCGGCTGTACACCGAGATGATGACCGAACTCGGGCTATGTACCGACTACGGTGCATACCTCGACGCGGCACCGGCAGCCACCCTCGCCGAGGTCAACTTCATGTCACTGTGCGGGTTGCACCGCCGGCTGCGCGGTGCACTCATCGGTCAACTTGCCGCCGTAGAGCTGACTTCCTCCCCCGCCTCGGACCGCATGGTCCAGGCCATGCGCAGGTTAGGCTGCGGACCCGCTTCGATCGAGTTCTACGCCGAGCACATCGAGGCCGACGCCGTGCACGAGCAACTTATCCGACACGGCGTGATTACGCCGCTGCTCGCAGCCGAACCAGAACTCACCAGCGACGTGGTATTCGGCATTCAAGCCAGTACTCGGCTTGCCGACCGGCTTTCCGGCCTGCTCCTGAGCCGATGGACCCGGGACCAACCCGCACTACGCAACCCCCTCCCAGACGCTCCCCGCTAATCTGGAATCCCAGCAGTAATACCAGGGAAACGATGACCGGCGGCGATTAGCCTGGCCTTGACCAGCGGTGTAGCAGCCGCCTAGATCATTGGGGCCGGCCCTGGGCCGTGCCAGCTTCGCGTGAGGCGTCCGGCCGACCGGTCAACGTGCGGAACAGCAGCCCCGAGCGGGACCGGGAGCACGTCACCGTCTTAGGGCAGTCACATTCAATCGGGTCGCTCGTCGGATGGGCCGCGAGGTGCGCGGCCAGGGCATCGGCGTCCGCCCTCTCGATCTCTGGGTGGGGATCAAGGACCGGCAGAGCCAGCAGTAGTCACGTCCAGGATCGGTGAGGGTGCGGTGCAGCACTGTGGGCAGACTTGGTTGGGGTCTAGAGGGTTGCCGGGGA
The DNA here is from genome assembly GCA_050699575.1 of Pseudonocardiaceae bacterium. Taxonomy (GTDB): domain Bacteria; phylum Actinomycetota; class Actinomycetes; order Mycobacteriales; family Pseudonocardiaceae. The sequence continues at coordinate 4,230 of JBOHFG010000163.1, forward strand.
GCGCCGGGCCACCCAGCGGCAGCTCGCGGGGGACGAACTCGATACCGCACAGCGCGTGCACGCTGCGGGTGACGATCGAGTAGTCCCCACGGTGGGTGTCCGCATCGGCCCTCGACCGTAGATGCCAGCCCACCGGGCACGCGCCAGGATCTTTTCGGCCAGGGCGATCATCTCGGCTGTGGACAGCCGCACTCCGGGTGCGCCCAGGCCGTGGATCGCCTACGAGCCATCCGCCTCGTGGATTACCAGCAGCGTGCACCTGCTGTTGTCATCGGTGCGGCGGCCCTGCGCGTGCACCCGACCATGCTCGCGCTCCGAGTGCAGTGTCTTCGGTATGTCAATCACGATTGATGATCTTGAACCATCAACAGGCGCGGGTGTTGCACCGTTGCAAGGGTCCTCCGATGGGGCTATACTGGCAGACCAGCCCGGTAGGCCATCCCTCGCAGCTCTTGGCCCACCGCGTCTCGGCGGGCGCGCGTGAGCAGCTCGCCGAGTACCCCGCGGACGAACGGATTGCGCAGCGTGTGCAACGGCGAAAGCGCCTCAGCACGGCGCAACGCCTTCACGGCGTCGTCGTGGCGTCCCCGCAGCCGCGCCAGTGCACGGCCGTAGTCGATCCAGTACGCGGCTTGCCGGGACTGGTTGGGGTGCACCTGGGGGTTGACCCTCTTCGCGATGGTGGCGGTGCGCTCGTGGTCACCGGCCTCCAAGAGTGCGGCCATGCGCCACAGCGCCACATTCGTCGGACCGAAGCCCAACCAGTAGGCGTTGCCCTCTCCCGTGCGCTGCGCCAGCTCGTCGGCGTAGTCCAAGGCTGCGTTGACGTCTGCTGGGCGCTTGTCCGCTGCGGCCACCAGCGACCGGCACAGCGCGAGCATGCCCGCCAGCTGCATCGACTCCGGGCTGTTCGTCGGTACGGCCACCGAGTCCAGCTCGGCCCGGGCCAAATCGAAGTCACCTGCCGCGAGCATCGCCAGCCCGTCACCAAACACGGCAAGACCCATCATGGTCGGTTCGTCGCGGTGCTCAGCAGCCTGGCGGGCCACCAAGGCAGCCAGCGAGCGCAGGTCCACCTCGGCGCGCATGACCCCTAGCTAGGCATGACTGCCCTGCGTATGCAGCAATACCGCCAAGTCAAGCAACTCGGCCACGTCCCGCCCCGCCGTGATCGAGGTATGCAGGTCCCGGATCAGTGTGGGCAGCGCGGCGCCGACCTCGGCCTGTCGGCACTGACCTCGGCCTGTCGGCACTGACGCCCCGCGACGAGCAGCTCCCGCACTCGGATCCGCATCGCATCCAGAGGAAGCACCTGCCCGCTGGGCCGGTTGCGGCTGACCGCCGTCAGCGACTTGCGCACCTCACCCTCAGCGGCCATAGCGTCCCCGTTGCCCGGCGCAGGTACCGGCAGTCTGGTCAGCTCGGACGGGGCGATCCGGAGGGCGTCGGCCAGGGCCACGATCTCCGACCGGCGATCCAGAGCGCGTAGCCCGTTCTCGATCCGGCTCAGGCTCGCCGCGCTGAGGACGCCGGACAGGTCCGCGATCACTTGCAGGGATTTGCCCTGAGATTTCCGGAGCTGCCGCAGACGACGGCCGATCGTCCGCCCGTCCTCACTATCCACCAACGCCCCTCTCCTCACCACAACCCCCACCGATGCCCCGGGGCGAACTCTCGGTGAGGAGGTAGCAACAGACTACGCGGCGCCTGGTGGTGAACGGCGCCTGGTAATGGGCACTGCGCACTGTGTTCGCTGCCGGGGGGTGCGTGCCGGCGAGTTCGACTGATCAAGGAGCTCCGGAACTCGGCCCCGCCTGCTGTCACACTCGCTTGACCCACATCAGCGTCACAGGCCGCTCACCCGAGGGCGGGGTCCCGAGCCCACGTCGGCTGTCGATCATGTGACTCGGCGACCGCGCCGCACTCCGGGTAACCCACTAGTCAGCGGTGGTCTCGATCGTCTGCGCCAGCTCACCGTCGAACTGCGGTTCACCCGATCTAGTGGCGAACTGTGGAGTGTACTCGGGACGAATACTAAAAATGAGTTGAATTAAGCCCGCGGAAATTGGCTTACTCGGCTCGTCGGTGAGCCGGGTCCTGCTGTGGTGATGGGGCGAGACGGGTTGGGTTCCCCCGTTTAGGGGACAGGATAGTTCGTATCGCGGGTGTTGACGGGCTCGTTTCGCTGACGAGGGCTTCGTTGTCGGTGTGTGTGCCGTGTCGGTGCGCTTCCCTCGGGTAGGGCTTTCCGGTTCTGTTCCGGTGAAAGGATGCCAGATGTCTGAGTCCCCTCTCGCGTCTTCGAGATCATTTCGGAGGAGGCGTCGTGTTCCGATGGTGATGATCGTCGCTGGGGCAGCGTTGCTCCCGATTACGCTCGCCATGGTCCCCGGTGCGGCTAGCGCTTCGAGCCACCGGGAAGCTCCGCTGATCGCGGCTGATCCACAGGTGGACAACACCGATTTTTATGCCTTCGTGAGCCCTGAAAAGCCGGACACGGTGACGTTCGTTGCGAACTGGTTTCCCCTGGAGGAGCCTAATGGTGGTCCAACCTTCTACCCGTGGGCCACGGATGCTCATCATGACATCAACATCGACAACGATGGTGACGGCAAACCCGACATTACCTATCGGTGGGATTTCCGTACTGATGACCGCCGCGGCAAGGCCAACACTTTCCTGTACAACATCGGGCCGGTGACCAGCCTGCATGATGATGATTTGCTGTTCCGGCAGAGTTACACTCTGACCGAGATCCGGGACGGGAAGAGTAAGGTCCTGCTCCGGGATGCGCCGGTGGCGCCGTCGAATGTGGGCCCGGGGTCGATGCCGGACTACGGCAAGCTGCGGCGGGAGGCGGTAGTCGGGGTCGGGGGTGGCGGGAAAAGTTTCGTCGGCCAGGCTGATGACCCGTTCTTCCTGGATCTGCGTGTCTTCGACCTGCTCTACGGCGGCAATCTGACCGAGATCGGCCAGGACACCGTGGCTGGGTACAACGTGAACACGATCGCCTTCCAGGTGCCCGTGACCGATGTGGTACTCCATGGCGACTCCGCCCGTAACCCGGTGATCGGCACGTGGAGCGCCACCTCGCGCAGGACGTTGCAGCTCTCACCGGGCAGGACCACACCGACTGGTGATTATGTTCAGGTGTCCCGCCTGGGCATGCCACTGACCAACGAGGTGATACTCCCGGCGGACCTCAAAGACACGTTCAACGCGATCCCCCCTGAGGCGGACCACACCATCCCTGGGTTCGTCGACCGGGTGCTCGACCCCGAGGTGCCGCGTCTCGTCCAAAAGATCTATGGTATTGTTCCGGCTCCGCCTACTCCGCGCCACGATCTGGCGGAGCTCTTCCTCACCGGGATCGCGAAGAACGCGCCGACGGTGGATGGAAGCCCCGCGCCGATTCAGTCTGACCTGAATTCGCAGGTCCTCAATACTGATGTCAACCCCGCGAAGCTCGTGCTGTCTGATGAGTTGCGGCTGAACACCGCCGTTGCGCCGGCCACGTTGCCGAACCGTCTTGGTCTGCTCGCGGGTGACCGGCAGGGTTTCCCGAACGGTCGGCGTCTGGCCGACGATATCGTCGACATCGAGGTTCTGTATTTTGAGGGCGCTGCTAAGACCGGTCTGGTCAACCCCCTGATTGCTGGTGACGCCGTCCCTTTCAATGATGTGCCCTTCGGTGCCACGTTCCCGTACGTCGCTCTGCCGCACCACCAGGGCCCTAACACCAAACTAGCGGTTCCCGGTGGCGCGATTCCGCAGCAGGCCAATCTCGGTGGTGCGATTGCGCCACTAGCTGGTGGGGGTTGGGGTGGGGGTAGTGGCTCCTCGCCCATGGCGCTGGTGACCGGCCTGCCCGCGTTGGTGTTGCTCGGTTCTGGCGTCGTGTTGATCGCACGTCGTCGCAGGACGGTAATTCCTGCCTTCGCCTGATTAGCCCGGTGACATGGTTGGGTCCCTGGGATGGGCGCCGTGGTTACGGCGGCGTCCCAGGGCCTTCCTGGTGAGGGTGAGGAGTGGTCGATGACCGGTCATTTCGGTCGGTTCCGTCGTCTTGTTGCGATCGTTGTGCTGCTGGCCGGGGCGGTACTGGCAGTGGTGACCCTCAGCGGGGTGCTCTCGGGTCGGGGTGATAGCGCTCCTGACGCCGCGTTGGTGGTCCCGCAGGTCGGCAGACATGATCTCAATGCGGTCATCTATGCCACGCAGGACAAGCTGCGTAGACTACCCGGCGATGCGGTGAGTTGGGCTCGGCTCGGGGCTGCTTACGTCGAGCAGGCTCGGATTACCGCGGACCCCTTGTTCTACGCCAAGGCCCAGAGCGCGCTGGAGAAGTCTTTGCAGCTGGTGCCCCTCGATAACGTCATTGCCATGATCGGGATGGGTCAGCTCGCCAACGCTCGGCATGACTTCGCGGCCGGTCAGCGTTGGGGTGAGCAGGCCAAGGCGCTACGCCCGGGGACCGCCGAGATCTACGGGGTCCTCGCCGATGCCCTCACCCAACTCGGCGACGTCAACGGTGCGACGACGGCGGTCCAGTCCATGCTCGACATCCACCCCGGGGTGGCCTCCTTCACCCGCGCCTCCTACGACCTGGAGCTGCACGGACGGGTCGAGGACGCTCGCTCGGCGCTGGAGCGGGCACTGGGTGTGTCAGCCAGCCCAGACGACGTCGCGTTCTGCCGCTACTACCTCGGTGAGCTTGCGTTCAACGCCGGCCAGCTGGATGAGGCGTCCAATCAGTACCATCAGGGACTGCTTGCAGTGCCGGGCAACGTCGCCCTGCTGCACGGTACGGCGAAGGTAGCCGCCGCTACGGGGAACGTCCCAGACGCGCTCGCCGGTTACGCGCAGATCACCTCCCGGGTGCCGTTGCCGCAGTACGTGCTGGAATACGGTGAGCTGCTGGAGTCGGTGGGACAGGGCCCGCAGGCCCGCGGGCAATACGACTTGCTCACCGCCCAGCAGCAGCTTTACGCCGCGCAGGGCTCGGTGGACGACCTGGTTGCCTCCCAGGTGGCTGCCGACCACGGCAACCCCACTGACGCACTACGCAGCGCGCAACGGGAGTGGACTCGACGCCAGAGTGTGTTCAGCGCCGACGCACTCGCCTGGGCGCTGCACGTCAACGGCCGAGATAGCGACGCGCTGGCCTACGCGGACAAAGCCGCGGCGCTGGGCTGGCGCAACGCTACCTTCGCCTATCACCGGGGGATGATCCTGACGTCACTGGGCCGAGCCGTCGATGCTCGCGCGGCGCTGTCTCAGGCGCTGGTGATCAACCAGCACTTCTCGCCGTTGGCCGCGCCTCGCGCGCGCCAGACGCTGGCCGAGCTCGGGGGGCCGCGCTGAACGGCTTGCCTACCTGGCGGAGGCTGGCGGTGCTGCTTGCTGGCTGTGCGGTGATGCTGATACTGCCAGTGACGCTGTCCGAGGGGCCGGTGGCGGACGCGCACCCGTTGGGGAACTTCACTGTCAACCACTACGACGGGCTGCGGTTGTTTCCCGACCGCCTCGAGGTGCACGCGGTGGTCGACACCGCCGAGATCCCGACCTTGCAGGACAAGGCGGCAACCGACACCGACGGTGACGGCACAATCTCTCCCAGAGAGGCCGACCGGTACGGTCGAGTCGAATGCGCCGAACTGGCCGGGGCGGTGACGGCCACGGTGAACGGCAGCCCCGTGCAATGGTGGGTGGCGCAGTCCGCGGCGACGTACCCGCCTGGGCAGCCGCCCTTGCCCACCACCCGGGTATCGTGCTCGCTCGTCGCGTCGGCCAACCTGCACGTGAGGGCACTGGTTGAGTTCACCGACAGCTTCCGGGCTGACCGGATCGGCTGGCGGGAGATCACCGCCATCGGCGAAGGCCTACGGGTGGTCTCCTCGACTGTTGCTGGCGCGAGCATCAGCGATGAGCTGCGCCGCTACCCTGACGACCTGCTCAGCAACCCCCGCGACGAACGATCAGCCACCCTCCACGTCACCCCCGGCATCGGCGGGATCACTGGCGCCAGCGCACCGCTCACCACCAAACTCAGCTGGCTAGACCACGCCCTGGCCTCGGCGACCCGCACGTTCAACGAGCTGGCTGGCGGCACCCAACTCACCCCCTTCGTCGGGACCGCCGCGGCGTTGCTGGCGCTGCTGCTCGGCGCCTCGCACGCCGCGCTACCCGGTCACGGCAAGACTGTGATGGCCGCCTACCTTGCCGGCCGACACGGAACCCGACGAGACGCCTTACTCGTCGGTGCCACCGTGACCCTCACCCACACCGCTGGCGTGCTAATCCTCGGCCTGCTGGTCACGGTGCTGAGCTCGTTCGCCCCAGAAGCGGTGCTGCGCTGGTTAGGCATCCTCAGCGGGCTGCTTGTGGCGATGGTCGGCGCCGGATTGCTGCGCTCAGCGCTAAGACACCGGTGGGCGACACACACACTCGCCACCGTGGCTCCTACCCCCGCCTTGACCGGCACTTTCCACGGACACGGACACGGACACGGACACGGGCACACCCACGGACACGGGCACGGGTGGGCGGGTGAGGAGCGGCCACTTGGGCTGGTCGGGCTGGTCGGCATGGGCATCGCAGGAGGCCTGGTGCCCAGCCCGACAGCACTGTTCGTGCTGCTCGGTGCGATCGGGCTCGGACGAAGCTGGTTCGGGATAGCCCTGGTGCTCTGCTACGGCCTCGGCATGGCCGCCGCACTCACTCTCGCCGGCCTGCTCCTGGTAACCCTTCGAGACCGGATAGCACGCAGCGCCGTATCCGAACGATGGCGCGACTGCGGTGCGCGGGTAAGCGCCACGCTGCCTACCATGACCGCGATCCTGGTGCTTGTCGTAGGTCTGGGGTTAGCCCTACGGAGCTTGCTGGGACAAGGATAACGGGAGTTGATATGCGCTGTGCCATAGTAGCTATCGGTTTGCTGCTCATACTGTCCGGATGCGGTTCATCTCCTCCTGGGCCCGGTCCCGTGTTCGACAACGAGGGCGGCGCTGCGCTCACGTGCATGAAACACCAGCCGGCATCGCCAGGAGCGCGATACACAGACCTAGCCCTCAGAAACACCGTCGAAATACTCGGCGTGCTGCGCTACTACACAGCCAACGGCAACAAACCCTACTGTGACAAAAAACCGGCGACAGGAATCGACAAAGAATGGGCACAATTCTATCTCGCCCAAGGCACAGTACGGTCAAACGTAGCTTCCATCCTGAACCACTAACCAGAACAAACTGCACCGTAGACCCCGACGCCACCGTGGCGGCTGATCGGCGTGATCCTGGCCGGTGTCCCCGCCTGATCGCGACCAGAGACCATACGGGAGCAGCCTGATCCGGGGGTCTACCTGCGACCGCCTCGCTGACCGGTCGGGCTCCTGCTCAGGTGCGCTTCTTCGTCCCCGTCAGTAGGCACGAAAGCGGTCATCCGCCAGCGTGCCACACATGTCTAGCCGGTGTGGGATCGGTTAGCGATAGTAATCCTCTATCCAACATGCGGCCGTCTGGTGCGCGAGCAGCACTGAAATGCCCCGGATCCTGGGACTGGTGTGCTCTTTCAGCAAGCGCCAGCAGCCGGTCCCGTGGCTGCGCGTTGGTCAGCGCGGGGGCGTCGTCGGTCAGCGCGATGATCTGCCGCAATGCTGAACGTGTGGCACTGAGCTGCTCGACGGTCGTGACGAGAGCGCCATCGGCGGTGGCCGTCGAGTCACTGGTCTAACTCCTGCTACGACCGGAGAGAGCGTCTTGTCAACGCCCGCCAGGAAGGGTCACACTTGAGTGGCTACGTCGACCAGGGGAAGGTGCATCTAGTGGCGAAGGATGGGCGGGATCGGCCACGTCGCGAGCCTGGAGTTGGTTGGTTTCGGTATCATCCTCGGTATCACAACCGCAGCGGACCCCAATGGCATCACGCGGTACGGCGATCTGTTCTCATTGATTGATTCCGAAAAACTCTTGTTTGGATGGGTTCCGTTGGAAGGCGCCGAGCACCACCAGCCGTTACGTGAGACCGAGGCGCCCGATGCCCTGACGATTTACTTGCTGCACTGGAGTGACCACGACGCCATTGTTGGTGAGCTATTGGCGACTACCGCCGTGCTTCCGGAGCAGGAGGCAGAGTCCTGGGCGGCAGGCTTGTTGTTCACTGAACCACCGGACTGGCCCTTGGAGTGGCAGCAGGTCTCCCGGGATCCCGCCGCACGGTGGGTCATAGACCCGCTCGCTGCCGGCTTCTATTGCCTGCAACAGCACGCTGATGGATGGAAGCTGATCAAGGTTCTGTCGCAGATCACGGGGTCCGGGTTCCGCACGGAACAGCAGGCTCGGCAGTGGGCCGAGCGTGTTGTTCGCGCCAAGACCAAGACCGGAGTGTTTGACTGGATGCCGGTGCCGGGCACCGGCACCGGGTTTGCGACGTTACAAGGTGTGGCAGCTTATACCCAGTAGGGTTACACTGTGCATGCCGTTGTGCACGTTCGGTAGTATCCGCTGGTCTCCCGCCAGGTCACGCGCGTGTTCTTTCTTCCTGCCGTTGGATTTTCCTACCTGGGGGAGCATGATGGTGCGGTGTAGGTAACTACCTCTGTGTTGCCTTGGAGGGTTGAGCATGGCTGCGATGCATGCGTACGGCGACGAGATGGTCGTCGGTCGTGCACAGGTGCGCAAGAAGAACCAGGTCACGTTGCCTGCGGAAGTGCGTGGGGCGCTGAACGTCAGCGAGGGCGATGAGGTGACTTTCACTGTTTTGCCGGACGGTGACGTCGTGTTGCGTGGCATGACGAGCATCCCGGCGGACCAGAAGTGGTTCTGGGAGCGGGAGTGGCAGGAGGGTGAGCGTCGCGCCTCGGAGCAGATCGCTGCGGGTGGGTTGCAGGTGTACGACGATATGGAGTCGTTGTTCGCGGACGTCGACGGCTGAGTCGAACGAACACTTCGTCATGCCGACTTTTGTCCGTACCCCGGAATTTGTACAGGACCTCAAAAAGCTCGACCCAGAGCTGCGTGCTCAGTTCGAGAAGGTCATACTAGAGGATTTTGTGGCTGATCTACGCAACGGACAGAGGTTTCGTCCTCAGCTGCGAGTCAAGCGAGTTGTCTCGACGCGTGGCGTGTGGGAATTAACCTGGGCGAAAGACGGACGCGCTACGTTCGAGTATGGCCCCGAACAGCGCCTGGGCGAGCCGCACGTGATCTGGCGACGGGTCGGTACGCACGCGATCTTCAAGCGTCCATAACCCCCTGGAATTGAGCACCGCGTAGACCGTTCTCATGCGCTCAGTCAGTCGCGGACGCGGCTGCGATACACTTGGATCTGTGCGAGCGCCCGCTCGGAGAAGTACTGGCCATTCGTGTCAGAAAGGTGCATGAGTAGGCCCAGGTTTCCGGCGAACGCTTCCAAATCGATCGTCTCTGCGGTAACGACGAGTCCGAAATATACCGGCGGCCCGGATTTCACGATCCGTTCGCCAAGCCGAGCGAGCTTGGGGTCGGGAAAAACAGTGTGCGCGTCTTCGAGGAGCAACAGCACACCTGGCGTTTCTGTGGTTGGAGTGCTGAATCTGCCGTTTTCCTGTCGGTAAGTGATGATGCGGTTAAGTTTCCGGAGCAGTTCCGCGGTGCCGGGAAGGTCGTTCGAGAAGTATTCCTCCCCCAGTGCACGGCCGAGTCCGGTCGCGTGCCTGTTGCTGTCCCGTGGGTCGGCAAGCATCGTCGCGAAAAGACCCGAGGCCGCCGCCTCGATCGCAATGATCCGCAGCGTGTTGGTCTTGCCACACTCGGGCGGTCCGACGATCAACCCGTTATGAATGCTCCCGCCGGGCGTGTTGAGCTTCCAGGGTGCCTGGCCGTCTAAGGTCACACCAATGTTGAATGACCCGGCGAGGGGGTCATAGCTGGGGCCGTGAAAATACTGGAGTGGGAGTTCGGAGAATTCATCGTCGTGTGTCCGGTAGATACCGGGCTCATCTCGGGGATCAAGTGTGGGCCTGCGGGGTGGCGGGTCAGCAGTGTTGAATCTGACATATCCGCACGCCGCGTCCTGTGTTTCTATGACGCGACTGAAAGGTGCGATATCCGTTAGGGCCGCCGGATCCAAGGCCGTCGACACTGCAACAGAGATGCAGCCCAGCTCCGTCATCGCATCGGTGATTTGAGGGTGCGAGTCAGTGATCGACAGAATCCATACAGTCTCGCTGTTAGTCACTGTAAGTTTTCCATCGACGTACCAGGCGTCCATCCCGTCAGCAGGCCAGCTCACGTAGTCATCTGGACCAGGTGCACGAAGGCCATCCGCCTGCGGTAGACCAATAATCCGCACGCTATCGGTCGCCAATGATGAATTGTATGAACGCGGTAGCCGGGTCCATTGCGGTGGACAGCACTGTGCGTGATGCAGGCTCACTTCGATGAAGTCGGGACTATCGAGCACGACCAATGATGGCGTCTGATCACCGAGACGATTCCCGCATGTCTGACAATTCCGTGCCCACAGGTTTCGCGACAATTCCACCATTCCTGATGGGTCTAGGACCATGCGGGTATATGGGTCCGCGTAGACGCCGGTCAGCGACATGTCACGGCGTTAACGAGTAGATCGACAAGTTCTGCTGAGTGCGGGTGCGCTTCACCTATCATGCGACACGCCGTGCGTCAACGACGCGAATACTGCGAGGGCTGCGACGTGACCAAGGTAGCGTCCACATCAATCACCAGTGGAGCAGCCGCGTTGATCTCGGCGTGCGGGGCACGCGCACCGGTCAACTTCCACACTTGGGCGCGGGCTGCAGCCCGGGCGGTGTTGATCGCCCTCAACACCGCGGGGCGTCTTTGGCCAACGCATCGCAGTGCCGTGGTGGTCGCAGAGTCGGCGCCACCACACCACGGTGTCCATCGACGCCATCGCGTCGATGCTGATCACCTCGGTGGCGGGCAGGCAGATAGTTACGGTCATGGTGTGTCCCTTCCCTGAGCAGGCCACACACCGCGCATATCCAAGTCCCGGGCCGCGCCACTGGTCCTCTCGGCAGTGGGTGCCGAGGTTCCACAGCTGCGCACCATTGCAGAGGTGGATGCGACCGGTCTCGTCCTCGAAGACGAGGAGGCCACGGCGCATCGTGGACTCCCTGGGGAATGGTGGGTAGTGGGTGATGTTGTGGAACCGGTCGGCCGCCGGGAGCATGACGGGGGCAAGGCTCCACCGGCGGCCGGCCGGTCTTCAGGGGGCGCCGATCTGCGCGTCGCAGTCGGGGCATGGTCCGATATGGGCCGGGTTGCTCATCACCCGCCGGTGGCCGCAGTCACCGACGTAAGTAATCCGCGCCTGCGGGTTCGGTTCGTCGTCGCCACTGAGCGGCGGGTGGATCCGCCCGGGAATCTCGGCCATCGCGTGGTCGAACCGCAGCGCGGCGCATGCCTCGCAGGGCACCCCGGAGGGTTTCTCGTGCAGGGTGGTGACCATCATCAGCAGGTGCCCGCACTCGGCCATCAGCAGGTGCCCGCACTCGACCTTCAGGACACCAATCGGATGGTCAGCGTGCTCGTTGATGGCGTGGCTGCGCCAGTCCAGCACGCTCAGACCCCACCTCATGACCGCGCTCACCGGAGGGCTCCCGACGCGCGCTCGGCCCGCTGGGCCTCGGCGGTCCAGTGGGCGGCTGCGCGCACGCACTCCGAGCACTACAGGACATCACACTCGCAGTCCTGCGGACAGGATGCGGGCGGGAAGTTCCGACGTGGGCGGCAGCCCGCCGCACAGCGCCAGGTAACACTGATAGACTTGCCTCTCGGTCAGCGCGTCGTCAGCCACCAGCAAGTGAAGAACACCCCATGGATGCGGTGCGCTCACCGGGCACGGCCCAGGATGGACTCGGCCAGGGCGATCATCTCGGCTGTGGACAGCTGCACGCCGGGTGCTCCTAGGCCGTGGATCGCCCACGAGCCGTCCGCCTCGTGGATCACTAGCAGTGTGCACCTGCTGTGGTCGTCGGTGCGGCGGCCCTGCGCGTGTTCGCGTTCCGAGTGCAGTGTCGTCGGTATGTCAATCACGAGTGACGACCCTGGCTCTGAGGGCAGTGGCGGGTATCCCGCCACCGGGAGCACTCCCCGAAGGGGCTACACCGGCAGGCCCGCGCGGTGGGCCATTCCGCGTAGCTCCATGCCTATGGCGTCTTGGCGCGTGCCCGGGAGCAGCGTGGCGATCACCTCACGGACCAACGGATCCCGACGCACCCTGGTGGGGAAAAGGTCCTCCGCCGTGCGCAGCGCCCGGACAGCATCGTCCCGGCGCCCCCGTAGTTGAGCCAGTGAAAGGCCATGAACCCTCCATAAGTCGGCCCGGCCAGTCAGGGTGGGATGACGCTCGGGGTGGACGTCCCGCGCGATGCTGACCGCCTGGTCGGGCTCGCCCGCTTCGCGCGCCAGACACATTCGTTGAAGTCCCACCTCGGACGGTGAGAGCGCGAACCCCAGGGAGTCGATGTCGCCGGTGACCTCGAACCGCTCGGCCAGCTCCGCGGCGGCCTCCATCGGCGCGGCTACCTCACCCGGCCGCCCGTCCAGGACGGCGGCCAGGGCGTGGGAGGTGGTGACCACAGCCACCAACCCGGCGGTCTCGGCTGTCGTCGGCGGCAGGGTGATCGAGCCGAGCACGGCCCGCCCCAGCTCAAACGCCCCATGCCAGAGGAGAGTGTCAGCCACAGCCCACTCAGCCAGAGTGTGCATGGTGACCTCATCGCGCTGCTGAGCTAGCCGTCTGGCCAGGAACACGGTCCGGCGGATCAGGTCGGCGGGGGCGACCACGCGGTCCAGCCACATACCGGTGATGTGCACATGCAAACGGACAGCCAGGGTGAGCAGCTCGTCGTGGTCGGCGCCGCTGGCCAGCGTGGTGTGCAGGTTGCGGATCAGCCCGGGCAGGTCAGTGGCCACCTCGGCGAACTGGCAAGCCAGCCGCTGGGCGTGGATCTGGGTCACCTGATCCCGCAGCACCGCCACGGGCAGCACTACCCCGCCAGGGCGGTCGGTGTCGATCGCGTCCAGCGCCAGCCGCACCGCCTCGACGGTGGAGTCGGTGTGCCCGTTGGCCGGTGCGGGCACCGGAAGCCGCATCAGGTCACTCGGGGCCATCTCCAGCGCGTTAGCCAGCGCGACAATGTCCGAGAGCTTATCCAGGGCGATCTCGCCACGCTCGATCCGGTCGAGCTTCGACTTACTCATCCCCGCCAGCCCCGCGATCACCACCAGCGGCTTATCCCGGCGCTTGCGGGTCTGGCGCAGCCGGGCACCGATCGTCCGCGCTTCCTCAGCATCCATGACAACCCTCTCCACTCCGGGATTCCCTGCCGATGCCCCGGGGAGCGACCCCGGGGCGTGACCCCGGCAAGGAGGCAGTGACAGGCTACGCGGCGCCTGGTAGTGGACACTGCGCACCGTGGACCCCGACGGGTACTTAGTGAGCCGAGCTGGGGAAGCGCGGTCGTTGATCGCAGGGAAGCCGTAGCTCAGCGGCCACTCTCCACAGATCACCGGTAGTGGGCAAATCGGATACCTTGCCTGGCTCTGGGCAAGGCGTACTGCAGCCGGTGTGACACCCAGGATGGCCACGATGTTCGGGAGGGATACTCCGGGCCCCGACCTGCAACAGGACGATCTCGCGGTCCGGGCTGAGCAGCGTGGCGCTCAGCGCACGGAGCCGGGTGCACTGACCGGCGTTGACTGGTCGCTGGCTGTGCTCGCGGGAATCTGTGGGAGCGGGAGGAGAGGCGGTGGCGCCACCGATGCCTCCCCGTCAAGGGCAGCGCCACCGCCGGGACCGGTCGCCGGACTCATCCCCGAACCCCCACTTGGGGTTCCGGCTGCCGGCCGCTGGATTCGGTGGGGCCGTGGCCCACCGGGGTTTGTGCAGGCCAACCCGCGAGTGCCCGCCACGCCGGGCGGAACGCTCGGGGCCAGCTAGGTGGCATCGGGGGGACATCCGCGCGGCGCGCGACCTCAGGCGATCGCGACGATCCTGAAATCCGCATGAGTCCCCCAAAAGCCGGTGTTCGGCGTAAGTCGCCGAACTCTGGGTGACGCCGAAGTCTGGGGCGTGTACAACAGATAGTAACCGGGGACGTCGAGGCATGGAACCCATTCGGCTGAGCAAGATGCGCATAGGTAGGCAGTGGGGGGTCTAACGCGTACACAGGGGAGCCAATGCTAAGGATTCCGCGGCACGACAGGATGTACAGTGACCGGCACGATAGACACTGGCCAGCTAGATCAAGTTGGCACGCTCACCGCCAGAGATCACCACGCCATCCAATGCGTCGAGCAGCACCGCGAACTTGTCGGCCTGCCCGGGTGGGCAGTGAGGTGGCGGGGTGCGTTGCTCATGGGTCGGGATCGGGCGTCCGAGCAAGCCCCTGGCCCTGGTGTGCGGCACCGTGCGCGGGGCCGTCTACCGGTGGCCGTCTGGCGCCGAGTCGGTAGGGGGCGCGCGAGGCGCACACGTCCACAGGGAACGCTTTAGACGATCTCCATCTGTCCGAGGATCGTCCGCAAGACGTCCGCATACGGCCAACGGCGACCAACGCTGCCAAATGGTGTACCAGCAGGTCCGGCAGGCTGTAAAGGCCATCACCCCAGGTCCGTGATCCGTACGAGCAGAATCCGTTTACAGGCTAGCTCGTCCGCCCGAGCCGCTAAAACTCTGTTAGTTGGCCGGTTTTGTCCGCACACAGATCGTAGATTTCATCATCCGCAGTGTCGAGTCCGTGTTACACAGTGAGTTCGACGCATCAATCAGCGATACCGGCGTTCACGTCCTGGACCCGTTCACAGGGACCGGGACGTTCATCGTCCGACTACTTTTCAAGGCGGCTTCATCCGCCCCGAGGACCTCCTGCGCAAATACAACCACGAGTTGCACGCCAACGAGATCCTCCTGCTCGCATGCAACATCGCCGCCATCAACATCGAAGCACGACGCGACCGGACTGCTGCTGCGGGCCGACCGCGTCGGGTGGGGCCTGATCGCCCTGGACGCCAACGTGGACACCACCACCCCCGGGGCGCGGCGATGACGCAGGTGCTCGCCGTGTTCGCCGAGCTGGAGCGCCGGCCCATCGGGGAACGCACCAAAGCTGCCCTGGCCGTCAAGCGCGCACAGAACGTGACGCTGGGCCGACCGTATCGACGCCGATGGCCACGCGCGTCCTTCCCGCTGAATTGCAGCACCGCTGCTTTTAGCGACGACACTCAGGAGATCTGATCAGATCGCCGGTTTTTCTCCCCGTGAATGTTGATCGATTTTACGGATCAAGTAACGCTGGTGCCCACATCATGTGAGCTGCGTGTTTGTGTGGTTCTCGCTGCCCGTCGGCAAACGTTGGTCGCCTACAACCGGCAGGTTCGCCTGCTGCCGGAGGATCTTCAGCGGTGTGAGTGCGGGTTGATCGAGATCGGCCGCAAGCATGCGCGGGACTTTAATGCCGATCCAGATCAACGGCGAGGTCCGATCTTGCCTACTTGGCCGCCCAGCCAGTGTTGGACAATGCGTCGGATTCCTTCACGAAAAGCCTGGGACCGGCCCCGGAGTCGACGCGCTGGTAGACGTCACCGGCGTTCCCGGTGACCCTGCCCTCGGGATTTCCTTGCCCGACGAGGAACCGGCCGGTTCCCGAGCCGGGAGTCGGGCCGCCCTGGCTGGCTGCTCCCCCGATGACGATTACCCTCCCCGGCAATTGGTCCAGGTCGATCGGCTTGGTGGCGGTCTCCTCGGTGCGGTTGAGGGCGCAGACCGGGGTCGGTGTGAATTCGTTTCCCGCGAATTTAATGCCGGTGGCCACTCCGCGCAGGGAGTCCCCACCGCGCTGACATTATGAATTTTGTTGCCGGAAAACAGGATGCCGGTAGCCCATGCACCGGAACCCTTGGCGGTGATGTCGTTGTCGCGAACCGAGATCCCGTTCACCTCGGAGATAGCCGACTGCACCTGCACGCCTTCGGCGCAGGGACCGGTGGCCACCAGCATATTCCGCTCGATGACGACGTCCTCGCAGCTGCTGGCTTCGCTGCTGCTGAGGTTGATGCCTTGCCCGGCCGGGGTGATGCAGAGGTTGCCGGCCAGCAGCGCCTGGCTGACCGGACGGGCGCTCGAGCCGAGGTGGATCACCGATGGTGTCCCGGCGCGCTCGTTGATTAGCAGGTTCTCGCTGATGCGCAGGGACTCGCCCCCTCGCGCCAGGTTCAGCAGGACTCCCGGGGGCCGATCCGATGCCGGCACAAGCACGATGTTGTGGGCGAAGCTCACTCTGCGGGTCGCATCGGTGCTGCTGATACCGGAAATGGACACGGCCGCGGCGCCGGTCTGGTGCACGATGATGTTGGACTCGATGATGATGTCGGTCGGCGCGCCGACACCCGTGGGTTCGAAATCTATGCTCTGATCGGTACTCGGGATGGTCATCTCGATGTAGCAGTTGCGTATCCACACGAATTCGCTCGCACGCTGGAAGCCCACGCCGGAGCGCTTGTTCTGGATGAAGCGGCAGCCCTCTACCCAGACCTTCCGGACCCTGCGGGCTGGGCTGCCGAGCAAGCGCAGACCATCACCTGCGCACTGGAACACCCGCACCCGGTGCACAGCGATCTCCTCGGAGCCCTCGGTGAGGTGAATACCGTGCATTTGCTCGGCGGCATTGCCCAGCGTGAGGTAGGAGCCGTGCACGGACAATTCCCGCAACGTCAGGTTCCGGCAACCGATGGTCTGGATCACGTCGGCATCGGCGCGCGGCGCGACGGGCTGGTTGGGCATGAGGCGAATGACCGTCGCGCCGGTCCCCGCCCCCCGCAACGTCAGGTTCCTCAGGTTGCGTAGCCCGATTGCGGCCCGCTGCGCACCCACGGTGAAGTCATGTGCCGACGCCGCCAAGCTCGCCTGGGTGGCGCTGGTGACGGACTGGATCGTCGTGACGAACAGACCCGCCGCCCGGATGGTCACGGTCTTGTCCAGGTCGAGCCGCGAGAACTTGGCGGTCGGGCTCGTCAGCCCCCGGCTCCCAAGCGTCATCGTGGATGACGCGGTCCCCGAGGTTGACGGTGACGCCGGCGACGCTGCGGCGGGCGTAATTGCTCAAGCCGACGAAATCGGGCCGGTTCAGCGTGGCCTGGACGCCCGTCACGGTGGTCGACGCCGCGTCGGCGAGGATGAGGGTCATCTGGTCCGTGGCGTCGGCTACATCGGTGAGCAGCGGCTGGCCTCCGGGGCCCGCCCCGAGGACCACGATGCGGCGGCCAGTGTGGAGATTCTTGCGGAATCGTTCCTCCTGATCGGTTGTGAAGATCGCCGTGAGCACGTTGCTTCCTGCGGTCATCGAAGCGTTTTTGACCTCGGTGCGGTTTGCCAGGCTGGCGATGGTGGCGTCGAGATCAGCAGCGCCGGGGATCGCGATGTTCTTGTCGACATCAGCCGCTCGCAGACCCCCGTCCGGACTGGTGAGTACGGTAGAATCAGTGGCGATCGTCACCCGCTCCAGAACCCGCCCATCAGGCACACAGCCAAAGTCATCCACGCGCAGTTCCATGGGAAGCCTCCCGAAAGTCGGTTCCTCGGCGGTAGGAGGCACTAGATCCGCCGCCACCGCCTTTCACGTCCCTCTGAAAGAGGTAGGTTGCGGACATTCTGATGCCTGGAGATCGTGGTGTTCAGCCGGTTGGCCCATCCAGATACAGCCGTCGGGTGTCGTCACCGGGTTAGCTCGGCATGTGGCTAGCGTAGGTTTACGCGTGGCGCGCCCCCGTTGAAGACCTTGCGGGGCCGGTTGTTGAGTCTGTACTTCGCAGATGCCATCGTTCAGCAATCACCGTGGCAGCCCCCGTTCACTGGTCCTCCTTACCGCCGCGTCGCCTGCGGGTGGTGGTCTGGGTCGTGGCCTCGGCCAGCTGGCGGCGCAGCTGCTCCACCTCGCCGGTGTGGCGGGCCTGTTCATCGGCCAGCCGGGTCTCGTAAGTGCTGCGAAGCTCATTGACGCGCTGGTCAGTGTCCTGGAGAGTCTGCGCGCGGGCGTCGCTCAGCCGCTCGGCGGCGGCCTGGTGCTCGCGTTCATGGGCGGCGCGTTCGGCGTCGAGCTGGGCCGTGGCCATGGCGAGTCCCACCCGAGCGGTGGTCGCCTGCTCGGTGGCCTCGCGCAGCTGCTCGGCCTGGCGGTCGCGCTCGGCGCGGTGGCGCTGCTCGGCGGCCTCCAGTCGCTCCCGCGCCTCGGCCAGCTCACTCTGGGCTTCCTCGGCGGCCGCGATGGCCTCAGCCTCGGCGGTGGTCGCCTGCTCGGCGGTGGCACGAGCGGACCTGGCTGCTTTCTCGGCGGCCAGCGTCTCCCCCTTGGCCTCCTCGACCAGCCGGTTGGTGTCGTGCTGCACACTCTCGATGTGCTGCTCTACGCCCAACCTCTCAGCCGAGTCGCCCGGCTCACCATCAACGACGTCATCCGCGACCACGACCAGGTACTCCTGCGCCTCGGCGAACCACCATCACCAGTCCCCACCCCATTCGCACAGCTCCCGCTCACCTGGATCACCGAGCGAGGCAACATGAACACCGCCACCAACCCCGACTCCCAGGTGGATGACGGCGGGTTCGTTCGGGTGGGCACGCTGAGCTTGTTGACGAGCGCGGTGAGGCTTTCGGGATGTATCGGCTGCTTTGCCCGGTGACCGGGGAAGAGCCAGTGTGGCCCGACTCACACGCTGCGCGTAAAGCAAGACGATGACTCCGGACCCGGGATCGCAACGGGGATTTTCTGGAGGACCGGTCCTCGGGGCGCGGCTGGGCGAGGAAGACCAAGACCCGGCGCTGGTGCAGGACAGGTAGCCGTTGCCATGATCGGACTGCGCCAAAGATCTTAGTTGGCCGGCTGCACGTTCGACCTTCCGATCCGAACTGAGAGGTAAGAGGTTCGTCGAGGTTGTCTCTATGGAGAGGGGGTCATGATGGGTACGCCGCCGCCCGGTCCGTTCTTGAGTGTCCGTGCCGCGTTGGTGTTGCTCATCGCCGTCGTGGTTGGCCTGGTTGCTGGGATCTTGGGCTATTTCTCCAGTGGGGGGATTGCCACAGCGGCGTTGATCGGTGGTGGCGGTGCTGGCAGCGCGTTAGCGCTGTTCCACACGCTCCTCGATCGTCAGTGATCGGGTATGGCGTGAGAGATCAATCGGCCGAGGTTGTGGAGTTCTCCAAGTTTTACATGGAGAACGTGCCGCGGTTGATTGCGTTCCTGGTCTGTCGGGGTGTCTCGGTGATCGACGCCGCAGATTGTGTGCAGGAGACTTTGATCGACGCGCTGCCGCCGGTTTGGGGCACCCTCAAGTACCCCTACGCCTGGTGTCGACGCGTTGCGCACAGGAAGTCCTGCGAGCTGGTCCAGCGACGACGAGAAGCGCCGTGTGCGGACCCTGAACTGGTGGGGCCGCCGCTGGTTGCAGTCGGCATCGACGTGGAGTATCTGGAGTCGAATCACGAATTCCTGTACTGGCTGTCTCGATTAGGTGGTGGTAAGCAGCGCAAGGTTCTTGCCTGGACTTATGACGGTGCGACACCGGCGGAGATCGCCGCAGAATTGGGCATGGACCCGGCTACGGTGCGTTCCACGCTCCGCAACGCCAGAGCGGCGTTACGTCGGCTGCGCGCGGCGGGCGGTGAGCAGGAGTGACTATAGTTCAGATTCCGAACGAGGGGCCGGAGGAAGTCGAGCGCCGTGACTACGCCGCGCTCGTTGGTTCCCTTGCTGGTGCCCTTGACCTGCGCGGCGGACTCAACGAAGCGGTCGAGATCGTTGGCTACAACACGATGAGCGACCACATCGCCAGCTTCCTCGACCTGGAAACCGGCCTCCAGTCAGCTCTCGCTGTATCGATCCGTACAGACACAGCGCCCCGTGGGGTGCGGATGCCCCGGGACGAGCGGCGCGCTCAACTCCTCGCCGCAGCGACTGACGTCTTCGTCAACAACGGGTACTACGCCACCGTCATGGACGACATCGCCGAGCGTGCCGGGGTCAGCAAGCCGGTGCTCTACCAGCACTTTCCCAGCAAGCTGGAGTTGTATCTGGCGCTCCTGGAGCGCCACACCGACGAGCTGGTGCG